>CAZSGJ010000012.1:0-7002 GCA_964606305.1 uncultured Armatimonadia bacterium
GAAATCGGGTTCAGCAAACCAGTATAGGAATCGAGCCAGCAATGCTTTTCCTGATGCATACAGCCACTGGCGCTGGCCATACAGGTGCTTGGTCCGCCTGCATCCACGAGCAGCTGGCTTTCAACCCATTCCGCCGGGGACAACCAGCGGTGGGGCTCTGTAAAACCGCTTCTGCGCCACCACTCGATCTTGGCGATCGCAAAGCTGGCATGCCAGGGACATCCGGTGATGTTCGGAAGGTCTGGTTGTTCTGTACGGAGGGTATCAACGATCTCGCCGCATCGACGGTCACTCCAGAGCAAAACAGGTCCGATTGGCATCCCCGAATCGTCGACAGGGACGACAGAGTGCCAGAAGCAGCTGGTACCGATCGCATCAATACAGCTGCCATTTGGCACTTTCTCGAGGCAGGCGTCCATCGCATCGGTAACGGCCACCAGCAGGTCAAATGGGTCGACGGTCTCACCGCCGGCTGTATCACGGGAGACCGGCATACTGCGTGATGCTAGGGTCTCGCTTAGGAAGTCCCAGCTTCCGGTTGGAAAGGCGGCGACCCGGACACTTGATGTCCCAATGTCAATTCCGATAGTAAGGTGCATCATGGCAGGCTCAGGTATTCCGTTCCGGGTCTGGTGTTGTTGACAGACGGGCTATCTGCTGCATCCGTTGCCGGTTCCAATAATGCCGTCCACCGCAGCTCTTTACAATCAATGAGCGCCCTGTGGAGGAGTCTCGCTGTGAATGCCGCGCCACTGGGACTGGTGTGCGTCCAGTCTGCATAAAACAACGCTTCAACGGCTTTCTCACCGATTGCGTCGTAAGTGTCTGCAACCAGTGCATTCAAGTCAAACACGGGGACCCGTGCACGCTTCCCAGCCTCACGTGTCCACAACGCATAGTCATTGCTTGCGCGAAGAACTTTTCCCGCAGCCCATCTGTTCCGTGGTACCGGCGTGACAAGGAGGACATCGACGCCTTTTTCCTGTGCATCACTGGACATCCGGCGCAAATACGCTCCATACGTGAGGACAGTCTCAGGACGTCCCTGCGCATCGACGCTGCCGGTAGCTTCATCCCCATTGCCCTTCAGACTTGCGCGACGGCGGGAATCGTTCACTCCTCCGCCATCGTTATGACCGAATTGCAGGAAGACGATATCCCCCTTACGGGCAGTCTTTAGGACATTTTCCCAAAGACCTTCCGTTATGAATGTTCGGCTTGAGCGTCCGCCACGTGCGCGGTTATCGATAGCGATTTTTGACCCTGCAGCGTGCTGAGCAAATGGATCCCCCCAGCCCTGCTGGCCTCTCGTTCCGTTCTTGACGGTGGAATCGCCACAGAGGAAAATCGTGGGTGTACTACGCATCGGGCGCGGTACGAATGCCATTAGCTGTGTATCCCGTTTCATTCTGCTTACGCGCAACATCGATGGCGTAGCCGGGTTGTACAGAAAATCCATGCTCTGTTATATCAAGCAAGGCGTTCTTGAAGAGCTTGGGTCATTGGCATCGCTGGTAGACTAAACCTCGTGGCTGCAAGGATTTTAACACTGGATGCCGGTCTCGCTGAGGCTGCGAACCGATTGCAGAGCGGAGAGCTTGTTGCATTTCCTACGGAGACCGTTTACGGACTCGGAGCCAATGCGTTAAATCCCGTAGCCGTCTCGGCGATTTTTGCTGCGAAAGGGCGTCCGTCAACGAATCCTGTGATTGTGCACGTCGCGGATGTAGCTGCTGCACGGGACTTGTCTGCAGACTGGACACCGCTAGCTGAGGAACTTGCGCAGCGCTTTTGGCCGGGTCCATTGACATTGGTAGTGCAAGCAGCGGGCGATGTGCCTGCAATCGTGATGGCAGGTGGGAAAACGGTTGGTGTTCGTATCCCAGCGCATCCGGGCGCCCGTGCACTGATTACAGCCGCAGGTTGTCCGCTTGCTGCACCAAGTGCAAACCGTTCTGAGGCGATCTCGCCAACGCATGCGCAGCACGTTGCTTTGGGCCTTGGTGATTGGGTGGATGACCTCCTAATCCTGGATGGTGGTGAATGTAAGGTCGGAATTGAGTCAACAGTGGTGGATGTTACGGGCGATGCGGCGATAGTCCTGCGCCCTGGGGATATCTCGGAAGCTGATATTGCGATGGTTGTTCCGGTCAAGGCAGCGGAACGGATGGGCGTAGACGCTCCGGTACGTTCACCCGGGCAAGCGCTCAGGCATTACGCACCTCGGTGTCCGATTGATGTTCTTTCCGAAGGCCACGGGGTCGATTCTGCGATGACTTCCGCAAGCGATGTCTGGTGCTTTTGGATTGGCGACAACCCTCCGCAAGGGGAGCGGGTTGTTACGCTCGGGAGTGATCCGAAGACAGTAGCGGCGCGATTGTATGCGGCTTTGCATGAGGCTGATAATGCCGGAGCAGGGCGTATTGTTGTTTCAGGGTTGCCATCGACTAATGCCTGGGCTGCCGTTTCTGACCGGTTACGCCGTGCAGCGGTGACGAAGCCTGCAAGTGAGATGGATGCAGGAAAGAAATGAGTGATTCAGCGTGGATGATGTAAAGCAGCGGAGAGTTGTTGTTGTTGGTGGTGGTGCAGCGGGCATGCTGGCAGCATGGGCAGCCGCCGGGGCTGGGGCGCACGTAACCCTGCTGGAAAAGATGGAGCGCCTTGGTACCAAGATTCTCATATCAGGGGGTGGCAAGTGTAATCTTTGCCACGCCGGACCGATGGACGATGTCCGCAACAAGTTTCGTCACAATGAGGCGAACTTTCTGCGCAATGCCTTTCGCGTGTTTACGAATGATGACTACCTCGAGCTGCTGACGGCTAAGGGTATGGAAGTCTACACCCGCCCTGATGGCCGTATATTCCCGGAGCCTCCTGCAGATGCCAAGGATGTTGTCGCGATCATGGAGGCGATTGTGCGAGAAGCCGGGGTCAACATTATCCTTGGGGCAAAAATCCATGGTCTGCTGGTTACCAATAACAAGGCGATTGGCGTTGAAATGGACGATGGTAGCCGCATTGGAGCCGATGCTGTCATCGTGGCAGTTGGTGGTTCCTCGTACCCGATGACGGGTTGTACAGGCGATGGCTGGAAGTGGATGGCATCCCTTGGGCATACGATTGTGCCTCTTACGGCTGCGCTTGCCCCGCTGTACCTCGAGGAATCTCCTGCCTGGGCTGCGGATTGGAGTGGGGTATCCCTTAGGGATTGTGTTCTGCGTGCGCGTGCGGTCAATGCACAGGGCGATAAAGGTAAAGAGAGAATGCGCTGGCGTGGTGACCTGTTGTTTACGCACAAGGGAATCTCAGGTCCCGTTTCTCTGGGTGTTTCACGTGAGATTGCGGAAGCCTGGCCGGATGCATCCATGGCAGAAGTCGATCTCTTTCCGGACATGCGCGAAGATGAGCTGCGTGCCGAGATTGACAAGTGGTGTCTGAACTATCCAAGAAGATCTGTAGGTGCGTTGCTTGAAAGCGTTGCTCCAGCTAGGCTTGCCCGGCCGATTGCCCGGGTGGCGATGCTGGATATGGACATCAAAGGAGCCTACTTAATTGCAAAGGCGCGTCAGCGTCTGGTTGTTGCACTCAAAGGCTGGGTTCTTGGAAAAGTACGTGCGGTGCCACTTGAGCGCGGAGAAGTAGTTGCTGGCGGGGTTGCACTACCTGAAGTGGATAACCGGACGATGATGAGTCGAAAGGTGACCGACCTCTATCTCTGCGGTGAGATATTGGACATTGCTGGTCCTGTCGGAGGGTACAACCTGCAGGCAGCGTGGTCCACTGGATTTGTCGCAGGTAAGGCCGCAGCAGAATAAAGTCTTGATAATTAGCAGGGTTTTGCACAGGTTTGCATGGAGTAACTAAGGTCTGTACGAGTCACATGCACCGACGTTGCGAAAAATAATTTGGAATAACTACACAGGCAATTACTGGTTTTGGCATGTTCATTGCATCCATTCCTCACATCTGGTCGGAAAAAGACATCGCAAAGTGCGGTGGGAGTTTCCAGCCAACGTTTGAGGGACATAAAAATGAACAAAAATATCTTGTTAGGTTTAGGACTTTGTGGAGTACTGGCGTGCCTGTCAGCCCCTTCACACGCACAGTTCATTGCTTACGACAATCCTAATGCCACCTGGCTCGGAAGCACAACCGGTGTGAGTATCGCTGGAAATGAAACGGACTCAGTTCGTTCCATCGGCGGTGGTGCATTCACCATTGACTTCGACAAAGATGGCTTTATTGGCAACATCGGCGGAGACTGGCAACCGGTTTGGTCGTCGGCTCCGTACTCGGCATTGAACCAGGGCGATGCAACGCTCTATTGGAGCGAGTCAACTGACTTTACGTTCTCCAGTGCAGTGACATCGTTTGGCTTTGAGCTGCAGACGATTGACCTGATGGACACCCATGACATTATGGTTGAGTTCTACAACGGTTCTACCCTGGTGGGCAGCATCAACCGTACGATTGACAACTCTGGTGTTATGGCGAATGGTTGGGACACTTCCCTTGGTGGAGCCCGCTTGTTTGCAGGTTCATACGATGGTGGAATCACATCTGTCCGCGTCCTTAGTGGTGATGACTATGGTTTCTCCGCTGGTGGCTTCCGCTACGGCGGTCTCGGTGGAAACAACAATGTCACCAACAGTGCCGTTCCTGAGCCAGGCGAATGGGCTGCTATGGCGATGATGGTTACCGGACTTGGTGGATTGGTAGTGCGGGCCCGCCGCCGTCGCTGATTCGGTTTAGTTAGTTCCCTCTGCTCCCGCTGTGTAAACACAGCGGGAGCTTTTGGCATTTAAGGTGGATTCGTACTCGAGAACTGTTCAGCGATCAAGTTGTCTAGTGTGCTTTGGATTGTCAAAATTTCGTCAGGACTGGGGTTTTGGATATTGACCAAATGTGTGACACGCTCCTGACATCGGGGCCTGTCGTCATCGAGTTCAGGGAAATCTGCCCTGGAAGACTGGCTTTCGTCCAGCAGCTTTTGATCTCTTTCGGCTCGCCGGAATCTGTTCGTCCCACACAGAAGCCTGTCTCGTCAGCTGATTTTCTTCGATGGATCGGCAACTTAGTGGATGTCTTACATTCCCCAATTGGTGAAAATGCTGCAATACGGGTTTTGTTCAAAACAGACGATGGTGTCTGTACTATATTGCAGGTGTTCAAGGCAACCTGTAAACCCGACAATAGACCCATTTCAGTATGGGTTTGAAGAGAAAGGTTGGATGGCAATGAAACTGCTTGCTGGCATCGGATTTGGTCTGGTTGTTGCGTCACTGTCTACACCAACCTTTGCACAATTCACCGTTAAAGATCGACAGCAGTGGGTGTCAGCGTCGACATCGCTGTTGCCAATAACCGCTCCTCAGCGGTCAGTAATCAACAATGTTTCCAATGCATCCAGTTATCTTTCTTTTGGGACCGCTGCGACCGTTAATGAGATTGGGTCTGATCAGGTCGTCTGGGGAAAGAATAGTGAGCTGACCACGGGGGATGTTGTAGCAACGTTCTGCAATAATGTTCCCACGAAATTGTTCTGGTCGTTTTCATCGGCTGTGTACGGGTTTGGTTTTGAGGTGATGAACAACGACCTCTATGAGGAACAGGATTTTACTGTCAGTTTTTACAACGGCACGACGCTCCTTGGAACAATTCAGCAGACATCCGATAACGCACAGTTTTGGGATAATTATGACTACTTTGCTGGGGATGTCCGTCTTTTTGCTGCGGAAGACATACGGGGCATTACCGGTGTGGACATCCAATTTTCAAGCAACTCCATGAGTGCAGGGGCATTTCGTGTGAATACCACGTCACCGGATGCTGTACCGGAGCCATCCGGAGTGGTTACGGGTATCGCATTGCTGTCAATGTGTACGACATTGGCATACCGTGCCCGGCGTAAAGAGCAGAAAAAGATCTGTCTGAGTCATCTCTCTTAGGTTATGTAATCCTCTGACACACAGTCGGCCGGATTGGCTTCCATTATACTTAACATATATTTATTTATTTGTTCTTATGTGTGAGATTGGCATACCTTGTGCGGTTCCTATGGCAACGGTAAGCGTCCAGCCGGAATCAAGATTCCATCTAAGGAACACAAAATGTCTACAATCGGAACATCTACTAAAATATTCGCAATGGTTGGGCTTCTGTCCATCGGTGTAGCGGGTCATGCGCAGTTCACAACATACAACTCTACAAATGCTGGATGGCAGACGGTTGCCAATGTCCGAATCGATCCAACGGTTGCAAACGGTGGGACATTTACCAGTCTCACTGGTGGTGGCTACACGATAAACCTTGGTGCGACAGCAACTGCTGGCGTTATCGGGGACACACAGGCGGTTTGGGGTTCAAGTGCGGTCTCTGAGCTCGCGGATGGTGCATTTGTCTCTCAGTTTTCCGGTTCGGGGCTGTATACATTCACATTTTCCAACGCGGTTGGGGCATTTGGTTTTGAAGGTCTCGGGGATGATCTCGTAGATGTCCAAAACATGTCGGTCGACTTCTACAACGGAACGACATTTCTGGGGTCCATCGGGCATCAGTTCGATAATAGTAATGTCTTTCTCAATAATGACCTTTATGCAGGGGATGTCCAGCTCTTTGGTGCATCGGATTCCAGGGGCTTTACCAGCGTCAAGATCAACTACAGCGGAACAGGCTTTACATCCGGTGCATTCCGTGTAGGTGCATTGGCGGGTGGTAACGGCGGCGGCGGAAATGGTGGCGGCGGCAATAGCGCAGTCCCAGAACCTGGCGAGTGGGCGATGATGGGCTTGCTGACATCCGGCTTGGGTGGATTAGTGCTTCGCGCACGTCGTAAAGCAGCATAACGCCGATTCAAATCCCAGAGCCCTCCTGCGCGTTGCGCAGGAGGGCTCTTTCTTTGCCCGGTCAGCTAAGCCCAAGCGATCCGTGGTCTTCCACCTGGTGACCAGTCATTCAGGATTTACTCCTCACGCTAAATTCACCGGGTTTTTAAGATTG
>CAZSGJ010000012.1:7102-29976 GCA_964606305.1 uncultured Armatimonadia bacterium
ATGTTCCTCCTTACACGCCCGCGGCAACCGTCCGCGGGCTTTTTCTTTGCCCGGTCAGCTCAGCCCAAGCGATCCGTGGTCTTCCACCTGGGGACCAGTCATTCAGGATTTACTCCTCACGCTAAATTCACCGGGTTTTTAAGATTGCATTGAAACTCCCGTACTTTCGCGGTGTTGAAGAAGCTGCAGCGACGTTATGCTATTCACGTAGCGATGCCCGGTGTGACTGCCGGTTCCGCTGCATTGATGTTCCTCCTTACACGCCCGCGGCAACCGTCCGCGGGCTTTTTCTTTGCCCGGTTAACAGGATATCCACGCATATCATTACGCAAGTTATGAACTCCCCCGGCACTAGTCAGGTATTTCAGCGGTGTTTTGATTGGATGCAAGTTGATAAAACAACTGCGTGGCGGGCCACCGGTGAGACTAACGGTGACCGCCACCCCCTCGAACCAATGGCCAGCAAACGCTGGCCATTCTGAATTGGGATATAGGAACAGACTCCTGTATCGGGCAGGTAAACTAGCGGCATGCACAATCCATCTGCCAATCTGTCTCTTACCTACCCCCGCCGCAAAACCCGTAGCGTCCGCGTTGGCAAAGTGTGGATTGGCTCAGAACATCCCGTTGTCGTCCAAAGCATGATTACAGAGGAGACAAAAAATGTGGATTCATGCGTACGGCAAATCACGGAAATGGCACGTAAGGGGGCGGAAATCGTACGCGTGACGACACCATCCCTGATGGAAGCAAACAAGCTCGGTGAAATAAAGGCCAAGCTTGAGGCACGCCTCGTTGATGTACCTATCGTTGCGGATGTCCATCACCAGGGCAGTGACATCGCACGCACTGTTGCCGAGTTTGTGGACAAAGTTCGCATCAACCCGGGGCTCTTTGTCTTCAACAAACACACTGGTCGTACAGACTTCACGGAAGTTGAGCATGATGAGCAACGTGCAGCCATCGAAGAGTCTCTGATTCCTGTACTGGAGGTTGTGAAACGCCGCGACATCGCGATGCGCATCGGTGTCAATCACGGCTCACTTGCAGAACGGATGCTCGTGACGTACGGAGATACTCCCGAGGGCATGGTCGAGAGTGCAATGGAGTACCTGCGCATTTGCCGTAAACATGACTTTAACAACCTCGTCATCTCTCTCAAGGCATCCAGAGTACCGATTATGCTAGCTGCCAACCGACTGATGGCACGCCGAATGGCTGAAGAAAGCATGGATTATCCACTCCATTTGGGTGTTACAGAAGCAGGGGATGGTCAATACGCCCGTATCAAATCGACTGCTGGGATTGCCACGCTACTCTCCGAAGGAATCGGCGACACCATTCGTGTCAGCCTCTCCGAAGACCCGATCATGGAGCTCCCCGTTTGTTATGAGATCCTACAAGCGCTTGGTTTGCGCAAGACGCAGGTTGAGTTCATCGCCTGCCCAAGCTGCGGCCGAACGAAATTTGATCTCCCAACCGTCCTTGCTAAGGTAAAGGCAGCTACACAGCACCTCGTCGGATTGGATATCGCTGTCATGGGATGTATTGTCAACGGGCCAGGTGAAATGGCAGATGCTGACTACGGCTATGTTGGCAAAGCCGGTGGCAAGATCACCCTTTACCGCAAGCGTGATGAAATCCGTACCGTGGATCAAAGCGTCGGTGTGGAGGAGCTGGTCCGACTTCTCAAGGAAGACGGCGTCTGGCAGGATCCAAAGCCGGTAGATTAACCCGTTTCACCCTGATGTTCTTATGCATCCAAGCCAAAGATAACCCGGCGAGTTCGGAGTTACGTATGCGTTTGGAGTTACATTATGAAGACACGGGTTGTTACATCGATACTTTTGACGGGATTTCTGGCAGCCGTTCCTACATTAGCTAAAGCTCAGTCAAGTCTTACTATCGGACAGGATGCTCGGGCGATGGCAATGGGTGGGGCAGGTATCGGTGCAGGTATTAGTGGACTTGCGAACCCGGCGGTGCTTGCGCGCGGACGTGATATCCGTCTGCAAACGCCTCGAGTGGGCCTTCGTGCCGGTGGCGCTATCGGGAATATCGGTAACCTCTCCGACACTGCTGACTTCTTTAATAAATCTGGTAACGCACTCGAAGATCAGGTTTCCTTTCTTGCACGAACCTATGCCACACAGAGCAGCACATTTGGCCTGAACGTCGGAACAGCCTTTCAGGTTGGCAGTCTCGAGATTGGTGCAAGTGGGGTTGCAAGCGGCAGACTTAATCCAAATGCAGCACTCCAGAGCTGGGCGAATGCTGGTGGATTCGGGTTGATTCCCAATGGTGCCGGTGCTGAGGTGTCCGGAGTGGGCGTCTATGCGCTGCCATCCGTTGGTCTTGGCATCCAGCTTCCAGCGGTCCGTGTAGGGCTCGGTAAGTCAGCGCCCGTGGTCAAAATGGCGGTTGGAGCCCGCGTAAAGCTCCTAAATGCCGTCTATTCACGCTACGAAGCCACCGTTTTCAGTAATGGGGAATTCACTACAGGTCCTGGTTCCGAGCTTGGGGGGGAAAGTAATCTCTCCCGCACAGGAATTGCAACGGATATTGGAGTAACTGGGACAACCAAACTTTTGGGTGCGGATTGGTCTGCCGGCTTTGTCACGCAAAACTTTGTCAAGCCTAATCTGACATTCCGTGACCAAAATAATGTGCTGATTGATCCATTAGTGCAGACTACAACCGTTGGTGTCGCGATGCGCAAAGGGGGGCTAACGCTCGCTGGCGACATCGCTGACTTCTTCGGACGTCAGGATATGCGTCTTGGCGCGGAGCAACGCCTTGGACCGATTGCACTGCGAGCGGGTTATTCGAGTAGCAGAGGGTCTACGTACGGAGTGGGGCTCTTCGGTCTCGATGTTGCATTTGGGAAGGGACAGCCTCTCGAGCTGGTCAAGTCCATTCGCTTCTAAAAACAGACAACGTTTTGCGGAAATACAACGCGGCTCCTGGTTCAGGAGCCGCGTTTTGTATTGGATACTCCGTTCGAAACAGAGGTCGATGTCGGCTATGATGTCACATCATTTGCTGTGACGAAGGAGTCTCAAACATGGCTGAGTGGCCGCAGGCTGGTGGACCGGATGGAAGCTGGATGACAAAGGAGCGCGCACCGCGGCGCTGGAGTGTCATCGATAATCGCAATATATTGTTCAAGAGTGAGCTTCCCGAAACCGGACAATCCGGCATCGCCAAATTTGGTGACCGCATTTACTTCACAACCATGGAGCCACTTCGTAATGCACGCTCGCGCAAGGATGGCGGTAATATTGTCGGGCATGCGGCGGATGCAAATACGGGCGAGCTGTTATGGTCTGTAGACCTCCCGGCGAAGGAGGAGAGTCCCTATGCTTATGGCTTTTCGGACTCCAGTACACCGACTCCTGTAACCAATGGCACCCATGTGTGGTTTACCAACTCGAGTGGTCATATCGTTTGCTGTACGGCGGATGGCAGCGTTGTTTGGAGACGCACATGGGATCCGACGACGGGGCGGCCATTCAACAAGCAATTTGAACCAATCCTCTACGGAAACACACTTCTCTCAGTAGAACCACGTGATCCGCGCGATCCGCGCCGCCAGTCAGATGCCTGGAATCACCTTCGCGGAATCGATGCCAAATCAGGTAAGACGCTCTGGGTCTCCGATGATGGCCTGACCCACTACAACACACCAGTTCTTGGCAAGACGCACAACGGGACTTCCGCGGTGATGATCGGTCGCGGCGGCCACCACGATGTCCCTGAGGGACCGAGCGGCCTGTCACTCATTTCACTTGCGAAGGGGTCGGAAGGAAAGACGATCTGGAAAGCGGACCTCCCAGGGAAAGCTCTCTATAACATGCACTGGAATCGCGACCGGGCGTACTGGTTGGATGAAGACACTGGTATGCACCGGGTTCTCGACAGTCGAACAGGCAAGGAAATCGCCGTCCACAGACTTGGTGAGAATGCCACAGTTCGGAGCTACGACAAAGCATCAAAGCGCTACGTCACTGAACAAAATGTCAATATAAAGGCTAAAGGCTTCCGCGTTTTCCCTGCTTGGTTTACAAATATCGTCGTTGGAGACTGGCACTGGTTCCTCTGCTTCAGCTCAATTCGCGCTGAGTACGGTGGTGGACCGGTGGGGCCGCTGTATTCCGTAGGGCGTGTCAATACAAAAACGGGTTCGACCGAGTACCTTGAGCTTCCAACCGCCCCAGGTGTTTATGGAACCAATGTCGAAGCCCGAACGGTGAACAGCCGTGGAATCGATGTCGCATCCGATACACGCTCCAAGCGGGATGGCTGGTACTGGTGCTTTATCGGCAGCCCGGTGGTTGCAGGCGGCGCCATTTACTGGACGATGATGAACGGGACGACCTACGTGTTGGATGGCAAGGCGCGTATTCTTGATGAGCGTGCCATTCTGGGAGTAAATGATCTGGGGCCTGTGGGTGGAACGTGGAGTTTGAATACACCAACTCCCGTGGATGGCAGGCTTTACCACCGTACGATGACACAGCTTATTTGTATAGGCTGATAGTCTGTCTGATTGAATGAACAAACCCCGGCATACTGGTGGAAGCCGGGGTTTTGTCTTTTTTATGCAATTTAGCTGGCTTCTTCTTTTGGGCTGTATTCCCGGATGCTGAAGAAGTAGAGGCTGAGACCCAGACAGACCAATGTGATGATCGGGATGGCAAACCAAGCGGTTATTTGCGGGATAGACACGGGGTTGAACGCCATCAGGAGCTCGGAGATGTCACCACCGCCACCACCACCGGTTTCCGTCGTCGCTTCGGCCGTTTCCTGAAGGTGTGGAGCAAGCGTCCGAAGGTAGGCCATAATCGACCAGCGGCTAAAACCACCAGGCAGGGATGGAACCCAGCTTTCCCAACCGAACGCGAAGAGTAGTCCGTAGGACAGTGGCTTGCTGAGGAGTGTTGCGAGCAAGAGAAAGAGGGCTCCGTATGCCGCTGCTCCAAGTGGGATAATCCTGATGTCACTCATCAGAGGAACGCCAGAGAGCTTCGTCCCGAACATCGCGAGCGCAAGCAACACTTCGCTGATACTTACGGTAACTGTGATGGCAAGCCATGCCCCGAGGTACTTGGCAAGGAGGATTCTCCAGCGGGGAATTGGGCGCGTGAGGAGATAGACGATGGTTCTACCTTCTAGCTCCTGACTGAGCACTCCGGTCCCGTAAATGACGGAAAGAATCGTCAGGATAAACCCAAAGACGAGACCTGCAGCCAGTGTGTTGTACGACTCAAGGGCCTCGAAGCGGGGACCGGCTGCGGATTTCCAAATCAGACCGATGATCGCCGGGAGGACCATCAGAAACAAAGCCACAAAAATCCGTCGGCTGGACAGAACATCCTTGAGCGCATTGAGAAAGAGGCGGAAATCGGCTGTCATGCGCTCACCAGATAGCGGAAGACCGCTTCCAAATTGTTGTCAGGCGCCTGAAAAACTTCAACATCAAAGCCGCCATCCAAAATGATGTCGGCCAGATTACTGTAGAACCTTTCCGGCTGTGCAGTTTCTATTTCAACCACGCGGTGATTTTCCTGTGGCATCCGGGCACTGATCACGGTGTCATCCAAAAGAAGAGCACCCGCCAGCTTGCGCGGGTTATCTGTTGTAAGTGAAATCCTGTGTGGATGTGAGTCAATCTGTTTCCGGATATCCCTGATGCCGCCCTGCGCGAGGAGGCGCCCCTTGTACATCACCAGAATACGATCCGTGATCTGTTCGACTTCATAGAGAATGTGGCTGCTGATAAGTACGCACATCCCTTCTTCGGCAAACTGCTGGTACAGATTCACCATGTCCCGTCGACCAAGCGGATCAAGGCCATTCAACGGTTCATCCAGGACGAGGACCTTCGGATCATGCACAATCGCCTGTGCAACCTTGATACGTTGGCGCATTCCCTTGGAGTACCCTCCAAGCTTACGGTCGCAGCGATCGGACATCCCAACACGGTCGATGCTGTTCTGCACCCGTTGCGTTTTGTCCTGGCCCTTGTAGCCACTCAGGGTTGCCATGAGCTCGACAAACTGCCGTCCGGTCATGTCCTCATAGAAGTTATCGATTTCCGGGCAGTAACCAAGGCTGCGTGCAACCCGTGGGTTCGCGAATGGTTGCTCACCAAGGACCGCGATACCGCCGGTCGTCGGCTTGATCTGGCCCGTGACAAGCTTTAGCATCGTGGACTTTCCGGCCCCGTTTGGTCCGAGGAGCGCCGTCAGTCCCTTTGGGATGGTAAAGGAAACATCATTGAGACCAATGACCTGTCCATACCAGCGGGAGACGTGCTCAAAGTGGATGGTGTTGTCTAGGCTCATCCGGATACAACCTCCACAGCGCGAATCTTGGCGCGAGCGATACCGATAGGCAGAATGATCATCAACAACCCAATTCCAACCAGCGGAAGCGGATAGGGAGCCTGCATCCGTCTGCGTAGCTTCCTTGGGCCACCGGCCATCAACTTCTTTGGATCTACGTTGAGAAGCTCCATTGAAAGGCCATCTGCGACACCGCGGACCGAGATGTGCTGGACCGTAATGGCCCGTCGCACAACAGCTTTTCCTGCACCAAGATCCTGATCCAATGTCGCATTTCGAAACATCAGGAAACCCGCCGTATTGGAAACCGTGAGCAGGATGAATGTGAATGCGGCAAACAGCGAACCAGCAAGACGAGCATTTTTCGTACATGCGGAGAAGCCAATCATCAGGCTGGTGTTTATGACCGGACTGATAAGGGATGTCGCAAGCATTTTCGCCCACAACCATGGTTCCTGCTTGAAGAAACCTTCATCGGCGTATGTCGTCGCGTAAAAGACCCATAGCAAAATCGTTGGGAGAACGACCATCCCGGCGAGGAGCATGAAAACTCCCATCCATTTGCCGAGGAGATAATCGCCCTTTGTGATGGGTTTCGACAGGTAGACCAGAAGTGCATTTGCACGGTTGTCTGCTGCAATGCTTCCACTACCAACGATCAATGCGGCAATTGTCACCAGGAGGCTCGTCGCGGAAATGGCCTGATAGGCGGTCGTCCCGTAGGACATCAGTTTTTGAGGAGCATCGCCAGGAGCACCTCCTCCGCCAATCCGGGCTGCAACATTGTTTGAAAAGAAGAATAAAAGGGCCTGAAACAGGAAGATAAGGACGATGAGGGCGCCATTAATCCAGAAACCAGGCTTCTTAAGATTTGTTCTGAGCACGGAGAGCGCAACGACCCACCAGCGGAAGGTGTGGCTTGTGATCGGACCATCGTAGTTTCGGTATGTCAGATCAGCAATCGGACTATTGACCGTTGATTCTTGGACAGTGGGCTGACTCATTGGTCGATTGCCTCCATAAAGACATCCTCAAGGCTACGCTGTGCCGGCGCAAAACCACGAACCTGCGCTCCCGATAGTTTTGCTGCCCGGAAGACAAGCGTCCCAAAGCCCTTTGTGCCATCGGCAAATGCCACTCGCACACGGTTTCCCTTTATCTCGCCCACAGCACCGCCCAGTGCTGCGATGGATTCAGCAAAAGCATCGGAGCGTTCTGCCAACTCGATATCGACTGTGCAGCCCGTTGTGCTGCGCAAGGCATCAATTGGCCCCGAGAGAATCAGCTCACCCCGACGAAGCACGAGGACGGAATCACATGTGCGTTCGATGTCCGGCAGGAGGTGGCTTGAGACGACGACCGATAGCCCCTTACCATGGCTGACATCACGGATTAGGTCGAGCATCTGATCGCGACCTTCCGGGTCCAACCCGTTGGTGGGTTCATCCAGGAAAAGCAGCTTCGGCCCATGTACCAGTGCCTGTGCGAGCTTGATCCGCTGCTTCATGCCGGTAGAGTAGGTCTCAACATTGCGGTAGCGGGCCTCGCCGAGTCCACAATACTCCAGCACTTCATGCGCACGGCGCATCGCCTGAGCTGCAGGCATTCCGGCCAGCTCGCCAGCATAGGCCACAAATGTAACTGCATTCATGCCTGGGATGTGACAGTCCTGCTCGGGCATGAGACCGATTTTCTGTCGGATGAGCATGCCTTGTGATGCGACATCAAGGCCTAAAACCTGACCTCGCCCGCCAGCGGGGCTTACAAAACCAAGAAGTGTTTTTAGCAGCGTCGTCTTACCCGCACCGTTTGGACCGAGCAGTCCTGTGCAACCATCCGGGATCACAAGCGAGAAGTCCGACAAAATCGTCTTCGTGCCATAGCGGACAGTGAGGTTCTCGACGGACGCCACGCCTGAGGAATCGAGGGACATTATGGCTTAACCTTACCACGTACAGGAGACCACTTTCGTTCGGTTAGGCGGTGGTCACTCCACCGGCTAGCCCAGTCAATCATCTCTGCCAGTGTGTGCAGAATCGACTCAGCTGCCCGGTAGCCGTGTGATTCATGTGGAAGCAGAACCAGCTTAACTGTCGCTCCATGAGCGGCGAGTGCCTGATAGAACCGTTCGGATTGCTGTGTATGCGTACCGGGGTTGTTATCAGCGGCACCATGAATCAGCAGAATCGGGTCCGTTATTTTGTCGGCATACGTGAATGGGGAGAGCTTATGGTAAATCTCCTGCGCTTCCCAGTAAGTACGACGTTCAGACTGAAAGCCAAATGGAGTCAGCGTCCGGTTATAGGCACCAGAGCGAGCAATTCCCGCCGAAAACAAACCCGGAGCATGTGCAAGCAGGTTTGCCGTCATAAAGGCACCATAGGAGTGTCCGCCACAGACAATACGGTGCGGATCTGAAATCCCACGTGATACCAACATGTCGACAGCACTCTTTGCAGCATCTACGATTTGCTCTGCAAAGGTGTCATTCATGGTGTCGGGGTCGCCGATAACAGGCACGGATGCATCCGCAAGCACTGCCCAGCCAGCGGCTGCAAACCAGACTGGACTTGTGCCGGCGAGGCGGGTAAATACACGGTCAGAGCCACGGACCTGCCCGGCGGTGGCTGGATCGGAATACTCTTCCGGGTATGCCCAGAACAGCGTAGGGAGTGGGCCATCCCGCTTCGGATCATGCCCCGGCGGCAGAAACAGCGTTCCCGTTAATTGGACACCATCAGAGCGATTGTAACGGACCAACTCACGGTGCATCCCTGTAAGCTCTGGATGAGGGTCCACAAAGCCAGTAAGGTTACGTCCATTGAGCCAGAGATTTGGAGGCGTCGTCGGATCCTGACGGGAAAGGATGAGGTCTTCTTCGTGGCTGAATCCGACAAAGGTTTCAAAGGCGTCGGAGCCGCAACGGTGGACTTCCACCGTGATGCCATCCCCTGGATGAAAGGCATTCAGAAATGGTCTGTCTCCTTCCGTGCTGGCTCCACGCCCGGTAAGGAACCATATACCATCACGTTCACGCACCACGCTGGTGCCATCCGGAAGCGTCTCATATACGAGGTCACCTGGGTCATTGTAGGCATCGTTGACCGACAGACTCCATAGCTCTTCCCGTTTGGATGCATCCAAAAGCGATGTCCGCCAGCTGGTCCGCCAGCGCCGATCACGATCATATTCCGTGAGAATGACATCTCCTACGCGCGGGAGCCAGTCAATATCCGCAAAACGGTGTTGGATGCGTGTGATTTCCTGAGGCTCGCTCGTAAGTCCAAATGACACATCCGTTTTCATCAAGCGGTCGCGGTGTGGCACGTCCGCTTTCGGGTCACCGCCATCCAATGCTTCCGTCCAGAGAAGAGTTGACGGCATCAGACGGATCCATTGGATACCGCGTGGACCAACGGGTACTCCCTGCGGCGGTATTTCATCCATGACTGGAAGGTCACAAATGGTGTGAACGGGTGTCCCTGCTGATGTCCAAATCTGTACGGAACGTGCGAACAAATGTACCGGCACACGATAGGAGAACGGCTGCTTGAGGATGGTTACCAGCAAGTAGTTTCCGTCCGGAGATTGCCGATAACTTCCCAGCATCGATGGCTTACCTATCTCCGTAATGCCGAGGCTCCCGACATCAATATGGATAAGCTGGCACGTCGTGATGTGCGCAAAGCAGGCTTCATCATGCGCAGATGTCAGCAAGTCCTGATAGGTCGCAGTTCTTGTGCGCTTGTCGTGGCTTTCCTGAATGTTTGGTCCATCCGGGGTTGCCTTTGGTGTTGGGAACGGACGTTCATTCATCGGGACAGCGGTTGCATACAGTGCGGAACTGTCGCGTACCCACTGCACCGTTGTTGCCAGCGAGTCCTTTAGACGTACTCCCGGCACCTCACGGCTTGACAGTGTTTCGATGTCGATAACAAACAGCCCGATCCCACCGCCGTCAATATCGACAGTGACGGATAGCCACTTACTATCCGGACTCCAATTGACACCATCGATACGAACGCCATTCGGGAGGTCGTTAACAGTTCGCGCTAGCCCGGATGCTACATCGGTGATTCGGATTCCAGACCCATGTACCGTCGTCTGGTAACCGGGGCGCGTTGGGTCCCACCTCGAGCCAGCAAGCTTGAGAAATGGTTTTGACAGTGCATCCAGTGTTGGATGGCTGGGCTGTTCTATTGCGAGAAAGTGCTTTCGGTCGGGAGAAAAGGAGATGGTCGGATTGGATGGTGCGAGGACTGCCTGCGTGATGTGCTGGGCTGGTTGACGGTAATGACTCAAGCGGATTCAATCCTCCAAGGGGCAAGCTCTCCACACCAGCATGCTGCATCGGGGAGAAAGAGTGTATTTTCAGGCGGCGTTGTGCCCGGGTAACGGACACGCAGGGAATTGCTTCCCTTGCTGAGCGTGATGTCATCCGGGCGCTGGGCAGGGTAGTTATTGATGATGACATCTAGGGGGACCGGGTCAAGGCGTCCGGAGAGTTCACTGGATGCCTCAATGTCCGTGTTCATCCATGTTGAGATTTCACCTGCGGCATCGATGAAATAACTTCCGGCGGTCACGCCCATCGGGGTCACCATATAGCGCCTCAAGTGGCTGGGAACGGCGATGACGAGATTGTCTGCGATGGTGTGGACGGTCGGGGTGGGCAGTATTGTGATGGATGCACTTTCGCCACCGGCACGGTGGAAGAGAATGACATCGTGGGTGTCACCAACCTGACCTCCAATTACGACGCAGGCTCCTGCATGTGGGTCGGGCCGGATATCAGCGGCGATGACGGTAGCCGTCGACTTAACCAAGCCGGAGTATGCACTCAGGAGCGACTCACTCGGGCCAATCGGCTCATCGGTAGTCACGATTCGTCCTTCCCGCGGACCAAGCTTGAGCTCAGGAAACGCCGGGATGATTCCTCCGTAGACGATCGCATCTGTGGGGTTCCAGATGACGTAGATGCAGCCATTTTGCCGAATTTCAAAGCGGACAGCGTGTACATTACCGACGGTGCGGCACTTGACAGGCGCGACGGTCGTAAGGTGATGTTTGACGCGCAGGGCTGCAAGGACGAGGAGCTTGACGGCATTCTCTGCCTGATCACTTACATCGGGAAGGTTGGTCGGATTCTCTGCGATGTGCTGACAGAAGGCTGCGCCGGTGGAACAGAGGGTGTCGGATGCAATGGTCGCATCAGGATGCATAGTCACCTCAGAAGTATAGCCGACGAGAGGATTATTCCACTGTGGATTGGGGAAACATTTACCGAATATCAGGTGTGTTAGAATCTCGCTGGTGTGCTCGCATTGTTCGTCACAATGAGATTATCACTGGTAATTTTTACTATCTGTCGATGTTACGTTAGATGGTAGTGCGCGGAAATGCACCGATGATTGATAATTCGACCGTTTCAAATGGAATTACACGAAAAAGTGTCCGACGTGTCATGTCTGTAACGTTACCTGCTGCCGTTTCAAAGCACTGTGCCGGTGAGCTTGGTACTGTGCGACGACTTAACGCTTTCGAAGAGGCAACAAAGCGCTTATTGGATATTGTGGTATCTGCAATCGCATTGATTCTTCTATCGCCCATCATGGCATGCGTTGCAGTGTTCATCGCTATCGAAGATGGAAGCCCGATTTTTTACCGTCAGCTCCGTGTAGGTCAAAATGGTCGTGAGTTTTGGTTCACAAAGTTCCGTAGTATGCGACGTGATGCGGATGCCATTAAAGAACAGTTGATGGCGGACAATGAGGCAGGCGAGGTCATTTTCAAAATGGAGAATGATCCGCGGGTGACCCGGGTCGGGCGAGCAATCCGGCGTTTGTCTATTGATGAGCTCCCTCAGCTGTGGTTGGTCCTATCCGGGACGATGACTTTAGTCGGTCCACGTCCTCATCTTCCAAAGGAAGTTGATGCATATTCCACACTGCAAAAATCACGATTACAGGGAAAACCAGGGTTGTTGTGCCTCCGCGAGGTTACAGGACGTAGTAGACTCACTTTTTCGGAATGGGTTGACCTGGACCTGGAATATCTGCGTCACCGCTCTATTCTGCTTGACTGTTGGGTGTTATTGCGTGTAATACCTGCAGTATTGAAAGCAGAAGGGGCGTATTGATGCTGGGGAGTATCCATGTCGCCCGAGGGGCTACATGCAAGAGAGAGTTGAAAGCGTAAACGAAACCGGCCAATCGCTGTCGTTGCAGGAATATGGAGACATGTTCCGTCGCCGCAGACTGGTCATTTTTCAGGTCTTTGCTTTTGTACTGGTCGTTGGTGTTCTAATCACCATGGTACAGGCCCCGACATACCGGGCTGTTGCACGGCTTCTGGTTTCTCCGCCATCCTATGTGATCAATAACGTCAGCACAGACCCTCTGGCTGCATTGTTTCAGCTCAGTCAGCAGTATTCCCCATTGACACAGGTTGAGATGATCCAGCGGTCTGAGATTAAGGACGAAGTTGGTCGCCGCCTTAACGCAAAGAGTCTTCCTATTGTTTCTGTCGATGTCGTCGAAAATACTTCGATTATTGAAGTGACCGTCGAAGGGGACAACCCGAGTCTTGTTCGGGATACGGCAAACACACTGGTGGATGTCTATACCGAAAATGTAAAGACAAAGGGTGAGTCAAGTCTTCGGCAAGCCAGCCAATTTGCATCGGATCAGGCACGCGTTAACAACGAAGATGCAGTTAAGGCATTGTCGGAGCTTCAGACCCTGAAAAAGGACAAAAATCTTCCAGATCTTCAAAGTAACCGGGAAGCCCAACAGCAGGTCGTTACAGACCTTCAGATTGCATACAATACTGCCCGCGCTGCATCCATAGAAGCGCAGCGTAAGATTGAAAGCAGCCGGGATCGCCTAAAGTCCATCCCGACCACAAAGAGTGATATTCCATCACCGGATGCCGACCCTACAGTTCAGGGCTTACAAGTGAAGATTGATGAACTGGAAACAGAACTGACATCCCTTGGGACCACACTTGGGCCAAGTTCGGATTCGATAGTGGTTAAGACTAAGCAGCTTGCTGAACTCCGCGAGCGACTGGTGAAATACCGCAAGTCTACTCCCGTGCGAACGGCACGCTTTAATCCTGCTTATGCGACCCTGAATGAGCGCATCATCCAGCTTGAAATTGATGCATCAGCTGCCGCGACACGCGCCGCCGGAATAGCAACATCCCTCAAGACTGCAGAAGCCCGTCTGAATCAGTTCCCACTTTGGGAAAACTACTACCAACGCCTCGAGTCACGTATCAAGTCAAGCCAGGAACGCTCAAAGTACTGGTCTGACCAGGCGCAAAACATTGAGCTACGCCTCAAAACCATCAGCACCAATATTCAGCCGATTGAGCGTGCACTGCTCCCGACCATCCCGATTCGTCCAAAAAAGCAACAAAATATCGTCCTCGCTGCAGTTGTCGGTCTTGTGCTCGGGTTTGCTATCGCACTCTTGCTCGAACTCTTGGATGACCGCATTAATAGCCCTGAGGAAGCGGAACGCGTGTTACGCTTGCCAAGCCTTGGACATGTCCCGATGGTGGAAGAAGAGGGACTTCGTCTTATCCGTGACATTTCGAGTTTCTCACCGCTCATGGAGTCTTATCGAAGTCTCCGAACGAACCTTAACTTTGCGGCGGTTGGTAACGAGCTGCGTACGCTTCTGATCACTTCGTCCGTTCCTTCGGAAGGGAAGTCAACAACGGCTGCAAATCTCGCGATGGCACTTGCGCTTGATGGTAAACGTGTTGTGATTGTGGATGCCGACCTTCGCCGCCCAAGTCAGCACAAGCTCTTCAAAGTGGAGTCGAATCCCGGTCTGACGGATGTGCTGGTTGATTCGCATACTCTCGATGACGTCATGCAGCCGACGAATGTTGACAATGTCTGGATTGTCCCTGCTGGCTCGCCACCACCCAATCCGGCAGAGCTCCTTGGCAGTTCGGCAATGGAGCGCGTTGTAGAGCAGTTGAAAGAGCGTGCAGACATCGTTTTGTTCGACACACCACCGACATTACTGGTTGCAGACTCTATAGTGCTCTCAGCGCGGATGGACGGAGTTCTAATCGTAGTTGCCTTTGGAGATACGAAGAAAGCCAACATTCGCCGGTCTGTCGAACTCCTGCAGCGTGCCGGCACCTCTGTGCTTGGAACCGTGCTGAACCGAATCTCAAGCCCTGGTGGTGGATACTACTACTACTATGGCTACGGGTATGGATATGGTTACGGAAAGTACTACATCCCGGGAAATGTGGACACCCCAGGCAAGTCTGTTGAGAGCACCCCTGAACCAGCTGCCGTCGAATCATCGGGTACGGAAACAAAGTGATGCGAATGAATCAACCATTGGTCGTGATGACCTCTCTAGTCGCGCTTGGGGGACTCCCGGCAACTGCTGTGCATGCACAGGCCCCGGCTCCAGCAGTAGCATCCAATTACAAAGTCAAGGTCGGAGACACCATCTCCATCCAAGTGCTGAATCATCCCGAATTTTCGATTACCGGCACCCGGGTTCAAAACGACAACAGCATCAGCTACTTTTTCGGTCCGATTTTGGTCACTGGAAAGACTGTTTCTGAAATTGGTGTGCTGGTAAAGAAGGCGATAATTGACGCCAAACAACTTGTAAACCCGATTGTCTCCATATCTGTGGCCGTCCGGGAACCAATGACGGTAAACATCTACGGGGATGTTCGAAGCGCAGGCAAGGTTGAGTTACGGGATGGCATGCGTCTTCTTGATGTACTGGCGCTCGCTGGTGGACTTCCTTCTGACCGCTACGAGTTCTACAAGCTTGTTGTATACCGGGCAGCCGGTCCGGTTACAGTGGATGTCACCAAACTGTATACCGGCGATCTCAAGCAGAATATTGCGCTTGAAAGCGGAGACAATATCATTGTCGATGAATCGGATCCAAGCGAAACCATGGTTCGGGTTGTTGGGGAGGTCCGATCGCAGAGCAGTGTTGTTGTCCCACGCGATGGCTCTATTTTGGCAGTTCTGAATGCCGCCGGTGGTGTAACCCCAGCCGCGGCTCTGTCTCAGGCAAGCATCGTCCGAAATGGCGAAACAATCAAAGTTGACCTTCGGGGAATTCTGGAAACTGGCATTGTCAAGGGAGATGTCAAGCTGAAGGCTGGAGATGTGCTGGTTATTCCGCAGAACAAAAAGGTCTTTCGTTCCAACGGAGCGACACAAAAGACCGGTGAAATTGTCTATCCGGATGACCGATCACTTACACTGTTTGAAGCGCTGTCGATCGCTGGTCTGCCGGCGCAAAATGCAGATCTTAAAAAAGTGCGGCTGACCCGAAAACTCGACAATGGCAAGGACGAGACGACGACACATAATGTTGAGGTAATGCTTAAGGGTGACTTGACAAAGGATGTTGCCGTCAAGCCAGATGACAGCATATTTGTTCAGCCACGCTCTGGTCAAAGGCGCTTCGGCTTACAGGATGCACTCTGGGCTGTAACGACAGTTTCCGGATTACTGCGACTGTTCAGGTAGGACGTGCTAATCCAGCGAATGTCCAGCGTGTATAACCTGCTGATCCGGTACTCCGGACTTGCAGGATGCGGTCTCCTCTTGCTGGTTCCATTTACTCTTGGTCTTTACGGCATCGATGAGCCAAGTGCCGGAACCCTGTCCGAACCACTGCGCATCATGATTGCGCTTATTCTTGCAGCTGTTATTGGCGGTAGCATTGTCCAGTACCCGATGGTTGGGTTCTCGATACTCGCTGGATTTCTCCCGTTTCTCGGACTCATTCGGCGCGAGCTCATACCAAGCATCGGCTATCAGTCCAATGAACCGTTAACATTGATTGGTGCTGCCGTTGGCACGCTTCTCTTTATTCGAATCGCCAGTAACCGTTGGATATCAACCAAAAACTTCACGGTTAAAGTGACTATCGGTTTGCTTGTTGTGATGGTTCTTCAGATATTCAATCCAAATCAGGGCGGGCTCCTTGTCGGTCTTGGGGGCGCATTGTTCTACATCGGACCACTCCTATGGTTTTTCGTTGGTAGACACCACGGGGGAAAACTCACGCTGTCCAATATTTGCACAGTCCTGTTGGCGGCATCCGTGATTGCTGCGATGATTGGTTTACGCCAGCAGTTTGGTGAGATTTCAAATGTAGAGCGCTACTGGATGGTTGTGTCCAAGTATCGTCAAAACCTGACCAACGATGTTGTCCGTGTCTTTGGATCATCCCTGTCATTTGGTGAGTATGTCATCCTGATGTCGATGGGAGCGATGGTTGCATGGTCACGCTTTCTCCAACGAAAGTACCTCTATGCGATTCCATTTTTGTTTATTACAACCACGGTCTTTCTATCGTCATCCCGCTCAGGGGTCGTGATGCTCCTCGCGGGATGCATCATTTCCTGGAGCTTTCTGGATAAGCGAACATCAACCCGAATTCCGCGCATCATCCTTGGAGTAGGTATCGGTATCGCGGGTCTTCTCCTCGGTCTGAATCAGACGCGCTCACTCAACCTTGACAAGAATGCCGCGGTCTTTGTTGAACATCAGGTTGAAGGTCTGACAAATCCGCTTAACTCTGAGCGCTCTACGGCTGCGAAACATGCGGGTCTGGTTGAAATCGGCTTTACCAGTGGAATACGTAACCCTATCGGTCGCGGGCTGGGATCGACAACCATTGCTGGCCGCCGCTTCAGTCAGGGCGGTACCGACAGTGAAGATGGTACGTTTTCGACAGAGCTTGACTTCACCAATATCATCGTGAGTACAGGCATCATTGGTGGCATTCTCTATATAGTTTTGATGGGCCGGATGTCCTGGGTAATCATAAAACTGTGGGATGTAACGCGTGCGTCGACATCGCTCGAATGGATTGCCATTTCAGTTGTTACGTTCGGAAACTGGCTTCAGGGTGGCTACTACGCTCCGAGTATCCTCATCTGGAGCTGTTTTGGAATCATGGATAAGCTTTTGGAGCAGGAAGCTGTTGCGATTGCCCCGGGCAAAGTGGTCAACCGTGTGATGTCCCTACTTCCCGAGAAATTCCGCCCACTTGGCCGAACGGGCTTATCTCATTAATGAAAATCGCGATTGTTTCCCGGTATGCCCGCAAAGGGGATGGTCAGGGAAGAGCAAACCGTGAAATCACACTGGCCGCGCTGAACGCTGGTCACAGCGTAGATTTGTATGCCGATCAGGTTGATGCTGACATAGTGAATGCTGGGGCTTCCTGGGTACGCGTACAGCCAAAGACGCGCTCCAATGATTTGGCATATGGGTTACAGTCCATTGCTACCGCTAACCGGGCACTGAGGGCAAAACGCTCCCAGTACGATGTCATTCACGGCTATGGCTGGACCTTGGATGGCACCCACCACATCAATACAGCTCAGTTCGTACACACGGCGTGGCTTCGACATCCGATGCACCCGAGTCGCATGACATCCGGTCCGTATTCGCTCTACCAACGACTCTATACAACGCTGAATGCATGGGGTGAGCGAAAAGCATTCCGGGATGCACGTAAGGTCATTGGCGCATCGTCCACGATCCGGGAAGAGCTGACCACACTGTGTGGCGTACCTGCAGGCAAGGTTGGGGTGGTGCTGAATGGCGTTGACCCAAGCGAGTTTCATCCCGGTCCTGAGGATCGTACGGCGCTCGGTCTTCCCGAAGGTGTCTTTCTTGCACTGTTCGCTGGCGATATACGGACGGGGCGTAAAAACCTCGATGGCGTCCTGCGTGCGCTGGTTTCCGTACCGGATGTTCACCTTGCTGTTGCTGGGCGGGTTGCTGCAAGCCCGTGGCCCGCACTTGCCCAAGAGCTGGGGCTGTCAGGGCGGGTTCATTTTCTTGATTTTCGGAATGATCTGGCAAAGCTGATGCGCGCATCAGACTGTTTTGTCTTTCCATCCAGATACGAGGCATGTGCACTCGTTTTAGTTGAGGCCCTTGCAAGTGGCCTGCCAGTCATTACTGCGCGTACCACCGGAGGTGCTGAAGCGGTTGGTCCGGATGCCGGCGTCGTCATCAATGATACGGAATCAGTAGCTGAACTCACTGCGGCCATCGAGGAAGTCTGCGGTAACCAGGAGCTGCTAACTGCTCGCCGGGATGCTGCAAGACGCTGTGCGCTTCCCTTGACGTGGGAAAACATTGGTGCAGAGTACCTAAAGCACTACATGGATGTTGCTGGGTAATGAGCATGGCAGGTAAGGCATCCAAGCTTGTTATTCTTCCCAATGTGGATGAGTTTCCAAGCGTGAGTATGTCACGGTTTCGCAAGGGGTATCTTGAACGTCTTCCCTTACATCTGGGAACGCACTGGGATCTAGATGTCCTGCATTGCTCCGGGGTTGAGCCCTGGATGTCCTGGCTACCGGATGCATCGCAGCAACGGTTGGCCAGCATTTACGGTCGCTGGGTTAAGTATCCAAGAGCTATACGCCACATCGATGCAGACATCTACCATATTCTGGATCACAGCCATGCAACATTGGCAGGGGCCATAGACCCTGACCGAACTGTTGTGACGTGCTTTGACATCATCCCGCTGCTTTTCATCAAAGGGATAGTAGATGTCCCATACAAACCATGGGTCCTTCGTTCATTTTTGAAGCGTATCGAAGCGATGCGGAGCTGTGCGCGAGTTCTCTGTGTGTCCCAGTCAACACGTAATGACCTGATCACCCATGCTGGATTCAGGCCTGAGCAGATCAGTATCGTTCCGATTGGTCTTGAAGCGGATTTTCAGGCGTTACCACCGGATGGACTTTCTCTCCGCGACGAGCGTACTGCTTTTGCGGAACGGCATAAACTTGATCTGCGTCGGGACTACATCCTGCAAGTGGGCACCCGAAATCGCTATAAGAATACTCCTGTGGTTCTTGAGGTTTTGGCAAGGCTGAAAAAAGTCATACCCAATATCGCATTGATAAGGGTTGGGGCGGACTTTTTTGATGATGAAAAAGACCTGCGTGACAGCCTTGGGCTCCGCGGTGATGTTTTTCACTTAGGGCGTGTAAGCGAGGCTGATCTTCGTGCAGCGTACCGCTTTACCAAAGTACTCCACTTCCCAAGCCTGTATGAGGGTTTTGGCTGGCCGGTTCTGGAGGCGATGGCCACTGGATGTCCTGTTCTTACAAGTGACCGGGCGAGCCTTCCAGAAGTTGTTGGATGCCCCGAGTACGCGGTAGACCCTGGTGATATTGATATGCAGGTCGACAAACTGTCTCGCCTCATTGCCGACAGTGAATATCGGGATGCAGCAATACTGCATGGACTTGAGCGTGCCAGTAATTATTCCTGGGATGCAACTGCACACGCTTGCGTGGAATTGTATGCAAATGTTCTCGGTGCTTAGCCTGTATGATGTGCTGCGGCAGGATAGTATTCCAACCATTGCGCACAAGTATCGGTAGGCGTGGTTTGCATCGGGAGAAATAGGGAATGATGGAACCACAGCCAATGAAGGTCGCAATCGTACACGATTACCTAACCCAATCCGGTGGGGCAGAGCGTGTCGTGGAAGCATTTCATGAAATATGGCCGGATGCTCCAATCTTCACATCCGTCTATGATGCCAACCACACGTTCAAATCTTTTCGGCAAATGGATGTCCGGACATCCTTTTTGCAGAAGTTACCGCTTGCTGGAACAAATCGTCACCACAAGAAGTTTCTGACACTCTTTCCGATGGCGTTTGAAATGCTGGATTTGCGTGAGTATGACCTGGTTGTGTCAAGCACATCATCGTTTGCAAAGGGCATCATCACGTATCCGCACACCTGTCATGTAACGTATTGCCATACGCCAAGTCGATTTGCATGGCGTTATCGTGAGTACGTCGATGAAGGCGGATTTGGCAAGCTAGAGCGAATGTTAATGCCGTGGGTGATTCACCGGCTACGGGCATGGGATTACCTTGCCGCTCAGCGACCCGACTTCTATATCTGTAACTCCGACAATGTTGCATCCCGGGTCGAAAAGTTTTACCGTCGCAGCTCTGTGGTGGTGTTTCCACCAGTCAATACGAATCGGATTCAGATCGTCGAAAAGCCCACACTTGACTACTGGTTGTGCGTGTCTCGCTTTCTCGGCTACAAACGCGTCGATCTTGCGGTGCAAGCCGCGACGAAGCTCGGAGTTCGCTTGAAGGTCGTTGGTTCCGGACCGGATGAAGCACGCCTGAAGGCAATGGCGGGACCTACGGTTGAGTTTCTCGGCCGCGTCCCCGATGGCGAAGTTGAGGGCCTGTTTGGAAACTGTATCGGATTCCTCTTCCCGGGTGAGGAAGACTTTGGCATCGCGCCGATTGAAGCGATGGCTGCTGGACGTCCGGTCGTTGCGTATCGCGCCGGGGGGGCAATCGAGACTGTCATCGAAGGAGTGACAGGCGTTTTCTTTGATGAGCCATCCGTTGAAAGCGTAGCTGCGGCCATGGAATCTGTCAATAATATGGACATCGACCCGCAACGTATCCGTGCACATGCTGAGACCTTTGGCTACGATCGTTTCCGTCTTGAGATGAAGGCTGTGATTGAGCAGTGTCTCCACGACTACAGATTCCGTCGGCAGCCTAGTAAAATGCGTTCGTAACGCAAATGTCAACACCTGATCCATGGGAACAACGCGAGCGCGAGCGCGAGCGATGGCGTACTACGGCTACCCGGAGTAGCGGTAGTAGCTCAGCTCTGATTCCAAAATACTCCAGTCGGGTTCTATGGATTTGTTCGCTTGTTGCGCTTCACCTGCTTGGTGACATCCCCTCCGTCAGCCAGACTCTTCGTACCTTGTCGCTCTGTCTTGGCTTTGTTGGTTGGATCACATTTCTCGGGTTACATTGGCCATCGGCCGGGCGAAGCCGGGATAATCTGGTGCCAATCGCAGGACTCCTGATTGCCTTTCTCGCATGGATAAGCTTTCGATCACTAGGGACTGACTTTCCAATGCAGGCGTTTGGTGGCTGGCTCAAGTGGATGTCAGCCGGAGCAGCGTTGATCTCGGGGCTGTTCTGCGCTGGCACCCGCTCAGAGCGGATGATGGTATTGCTTGGCGTTGGGACGATTGCAGTGTTCGTCGCAGGTGTCGATTTGTCGAGGTATGGCGTCGGAAGCGATGGTCTACGCGGCACATCATTCCATGCCAGTTCACTGAGTTTATTCGGTACGCATGAAGCTGTCGGTACGCTTCTGGGATTTCTTCTTCCGGTAACGGCTGCATTCGCCGTTCATCGTGGCACAGCGGGGTTGCAGAAGTCCCTTGCAATCGGTGCGACCTTAATCATCGCACTCGCGTGGGCATTTGCTCGATGTCGGTCAGGATGGGTCGGCGGCATCACAGGATGCACCGTCGTAGGAATCCTTGCAGCTGTATCCAGTCGGCGCCACGGGATTGTGAATGACCAGCCGTTGCTACAGCGCTTAATCGGTAGCGTCTGGTTGTGGCTTATTGCCGGTGGTGGAATCGTCCTTGCAAGTAGTGGTCTAAGCAATGCATTGACACTCAGAGCTGGCAGTACCCTCACATGGTGGGAGTTGGGATCTGTTGCTGCGAGAACATCGTTGTGGCAGACCGCCTATCGGATGATAGCGGAGCGTCCATTACTCGGGTGGGGAACTGGTGGCTACCTGACGCAGCAAGGACTTTATAGTCATCACGGTGAGGCACCCTGGCAGGTCAAGCTGACAGGTGGATCCTTGGCAAACAATGCTCACTCCTTTCCATTGCAATATGCTGTCGATTATGGAGTCCCTGCGTTGTTTGCTCTGTTGTTGATTATCGCCTTGTTATGGAGTTCAGCACTTCATCGGTCCATACAGCTTCATCCAGATACAAACCTCATGTCCCGGGCAGCGTGCGGATTGATTGTGGCAGCAGCGGTATCAGCACTGGCATCTCCAGCGTTTGAGCTTACCAGTATCCTCATTTGGGTTACTGTGATTGGAGGGACACTGCTTGGGGCGGAGGAAACGGGAAACGCCAGGATAAGTAAGTATTCCGGTACGGGAATGATTCTCGTGATGATGTCACTCCCTGTGCTGTCGCTGTATCCACTCCTTCGTCCACCGGTGATGTCCCACACCCTTACACTTGGCATTGTTAAGCATCCGAAGGGCTTTGGGGATGTTGCAGCAGTAAAGGCAACATCTTCGACACGCGGGCGCATCGATTCGAGCTTTCCCGGTACGGAGTTTTTGGTACCAGAGCTGGCGGTAATCGATGACAAGGGGCGGATTGTGCGAATTGAAGCTGTTCCATCGAGCGCTGTTAGATGGACGTATAACCGTCGGTCAAATACGGATGCAGATGCGATTATTGAAGTCACGATTCCCTCTGTTGCGTTGAAACCAGGACAAGGTCTTGAACTTGGTGTCAGCGGGGTACTCCGGTATGTTGATGGAGAGCGACGTACTGCAGGAGTCTCGATACCAGTGACTAAGGCATCCGGACCTTAGTCTCATCCGGGTTTGACTTGTGTACTGGAATCAAGACCCTGATGTCTCACCGTGACCGAT
>CAZSGJ010000012.1:30076-48970 GCA_964606305.1 uncultured Armatimonadia bacterium
CTTCAAATACAAAACAACCCTCGGGAGCGGTCTGCTTCCGAGGGCTTGCCATGTGTCTTGTTTCGATTACTTGTTGTCGTTAGCCGATGGAGGCGTCAATGCACCAGAAATCGGATGGACCCAGCCACCAGAAAATGGAATGTCATCTTCGGTAATAGCATTTCCATTGACTTTCAACCCATCTTTATTGGTGATCGTTACAGAGTCACCATTCAAGGTCTTCAGGACGGTGCCATCCGGTAATGCCTTGAGCTGGGAGATGGAATAACGACCTTCAATGATGTGGTATTGAAGCACATTGCTGAGCTTTGTACGGTTCTGAGGGGCAACAAGGGCTGCCACATCATCTGCTGGCAATGCAGCAAACGCTGCGTTCGTTGGTGCAAGCACTGTCACCGGAGATTCCATTGCAGCAAGTGCATCTGCAAGACCGGAAAGGTCAATGAGCCGACGAAGTTCGCCGAACTCAGCAACGCGGGATGCCAACAACGGAACAAGTCCTCTTGCGGATGCCGCTGCAAACAATCCTGTGCCGATACCACTGCCAGTAGTGGTTGATACACCGTAAGCAACTACTGCAGCAGTTCCCACCGTCGCGACTTGTTCAGCGATACCGCCACCCGTTCCTGTCGGATACTCAGTATCTGCCAGAGCAACGCCCGTGCCACCACGCATCGGAAGCTGGATTGCGATTGCACTCGCCACGGCAAACGCACCTACCGTTCGTATCCATTTTTGTTGCATTACTGTTACCTATTCCTGCTTGCGTATCAAAACACGAAAGAAATCAATCAAGTGAACTATATCTTATACTTGGTCAGTCCATCCAATTCCAACAGATGCAATTCGTCACAGCGATTGGTGTCTCAACGACTAATTCTCAGCATACATCGTTGTCACACACGCTGCCGCAGCTGAGCCACAATCCCAGAACTGATAGCCTTGAGGCGCATGTCCTCATCGGATTCACTTGACCGGCCATCGAAGAGAACGTAGGTCCTCACGATGACCGTAGGGTCATGATTCAGCAATGTCGACCAACCATGCTCCACACGCGCCGGCATATCTCTAAAGTTACCCATGCGTGCACGATAGTCGATACTTCCGGATTTTCGCTGTTGCCAGTAATACATCACCATCCGAATGTCCGGATTTACACGGTGGCGAAAGGTTAGCCGCCTGACAACCGCTTTTTCTGATCCATCTGCGATATCGACTGTTTCTGTGCTCATCGTCTCAAACTGCCCCTGGCCAACACAAGCGGTCGGGTCGTGATAGTTCTCGAACATCCCGCCGGTAACCATCGTTACCTCAACCGGGCGCGCAGACCCTGCTGAATAAGCTCCAGCGCTGCCTCTGGGATTCCCCAGCATCATCAGCGTACTCTGGTCAACAGGGTGTGCCTGTAATGTCATTCCCATGAGATTACTGGGAAGTGCTGGTAACCACGTTGATGCCGCCGCCATCCGGTAACTCGTTACGTGAAGCAAGGTCACCAATAACAAAAGAAAGACGAGCGTCACCCGAGTACGCCCGCGTTCACCCGTATAATTTTTTTGTCGCCTTGATTTCATCGAGTAACTCCAAAATGTAAAGCCACGTCAGTCGGTTTGTGCGCTGCATCAGGTGATTGAGCATCAAGCGTCAGTGCTTCCAAGATGCTCTCACTTTCGTGCCCGTTTGTTTTTGGATGCAGCACTTTCCCATTTGGAAAGCTTTGTGTCTAAGCGATTCATCCATCTCCAATAAATCCGAAAAGGTGATGTCACCATCCGGAAGAGAACCATAACGATAGGCAGTGCCGGTTTGGATTGCTTTTGTGGTTTTTGTCTGTTCCGAGAAACTTTTCGTCGCCTGATATCCGGCAGACGGACAAACCACATCACGGCTTTCCGATCGAGCGTTCTGAGGGTATGCCCATAAGATGATGCATGTAACGACTTGAGGATTGCCAATGTAACGGTTACCGTAAGCGGTAACAACAGGACGTTTTGTAGTGCACCCACGGTGTAGCCCCGCTGGCCATTGTGCAAGGTGATGACAATAAGCAATGTATGGAGAACGACACAAACTCCAGCAACCGCAATACTGATGATTTTTGCAGCTGCGGTAGATGCAATGCCACGGCGTCTATGTAATGTCCAAATGGACGAAAGGACGATTGTGGTCGTTACAAGCGCAAGCCCATTCATTGGAGCGGCAATCGGAGCATTAAGATTGCCGCTACGAAGATAGTCATCCGCAACGTTAAAAGGGCTGCCCTGATCAAATGTAAGCGTGTCGCCGATAAGTTTTCCCAGCTGGACCGCCATGATACCTAGTATCCGCTGCGCAACCTTTTGTGTCAGTTCGGGAATCGTGTCCGGTACGGCTGTTGCTGCGAGGAGTAGGAGGGTTGGTGTATGCAGAGCACGGATTACCCTAGGTCCATAGAGGTAAAAAACAACTCCAATGGGTAACCAGACCAGTGTGGTCACGGCGAGAGGAGTGATGTGACCCAGAAATGCGGTGGTCGCTGACACTAAAAGAAAACCGAGTGGAATCCAGGAATAGGCTGCCCATTTTGCCCCACGACGTGATGCTGATCGACAGGTACGTGCCCACGCTGCACGAAGGAAATTTCGACGTTGATAGGCTAGAAACCATGCTCCAAGCAGGGCAATTGGCTGAAAAAGTGTTGGTGCGTCTATAGACAACCACCAACGTGACATCCACTCGATTGGGCCATTTATTCCATATGGAACATCACCACGACCGGTAGTCAGCAGCGCCAGCGGTCGAATTGGAGCCCACCACATCAGAATGTAAATGACCAACATCAAAGAGGCACTGGGATTGGTTCGAATAAAGCGAACTGTGGTCCTGAATGTTGCCATAGAAACAATGTTAGCGTAGTTTGTCCTGATTGTGATGATTGTTTATACAATCACATCCGGTCGGTGGATTCTTCAACCGTAGTCAGGACCCACACTTTCAAGACATCACGAATCACCATCGCTGGTAATCATCTTGCGTATTGGTCGGCGACATCAGAGTGCCTTGCGGCTACGATATGAGCTCGATGCAGTGACGCTTTTGTGCGTGATGCTGACCAGAGTTCTTTTTCTCTGGGCGGTGCGTTCAGAGTAATCCCAACGAACAAAACCAATGCCCTGTGTCAGCACACGATGCTCTCATAGGCACAAAGCGGCTTCAAGTCCAGCAATGGTTCTGTCCTTTCGGTCCGCAGTTTTCACTGTGAGAGGCGAAGTAACATCTAGGGAACCATGTCTCCGTAAAGTGGCAACTTACTTTAGTTTGAAGCTGATCAGATTACTTTGTCGCCGTGCGGTGCGATCAAGATACTCCCGCCGAATAAAGCCGATGCCAGTTGCCAGCCAGCGTGTCGTCTGGTACTTGATCTGGTCACCATTGGGTAATGGCGCTGCAATACCTGAATCGATACGAACCCCGGAAAAGCGACCGGCGCTTTGCGTTTGTACCGCCTCTCGAATGCTGGGACGAGATAGACCATGCGCATCGATCGACTTGCCATCAATGCGCAGCTTCCCCGCCCACTTATACTCATCGCCCAGCCTTGCGCCATCCTTGATAAGTGTCAGCGGCGGGTCAAGGACTACCCATTGTTTAGCTGATGTGGAAAACGCATTCAATGTCAGCATTCCTTTCGCAACACGGTAAGCCTCGCGAAGTACCAGCTGACCATTGCGCTTCGTTTCCACCAGAGTGACATCCTTGTCGCCAAGTTTTATTGGCCCGCGTACGACCGCGACATCCGTAAACGTCTGTTGCTCTACTTTGGTTTCAAATGTCCAGGTAATACCCGGCTTGAGCGGAAGCAGGGCTGCACTATCGGCGACTTGCTTCTCGTCATCGTTCGTGACCTTTATTGCGCTTTTGTAGTCTGCTTGCCTTTGACATCCCGTGAGGCTGACTCCGATGAACAGTGCCATTAGTGGGACGCAGCATCGTGCTTTGCTCAACGTTGATTGCCTCCTACAGTTTGAATCGCTTTGGCCAATCGAGCTATCGTACGCTGCGATTGATGTCCACTGACATCCCATTTAGGGATTGCCGTATACACACGCACAAGGCAGTACGGTTCTGGCTCGAGGAGCGTCTCGATATTTATGCGCAAGCGATCTACGAGGGACTGTTCGCCTGAGCTGCTTATGGGCTTACATTTCCCCGACCGTTGTTGTATCCAAGTCATCATGACTATTTTCGATTCAGCATCCGCAAGTGCCGTGAACACTGTCTGTTGCATGCCACCCGATTCGGAGCGGATCTGCTTAGCAGATGCAGCGGTAAAGAATCGCGTCAAAATCGGAGGGTTACGATAAGCATCAAAGGTGTCGGGCGAAATCACCTGAACCGTGATGATTTCATCCAACGCATTGCTGTAACTCCAACCATCGGCCTGCGGGTTACCAAGGGCCGACATCGCCTCGGATGATAATGGAATACTCTTGACCGTCCAGGCACCAACCGCCATAGGTGGTTGAACACGAAATGTGCTGTGCGCGCGGACACGCATTGCAACCCCCTGCACCACTACAGCAGCAATGGCAAGTGTGCCTATGAGGACTTTCTTTCGTGTTGTAAGGGCTACTTCCATTCGTTTGCCTGCCCTTCAACGATAAAACGATTGAGGCGGTCTTTACGAATACGCCACGCACGACGGATCACAGCGGTCATGCCAAGTGCGAAGAGCGATGATATCCACCACGGTATAAAGAGAATCGCATTCCCGATGGTTACAGACAAACGTGCACCTGCGATGATGAGAACCAGGCGGGCAATATGTATAACGAAGGTGACGAATATCGCCAAAAGTCCCCAGAAAAGACTCTCTTTTACCGTCTTTTTCATCCAAATCAGCCACGTAAGCGCGATCAGAGCGGATAACCACAGTGTTGGATGTGGACTTACTCCAGCACGAAACGGAATGGTGAACGTGTTTTCATTTACGATGATTCCATTGGTGGTCACAAAGCTCTTGGTTCCGATGGCGTTGGCTATCTGCGATGCCAATAGGGCTGCCAACTGGGATGTGACATCGATCCAACTACGGTAAATGCCCTGAGGAACAGGCGTTGCGAGCAATGCATAGGCAAATGCGCTCCGATAGGTTCCGGCAACAAAGAGTCCCTCCGTCCAGAAAATCTGAGCGTACAACACCCAAAGTATGGCAAGGAAAGAGACCGTTGGCGACGCAGCAAGTACAGAGAACACTACAAAAACGATTCCGATGAAAAGGGGCCAGCGCCAGCCGCGCCGCTGTGGGACATCCGGTGATGGAAACAGGCTGCGAAGATCATTGCGAACGGTTTCTGCCTGTTGATTACAGCGGAAAGCTACAAGCATGCCTCCGATGATGGCGATGAGACCGGTTCCCTGGTCGGCGTTCGGGCCAAGCCATACCGAGAAACACTGTTTGATTGGTTCGATCAGCGTTGCCAGTGTCACAACTATTGTGATGATGTTGATGGTTTGCAGTAGTGGTCTCACGACCGGAACAACCAGCTGCGACTGAACCCGTAACCGTTCATTCATACGAGGTGTATATACCACGCTGTGTGTGATGTGAAGCGTAATGACAATTGGATGGAATGCGCAGCACACACCGGGAATGTATGCTGATGACATTCGGAATTGTGTGATGTTCGGTCACCTAATGGGGTATTCGGTGTGTCACCGATATTGATTTTGGATGTAGATGTGACATTGATAACCACTAGTTTCCCTTGACAATCAAATGCCCGCCTTCGTACACTACCGGATACTAGTTCCGGGACCCAAACCATTTATGTGAATGGCAAACGGCCCTGTCCGGCAAAGGACGTTACTCAAAATGCGAAACCAAAGAACATCGGGAATGAATCAATCACGCCAGTTCAAGAAATCGAATGGCGTGTTGTCAAGGGCATGCACGGCTACTTTGTTGCTTTCGTTGATGATTCCATCCGGAGCGGCATTTGCTGATGGCATGTTGAAATTTGATGTTGTCAGTGCCAAAACGGGCAAAGCAATCCCGGGCGCTGTCATTCGCATCGAGCCTGCGGCAAGTGAGATTGATGAGCTCCAGTTTAAGGCTGGGGATAACGGTGCTGTTGTTACGGGTGATTTGGTTTCAGGCGAACGCGTCTTTACAGTAACTGCGATTGTCGAAGGAATGGTCTACCGGCCTTTCAAGGGTAAGGTAACCGTCGTTGATAACGACACGGTGACCATCCGGGTAGCGATGGTAGAGCAGGGCTTCAAAACGGTCGAAGTCGTTGATAACGTGGTACGTATCAACCTTGACGACCCATCCAGTCGTACATATCGTGACAAAGCACTGATGCACGGCACCGCATTGGGAGCTGGCAATGGCCAGAGTCTGAACAGGGTGTTACGTTCGGTTCCAGGCCTGAATGCCGATCCGCTTGGAGGATTGATCTCCCGCGGCGAGCAAAATCCAGCACAGTTTTACGTGGATGGTTTTCAGCTTCCAGCACGCGTAACCGGTTCTGCCGGTCAGTGGATTGACTTAGCGTTTATCGAAACCTTGACGGCTCGCACCGGAGGACACTCCGCAGCGTATGGTGGAGGCAGCAGTGCCATCATTGATCTCGGACTGAGTCCAGCGATTTCACCGTATGGCACCCCTGTCCGCCCGGCTGAGACATTTGTGCGAACAACTAACGGAGACTTTGGGACATCTGAGAACCTGATTACTGTCTCCAAGCAACGTCCCCGCGTCAGTACAGCGCGCACTGACATCGGGTATGTGCTTGGTGTCTCAAACCGTACTACAGCGAATGCATCCCTGTCTCCACAGACCGGTGGAGCTGCGCCTAATGCCGGTGGGAGCTCTAACAATGCATTCGGAAAAGTAGAGGTCCGCATCAATCCGAGCACGGAAATATCATCTACATTTGCACTTGGCTCCGCAGTGACTGGAATTGGAAATCGAACCGGTCTTGGGCCGTCCTTCAATGGTACGGGCTTTGGGTTCGGGGGTGCCCTCGATACAGTGGGTGGCGGATTGAGCCAGTCAGACCTCGGATTGGATGTGACGCAGCGGGACAATTCTGAGCTGTTCATAACGCAGATTCGCAAGCAGCAGGGTGGTGGGCGCTCGGCTACGTTTACCGTCGGTGTTTCCAAGCAGACCCAAAGTACAACCAATAACAATGTGCCAGTACTACAGGGAAGTCTGCCTGCTGAATCATCTATAGAGTTCTTGCCCAGTGTCTATCAGAACTACCGAACTACGGGTGTTCAGGCAGACTTTGTTGTGCCATCCGGTAGCCGCACAACCCGTTATGGCATCGCCTTACAGTCAATGGGTGGCGGTGAGTCGATGTATCTGAACCCGCAGAGCGCTGCGGCGATTACGGCGCTTGGCAATATGGGCGGTCAGCTGGCAAACCGCTTCGGGCCGGATTCAAACGGCCGCATTCCAGTGATTTATGCGAATCGCAAGTCTGAATATGCTGCTGCTTACTACCAGATTGGCAAGTCGACGGGGTCACTTCGTTGGAATGCCGGTTTGCGTGGTGAAACGTTCGATCAAACAAACTTCTTTGCTCTGGAGACACCGAATTTTGATCCGAATTCTCCAGATGCCTTTGGGAACCCGATTCAGCGTGGTGCCCGGACTAGCGCAAAGATTTCTCCACGCTTCAATGCCTTGTATATCCTGCCAAAGGATGGGACGTTTAAACTGCTAGGCCTTAGGTTGTTTGGTTATGGTGTGTCCCAACCAGGTGCCTTGCGTTTTTCCTACAACCAGCTCTTTACGCCAGCGCTAGGTCAAGGTGCGATGGCAATCGGGCAAACCAGCACTGATCCATTGGCATACCCAACGAAGCCACAAACGACGGATCAGTACGATTTGAGTATCGAGCGCCAGTTCGGTACCCAGACGCTCAAGCTTGGTACGTATGTGAAAGTAAATAATGATGCCGTTGGTTACCAGCAAATCGTGCCGGGACCGCAGGCCACGGGTTTCACAACGACTTCACTTGGCAAGGTCCGTGCAGATGGAGTTGAGCTCACCTACACGCTGAATCCCCGAAACGAAGTGAATCCTGGAAATGTGGGTGCTCTTTCGGGAACAACCGGCTTCCTAACTCTGTCCAATCAGAAAGTTCGCGTGGACAATGCGACTACTGGTGTGTACTCTCCAGAGTTCGATCAACGCACGTCCGTTGTCGCTGGATTCTCGCAGGGCATTGGCGGGGGCACTCGATTGGGTCTGTCTTACGCCTATGGCAGTGGAATGACGGCATCGCAGTTCCTTGGCAGCAATCGGACATCCCTAAACGAAGTGAATGCCCGTGTTCAGTTTGGTCATAAGTTGTTTGGCGCAGTGTCTGTAGAGGCATCCGTCGAGAATCTCCTCAACGCAAACTCACTGGTTAGTTATGGAAGTGCATTTGCTGGAACCCGTTTCCAGCAAGGACGGCGGGCATTGTTGACGCTGTCTGCGAAGTATTAGATTTACTGAGTCCTGCCACCACTTATGGTTTGAAACGGCAGGATTCATCCGATGAGAAGGGTTTCCTATGAACAATCCGCTGGTTAAGTTTCTGGTTGAAGAGTGGTTTATTGCAATCGTTTTGGTTGCGATGTCCGTAGCGACGGTAACCGTGGTCTTTGAACGCCTTGGTGCATACAAGAAGTACGGTGAGACATCCACGAATCTTCTGGCGGATGTGCTCGACTTATTGAAGGCTGGACGTGATAACGAGGCAACGCGTGCTGTCAACGATGCGGATGGTCCGGTAGCGGCGGTTGCCCGTGTTGTTTTGGCAAATGCACGCCGCAGTGTTGGAGAAGTTGAGCGGTTGGTGCAGGAAGCAGCTGAAGATTACTTTATGCAGCTCGAAAAGAATCTGGCAATCCTCGATACGATTACGACCTTGTCGCCACTATGGGGACTCTTTGGAACGATTGTTGGAATGATTCAGGTCTTCCTGAAATATGCCGTTGCAAATGACGATAAGTCGAAGCAAGCTATCCTCCCAAGCGTTGGCACAGCACTGTACGCAACTGCCGGAGGCATTCTGATTGCACTTGTGTGCTTCATTGCTTACAACTACTTTGTTTCCCGCCGAAGCCGAATTATTGCCGAGACGGAGCAGGCTGCGAACAAACTGATCAATGTCCTCGAAGCCCGCGGCACGTTTGCCCGCTGAAAGTTAATCACTCATGCGTTTCAGAGCATCACGGGCGATAAAGCATACTAAAATCGAGATCATCCCGATGATCGACACGATGTTCTTCCTCCTCGTGTTTTTCATCCTGGCATCGTTGAATATCATTGACCTACGGGGAATCAATATTGAGCTTCCTCCATCAGCGATGTCAACGAAACCAGTGCGGGACCCACGGGATGTCAGGCTAGAAGTCGAGATTGATGCCAATGGCAACAAGTATGTCAATAACGGCTCCAAAATTCCTGCTGATAGTTCCATTTCGAAGGAACTCCTAGCTGCAGTGGTCAAACAGTTTGGACGCCAGCCATCCGCCCAGGATTTATCAGTGATGACAGTGATCATCTCGCCGGATGAAACAACATTCCACGAGCATGTCATCAGCGCGATTGATGACTCCCGTTCGGTAAAAATTGGCAAGTTCGCTGTACGTTGACAGGGATTAGGTAAGCACATGGCGTTTCGTCGACGACGGGAAATCAAGCAGACAAAGATTGAAATCATCCCGATGATTGACACGATGTTCTTTCTGCTCGTCTTCTTTATCCTTGCATCACTTAATGTGATTGACATGAAGGGAAGCAGGGTAGATCTTCCGGACAGTGTCAATCAGGATGCGCAGGCACGGGCAAAGGTGACCATCACCATCACTAAAGATCAGAAAGTATCCGTCAACCAAGGGAAAGTAATCGCTCAGGGAGGATCACTCGGATCAGAGCTACTGTCTGCGTTGGCATCAGATTCCGCCACTGGAGCGATTACCATCCGCCCCGAAGACGCGATTGTCGTGATTAACGCCGATAGCAAAGCGCCTTATTCCATTGTCCGGAAAGTCGTCGATCAGGCCCGGCAGGTTCGCTTCCGAAAGTTCTCGATTGCTACTGACCCCAAGCTGGGGTTTTGAACGGAGAAAGATAAGACATGGGTATCTTCAAAACACAGGAGATTCGTGCCGCAGGTGCGATTGATCATCTTATCCGTCTCCCCGAGGATGATGTTGCATCCCGCCTAAAGACGGCAATTGTTGTGGCATTGGCTGCAAATGCTGCCGTTTTCACAATTGCCTTTTTTGCATCGGTATTGCATAAATCTGATGGACCTCCGCCACTGCAGGTCGAGTTTCTCGAGAAGGCATTTGATGACCTCCCTCGCATCATGAAGCTCAAGCCAGTTGTTGAGCGTCCAAAAAATCTTCCACTCATTCGGCGTAAGCCAGTTTTGTGGCCAAAAATTAAACCAAAGCCTCTTGAGAAGACGATGGTTGTCAATAAGCCAAAGCCGTTGCCACTGTCAAAACCCATTGAAAAGCCGCGTCCTCGTCCAAATGCTGTGGCGGAAAAGGCAAATGAGGCTCCCGTTAAGCCTAATGTTTCGGCACCAACGCCTGCTGTGAGTACCCCGCGCCCGACAAACGTAACGAGTAACAGCGATACGACTGCGCGAGTTAACACCAATCGTGCGATTGCTGCAGGTGCAACTCCGGAGGGACCAGGAGTCGCCGGACCGAATTTCCGACGCAACACACCGCGTGTATCCGGTCAGCTTGCGGCTTCTGACTCAGCACCCAGTGTCAGTGCTGCCACAGAACGTGACTATGCCGCATTGCCCACTGCTGCACCAACAGCGCCAATGAGCGCATCACCGACGGCAAGCCGGGCAGGTGCGGGCGTTTCGATGGGCACGGTCGGGACAGCAGCCAGCCGAAAGTCGACGGGTGTTGGGATTAGTGGTGATGCGGTACGAGTCGATGCCATATCGACTCCATCGTATATAGGGCGCCGCGGACCGGCACTTGGATCTACTGCCATCATCACCGACCGACCGACCATTCTCACGGCCGCGATGGAAGAGACGGGGTCAGCAAACTCTGGTCTCGCGACCATTCAGGGTGCAAAGGGAACTGTTGCTAAGTCCGTGGCAATCAGCAAAACGGTTGTATCCGGTTCGGGAACCGGTACGGCATCGGCAGGATCCGGTGGTCGAAATCTAGCTGTTTCCGATACCGTTTCAACAGCGGTTTCAGGAGCAGCATCATCCGGTGCATCCCGTGGACCACGGCTCGGAAACAGTGCAATCGCGGCGGCAGTAGGGGCCAATCGACCTGGTGCTGCAGCCGAAGGTGATGGCGGTGCCGGACCAATCGGTGGCAACGATAATATTGGTGCACTTGCGACGGCGAGCACGCGCGCTGCTGGCGGTGGTAATGGTCCAGTCGGAGCTGGAAGTGGTTCCGCTCGCCTTGGTGGCGGTAGCGGTGGCGGAAATGTGAAAGCAACAGCTTCTACGAACGATGCCAAAATCTCCGCGAATCCAGACAAAGTGACGAGCGAGAGTGATCGCAAACCTATTGCAGTCAACACGACGAATATCGCAAAGTCACAAGGTGCCGGTGGATCGGCTGCAACACGAAACGAAGATGCCCGTGCGACGTTCAAGCCTGATGTTGAACTTTCGACAGATCTGAAGCGACGGCAGTTCAAAGCGCGCGTTCTGGTTGAAGTGGAAGTTTCAGCTAACGGCGATAGTACAACGACGCTGATCGGTGGCTCTGGGGATGCGGAAGTCGATAAGACTGTGCTGACCACGCTTCGACGCTGGAAATGGGTACCTGGTTATCGTGATGGCAAGGAAGTCACGACCAAGCAGAAGTTTGAGTACATCATCCGTATCAACTAACAGCTGATTATCGCTGTCGAGCATGAAACAGACGTGCGGACCGTAGTAAGTCCGCACGTTTTTTTACTTTTGGGACATCGGGTGACAGGGTGTTGAGCGTGATGTCACATAGACATTCTTTGGATACGTACGCACTTGTACTCCCATGGCGATGAATAGCACAAGTGAATGAAACCGTTGCTTCAATGTAGTGAATTCGCAAGGACAGCAGGCGTGTGGCTATGACTATCGGCGGTCGAATAAGGTAATGTGCTAACACGCTCTTAATCGACAAAGGAATTGCCCACTTATGGCTGGCCGCCAATCGCTTACAACCATCAAACTCCTTCGCTCCCTTGGAATCGCTGCAATCGTAATCCCGGTGATCAGCGGGCAAAGCTCACATAGCCAACAGGTAACATCACCTCCCGCGATGCCGATGCCGCAGCCGCCATCATCCAGTGATTCCGCACCCATGTTGCTAAGAGCAACCGTTGGCGCAGAAAAGCGTTTGCAAAGCAATGGGCAAATGGTTGCTATGGTCCAAGGGCGTAGTATCACCCTCGAGTTTGACCAAGTAGACAAGACCCGCATCACAAAGGTCGATAAAGATGGCAAGATTACTGTGGAAAACACCGTGGAGTCCAGTCAGGCTAAAGTCGGTGGTCAGGCGATTCCCGATGATGCCCCAAGCAAAGACATCGATACGATTACATTTGATTCAGACAACAGTCTGGTTTCCTATCAGTCTTCGGACACAGATCAGGACTCACTAAAGCGCTCTGTACGTCTGTTCAGTGCAACGCAGCCTCTCTTTGCCAATGTTCCTACAAAGGTAGGCACACAGTGGAGCAAGACGCTGAAGGCTGATGCTATCCCCGGTATGAGGGATGCAAAAGTTGACATGTTGGTCATGGCTATCGAGCCTAAGCAAGGCGTACCCTGTATTCGCCTTGGGGTTCGTTTTTTGGAGACATCCGGTCCAACACCGCTGCAATCCGAAGGCATTGTCTGGATCGAGCGGAGCAGTGGAGACAAGGTGGCCGCCGAATGGAACATCCGGAATCTCCCTCTTGGAGATGACACGGAGCTAGTGAGCGGACGCGTTGTTGAGACACGAATATCCGGCGGAATACTGGCATCGCAAAACGCCGGAGCAACGCAGGAAACGGGAAAGCCATCCACAAATCCAACGCTTCCTGTTCCCGCTGGTCCCCCAAAACCTGAAGCTAAGAAAATCGATGATCTGGTTAAGGATTTTGAGAAGCTCCCCGGGCTGATGACGCTGTACCGCAAGAAGGATGCAGCATCAGGACGCGAAACCATTTATCTGGAAATCCCTGATGATCAGTTGAGCAAGTGGCTGTTACTTCAAGCGACTGCGAGCACCGGTACAAGCGGTTATGTCGAGCTGGGCGAGCCGATTGGTGATTTGGCTTTCCAGTTTCAAAAACTGCCGGATGACCGCATTGCGATGATAGTTCCAAACTGGACGCACGTCGCGCCTGGTGATGCGTTAACCGAAAAGAATGTGCGCGCAGTCTACCCGGATGCCATCGTTCAGGCGTATCGGGTTGAGGCAAAGCAGCCAGAGCGCAAGTCGCAGCTGATTGATATTTCTGAGCTCTTCAAAGGGGACCTGCTGGGCGTCTCTGCACCGTTTGCACCACCGCCAATCCCTGGCCTGATGGGTGGTCCGCAGGGCGGCGCAATGGGGCTTGACCGCGACAAGACGTTCATGATAAGCCTCAAGGGTCTCCCGGAAAATATCATCGCGGTTACCCAGTATCACTTTATGCGTGGCCAGAACCGCCCTGTTGTCGGTCAGTCATTGGTTGACTCACGGAGCGCGAGTTACAAGGTGATGTACAACTTGTCCGCTCTTCCGGTCGGTAATGGCTACAAGCCCCGGCTTGCGGATCCACGAATTGGATACTTTACGAACGAGCCGTATGCGACGCCGAGTCCGATGGACTTTACCCGCGAAGACAAAGAAGATCTAACTGTTCGTTACATTCACCGCTTTGATGTCCGCAAGAAGAATCCGGATGCTAAGGTTTCTGAGCCGGTCAAGCCGATTGTCTTTTGGCTTGATAGCGGTATTCCAGTCGAGTGGCGGGATGCGATTCGCGATGGCATTTTGGAGTGGAACAAGGCTTTTGTAGCGATTGGTCTGCAAAATGTTGTTCAGGTCAAGCAGCTTCCCGATGTGATTCCTACGGATGCAAAAGACATGCCGCTGGATACCGCGGATGCCCGCTTCAACATTGTCCGTTGGGTCACTGATGATGCCCTTGAAAATGCACATGCTGTTGCTCATGCCCGCTTTAACCCGCTTACAGGGCAGGTACTCAGCGGTTCGATAAACATCACCAGCTCATTCGTCCGCATCACGCAGCTTGAGAAATCGCTGATTGTTGACCCTGCAGCTGCATTCGCTCGTGTTGCTGACGGAGGTTCCTTTGCTGATTTACTCGGCAGTAGCAAGGAGTCACTGCGCTGTCGCCTCGCAGAGCATGGGCGAATGAACGCATGGCTCGGGTTGCAGGCTGTTGAAGGCGGGGCAAACCGTGGTCCGCTGTCGACACGTGAGTATGTGCGTCAGTTCCTACGCGAAACAATTGCACACGAGACCGGTCACTTGTTGGGCTTGCGCCATAACTTTGCAGCATCCAGTCAGTACACACTCGCCCAGCTTGGTAACTCGACTTTTGTCAACACCAAGGGGACATCGGCAAGTGTTATGGATTACACGCCATTCAACATCATGGCGATTGAAGACAAGGATGTCCCGTTTTTCTCACCTGTGATAGGTCCGTATGACTACTGGGCAATTCAGTATGGCTATACAGATGTCAAGGGGGTTCGGGATGGTGCAGATGAAACGGCTATCCTGAACCAGATTGCACGCAAGTCCGGTCAGGCCGGTTACCGCTACCAAGGAGATGAAGCGGCGGATTCCTTTGATCCAACGGTTACGCGCTTCGACCTGAGCTCGGATCCGCTAGCCTACTGGACGAAGTCGTTGCAGCTTTCCGAAAAGCAGCTTGCCACGCTCCCGGGTCGGCTTCCAAAGTATGGTCGTAGCTATGCCGAATTCACACGTTCATTCGGGATGCTTGTGAACCAAATCGGGCAGGCTACCGCACAAGTCTCGCGCTTTGTCGGTGCGCAGACGGTTAACCGTTCCTTCAAGGGCGATGTAAACGCAAAGGCACCGCTTCGACCCGTTCCGGCATCTGTGCAGAAACAGGCGATTGCAACATTGCACGACTATCTCTTCGGCACATTTGCACTCCCAATTCCGGCCGCGGCTCTGGATAAGCTGCAGGCACGGCTGGACACTTTCCCGGCAACGCCAGGGGAGTACCCCATTGCAGATTCGCTGAGCAATGTCCAGAAAATGGGTCTCCGCAGACTGTATTCTCCGCAGATTCTTTCCCGTGTTGTCAACAATGCGTACAAAGATGAAGCGCGCAAACAGCCGGTATTGGATCTCGCGACGTATTCCGAGCTAGTTGGAATGCCTCTGTGGAGCGAAATTTTCTATGGACGTTCAGCGACAGCCGCACGCCGGCAGCTGCAGCGTCTGCATGTTGAGACACTCAGCAATTTTGTCCTCAGTGGTGGTGGCCCGGATGAAATGCGAATGGTCGCCAGCATCCAGCTACAGGCCCTCCGTGCCAAGCTTGGCAAGGTCAATGCATCAAAAATGGATCGGATGACCAAATATCACGTCGCCGATACGATCCAGCGAATCACACGTACACTCGATGCGAAGGTGACGATTACAAGTGGCGGCAGCGGTGGCGGATTGCCACCGGGACTTCTTCAATCTCTGATGGGTGGTAAGGTTCTGCCATAGCGTCGCTCAGGGTAAGCAAACCCGTTGGAGCAGAGTCCTGTCAGAGATTTGACAGCACGCTCTGCTCCTTTTCTTTTGTCAAGGTACGTAGCCATTTCACCGAACGGGTATCGCATGCCAGCCATTCGCGCGTGGCATTTACGGTTTCGCTAAGCGGGCGTGAGAGCAATCCATGTTGAACAGCCTTCTGCGTGTCTGTACTGCCATCCGTGCCCGATAGCCCTGGAATCCAAAGTGGTAGCTCACTCCACGGCTGGACACCTTGTTCTTCCAAGATATCCTTGGATACATAGACAATTTGGCTTTCCACAGTGCTACTCGCTTGTATCGCTTCGAGCAATTTGCCGATGGGTACGACAGGACCATCCGCGTTAAACGTCCCGCGCAATCCGCGCGTGATGAGGTGAAGCACAAAGTCCGCAAGGTCACGGACATCAATAAACTGTGTCGGGTAATCAGGCCCTTCAGGTGCCACGACAGTTCCACCTTCATCGATGCGCCTGACCCAGTAGGCAAACCGATCACTGACATCATGTGGACCGACAATGAGCCCCGGACGCACAATGATATGTGATGACGGATGTGCATCCCGGACAACGTCTTCGCAGCGTGCCTTGAGGCCTCCGTAGGTCTCGCCAGTGACCGCAGCGTTGTCATCCGGGCAATCGTGAACCGGGGCACTCTCGTCGGTTGCGTTCTCAGGCCAGCCAACATAGACACTCACAGTAGAGATAAAGCAGTAGGGAATCCCGGCGGCGGCTGCGGTATCCGATGAAAGTTTAACTACGCCCGGTGAGTATCCGCAGGTGTCGATAATGACATCCGGGGAAAGGTCGACAAGGGACTGCAACGCATCCGGGGCGCCGCGGTCAGCGGTAATCGTCTGTATGTCCGTATAGGCAGCGGGGTTTGATTGCCCCCTGTTCAGGTGGATGACGGTGTGGCCGGCAGCGCGTGCTGCGGATGTCAGTGCGCGGCCAAGGAAGATGGTGCCTCCGATGAGTGCGATTTTCATAAGTTACATTTCCGGTTCGTCGGCGTGATGCGGTAGCATACACCCTGAAGCGACAAAGCAGCGTAGAACCGGAAGAGTACACGGATGCGCCACTGTCAGAGAGCCGGGCCTTGGCTGTGAGCCTGGTGAGTGGAAACCGTGGAATGTCGTCGGGGAGCTGACCGCGAATGAAGTGCAGGTGGATTGAGTCCATCTGAATCAGGGTGGTACCGCGCAGATTTTACCCTGCGTCCCTGAGGTGGAAGCCGAGAGGTTTCCCCTCTGTGGACGTAGGGTTTTTGTTTGTCTGGATGAACAAGGGGTGTTAGCGATGGCAGTGGAACTTTCAACGCGGTACGAGCCGCATGCGACAGAAGCCGACATTTATAAGCGATGGCTGGAAACAGGGTGTTTTAACGCCGAGCCGGATTTGGGTTCCGGGCGGCCACCGTACTGCATCACGATTCCTCCGCCAAACGTCACCGGTGCACTCCATATCGGGCATGCACTCAACAACACCATCATGGATACGCTTGGGCGCTGGAAGCGGATGCTTGGCTACAACGTCCTTATCCTTCCGGGCACCGACCACGCTGGCATCGCCACGCAGTCGGTTGTCGAGAAGCGCATCGCGACCGAAGGGCTGACCCGCCAGGATCTCGGCCGTGAGAAGTTTGTCGAGCGCGTCTGGGAATGGAAGCAGGAGTACGGCGACCGGATTGTTGGCCAAATGCAGCGTCTTGGCTGCTCCTATGACTGGCGTCGCCTGCGCTTTACGATGGACCAGCCATATGTGGATGCCATCATGGATGTCTTCGGCAAGTGGCATGAAGCGGGCTACATCTATCTTGGCGAGCGGATGGTTAACTGGTCGCCAAAGCTTATGACGGCAATTTCGGATATCGAGGTTGAGGACAAAGAACTCGATGGCCACCTGTGGCATTTGCGCTACCCACTCGCTGATGGAACAGGCGAAGTCATCGTGGCGACGACGCGCCCTGAGACGATGCTTGGTGACACTGCGGTTGCCGTGCATCCCGAAGATCCACGGTACACAACTGTGGTTGGCAAGCTTATAGATGTCCCTCTCCTCGGACGGCAGATTCCGATTGTTGCGGATGACTTCGTCAAGCTTGAGTTTGGAACGGGTGCAGTCAAGGTCACGCCATTTCATGATGCAAATGACTTCGAGTGTGGTCTGCGAAACAACCTGCCGCGGATTGAAGTGATTGGCACCGATGGCCGGATGACAGAGGCTGCTGGTGTCTACGCTGGCCTTGATCGGTTTGAAGCCCGTAAGCGTGTTGTGGCCGACCTCGATGCCGCGGGCTTCCTGGTCAAGGTCGAAGCCTATCGCCATAAAGTGCCTCACTGTGACCGCTCTGGTGCTGTAATCGAGCCACGCCCTAGTCATCAGTGGTTCTGTAAGATGTCGGGCACGCCGATGGTGGATAAGGCGATCGATGCCGCATCAAGCGGACGGATCAACTTCGTCCCCGAGCGCTACAGTGAAACCTATGTGCGCTGGCTGGAGAATATCCGTGACTGGCCGATTAGCCGTGGGCTCTGGTGGGGGCACCGCCTTCCGGTTTGGCGCAAGGCCGATTCCGACCCAACGGTTGCAACGAACTGGGTGTTTGCGCGTACCGCTGATGTCGCTGCCGAAAAGCTTGGCAGCACGGATGTCGTTCAATCAGATGATGTTTTGGACACATGGTTTAGCTCAGCCCTATGGCCATTTGCAACGCTTGGCTGGCCGGAGAACACGGATTCGCTGAAGCAGTGGTACCCGACGAGTTTGCTCTCGACGGCGCAGGAGATTTTGTATCTCTGGGTTGCCCGGATGGTGATGACGGGTGAGTACTTCCTCGGTGAGAAGCCATTTGACACGGTTTACATCCATGCGACCATTTTGGATGAGCATGGCAGCCGCATGAGCAAGTCCAAAGGCAATGGTGTTGATCCGGTTGACCTTATTGACCTCTATGGTGCGGATGCGCTCCGTTTTGCGTTGATGCGCGAGGCTGGATTACGTCAGGATATTCGTGTCAAGCCGATTCGTGACAATCGTCAGGATCAGGTTGAGCAGGCGCGTAATTTCTGTAACAAGATTTGGAATGCAAGCCGCTTTGTTCTGATGAACCTGGATGGCTATGAGCCTCCGGTTGCGCTTC
>CAZSGJ010000013.1:0-48253 GCA_964606305.1 uncultured Armatimonadia bacterium
CTGATCCAGATCTTCGCCCCGAGCGCGGCGCGTTGCTTCCTCTGCGCAAGCACCTTGGTCTGTACGCAAACCTGCGGCCTGCAATCCTCCACAAAGCCTTGGCGGATGCCAGTGCCCTAAAGCCTTCTCTGGTCGGGGATGGACTTGATGTTCTTGTCGTTCGCGAATTGACCGGCGGGGTGTACTTTGGGCAACCTAAGTCCAATGATGGCAATCGTGCGATTGACACAATGGTCTACACGAAGGAAGAAATCGTCCGGATTGCACATGTCGGCTTTCAGGCCGCACAAAAGCGCGGAAAGCGCCTGTGCTCGGTAGATAAGCAGAATGTACTCATGACATCTGTTCTTTGGCGCGACACCGTCAACGAAGTTGCCAAGGACTACCCGGATGTCGAATTGACCCACATGCTCGTAGATAACTGTGCGATGCAGCTGGTCCGTAACCCAAAGCAATTTGATGTCATCGTCACCGAGAATCTGTTTGGCGATGTTCTCTCCGATGAGGCTGCCATGATCACCGGGTCTCTCGGGATGCTGCCAAGTGCATCCCTTGGAACCGGCACATTTGGCCTCTATGAGCCCATCCATGGCTCGGCTCCTGATATCGCTGGTAAGGGTGTTGCCAATCCGCTAGCAACCATTCTGTCAGTGGCCCTAATGCTTCGTTACAGCTTTGGCCGCGAAGATGCCGCACAGCGTATCGAAGCTGCTGTTGGCAAGGTCTTGGAAGCAGGACTCCGTACACCGGACATCGCTGGCAACGGAGAAGCGACAGTGGGTACGGTCGAGATGGCGGCGGCGGTTCGCGCAGCACTCGTGTAACACAAACCACAGCTAATTTTGACGGAGGGGTGGGATGCAAACCGATAGAATGCGGTTTGTATGTCCACCCCTTTTGTACATCTGCATAACCACTCCGAGTTCTCCTTTTTGGATGGAGCATCCAAGATTAAGGAGATGGCAAAAATCGCCGTCGAAATGGAAATGCCGGCGATTGCACTCACCGACCACGGCACGATGTACGGCTCCTTCGAATTCTACGAAGCCTGTAAAGCGGTAGGGGTTCAGCCGATTGTAGGGTGCGAGCTTTATGTCGCGACGCGTGGCCGGCGTGACCGTGACCCAAAGCGGGATGGTAACCACCACCTTGTCGCATTGGCAAAGAACGAAATCGGGTACCGGAACCTCATGAAGCTTGCAACAAAGGCAAGTCTTGAGGGCATGTACTACAAGCCACGTGTCGATAAAGAGCTGCTCGCCGAGCACTCCGAGGGCCTTGTCATTTGCTCCGCCTGTATGGGTGGCGAACTCGCCCAGTCTGTTATCCAGAAGAAGGGGCACGAAGAAACGAAACGTGTCGCGGCCTGGTACCGGGAAGTGTTTGGAGATGACTTTTACCTCGAAATTCAGGGCCATGGCGCACAGGGGCAGCAGGAAGTCAATGAAGAGGTCGTTCGCGTTGCGCGGGCGCTGAATATTCCGCTCGTCGCAACAAATGATGCCCACTACCTCCGCGCCGCGGATGCCAGTGCTCACGACATTTTGCTGTGTATCCAGACATCCACGACGATCAGCGACCCAAAGCGGATGCGCTACGAACCACGTGAGTTTTATCTCAAAACGCATGACGAGATGTTTGGGGCATTCGAACATCTTGCTCCGGATGCGGTCGAAAATACGCTTGGCGTAGCGGAAAAGTGCAAGCTTGATATCGAAGTCGGGCGGGCTCCGATGCCACCAATTCCACTCCCGGATGGCCACTCCGACCACTCCTACCTAACGGTGCTTTGTTGGGAAGGTCTTGAACGGCGAATCAAGAATGTCAGCGATACGCACCGTGACCGCCTGAAGTATGAGCTGGAAATCATCGAGAAAACAGGCTTCTCGCGTTACTTCCTTATCGTCCGTGATATCGCTCAGTACGCCCGTGGCAGCAAAATCTACTTTGGCGTGCGCGGTTCCGCCGCCGGTTCGCTTGCATCGTTCTGTATCGGTATTACAGATCTCGATCCAATCGAGTACAACCTCACCTTTGAGCGCTTCCTAAATCCTGAGCGCGTGACGATGCCAGATATCGATATGGACTTCGAGGACACACGTCGCTCGGATGTTATCAAGCACGTCGCAGAAAAGTACGGCGAGGAAAATGTAGGGTTTATCTCGACATTTGGGACCCTCGGTGCGAAGGCCGCTATCCGGGATGTCTGCCGGGCGATGGGACTTCCGCTTTCTGAGACCGACCGCATCGCAAAGATGATTCCAAAGCTGCCACTAGGATTGTCCATTCAGCAATCCATGGATGGCTATCCTGCGAAGGATTATCCAGGGAATCCGGAGATGAAGCGGGAATACGAAACCAACCCAATGTTTCGTGAGGTGATTGACACCGCGAAGTCGATTGAAGGGCTGACACGAAACTCATCCATTCACGCCGCGGGCATCATGATTTCCGACGTCCCCCTCGTTGAATACACGCCGCTTGTCCGTACCAATGATGGTTCCGTCGCGACCCAGTATCCGCACAGCTCGCTCGAGAAAATCGGCCTCCTCAAGATGGACTTTCTCGGACTGATCAACCTCACTATTTTGGCAAGGGCCGTAGACCTGATTCAGGAAACAAAGGGCGATGTAATCGACGTCTGGGATATCCCTCTGGATGCATCGGATCCAAGGGCACTCAAGGCCTACGACATGCTCAGCCGCGGTGAAACCACAGGAATTTTTCAGCTCGAGTCCGATGGAATGCGCCGCTGGATAGTTGACCTAAAGCCACGGAGTGTAAAAGAGCTCGCCGCGATGGTAGCGCTTTACCGCCCAGGACCAATGGACCACATCCCGCGCTATATTAGGTCGAAGTTTGATCCATCCCAAATACAATACACACACCCGACACTTGAGCCTATTCTAGGAGAGACATACGGTGTCATCGTCTATCAGGATCAGGTTCTGAAAATCGTGCAGGCCGTTGCTGGATTTACACTTGGTCAGGCGGACCTTCTCCGCCGGGCCATGGGTAAGAAGAAAAAGTCCGAAATGGACCAACAGCGCGCCAACTTCATGAAGGGCTCGGCTGAACGTGGCATTCCGGAAAAAGTAGCAGATCAGATTTTTTCTGAAATCGAGCCCTTTGCAGGATATGCATTTAATGGTGCTCACGCAGCCTGCTATGCGATGGTCGCCTACCAAACGGCTTTCCTCAAAGCAAACTATCCTGCGGAATATCTGGCTGCATATCTCGGTGCATATGCAGACAGAACAGAGAAGATCGTTGGCGCTATCGACGAATGCGGTCGCCTCGGAGTGACTGTTCTTCCTCCTGATGTCAATACATCCAGAGCCGAGTTCAGTGTGCCGGAGGATGGCAAGATTTTGTTCGGTATGCTTGGCATCAAGAATGTCGGTAAAGCCCCGGTCGATGCTATCCTTGCTGCCCGGACAGCAGGAGGACCCTTCCGGGATCTGGGTGACTTCTGTGATCGCGTCTTTGCAGAAGGCTTGACAAGTAAGTCCGTCATCGAGATGCTGATAAAGGCTGGAGCCCTAAGCTGTCTTCATCCAAACCGAAAAGCACTGCTGGAGGGATTGGACGACTGTGTTTCTGCGGCACAACGCAACCTCCGTGACCAGCAATCCGGTCTCATGAGCCTGTTTGATGGCGATGAAAATCAGGATGCATCTTTGGCCGCACAAAAACCGCTTCCTACCGTTCCTGATTTCTCTCGCGGGGAAAGGCTTGCGTTTGAGAAGGAACTCTTAGGTTTGTACTTGACCGAGCATCCAGTAAAACCATTCGAGCCCGAACTTCGGCGCAAGCACAAGGCTGTACGTATTGAAGGCCTCACCGATGTCGCGACGGGCGCGAATGTGGTAATCGGCGGCATGGTCACGGACATTCGCCAACGGAACACAACGAGCGGCCAGCTGATGCTGACGCTACAGCTTGAAGATACCAGCGGCTCAGTTTCTGTGACCTGTTTTCCAAAGGTCACGGCGGAGTATGGCCGGCTGGTTTTAGTCAACTCGATACTTGCAATCAGTGGTCGTGTACAACGTCGAGAGCGCATTTCCAGCAGCACTAATGCGGAAGATGAAGCGAATGAAACGCCTGCCCAGGCTGAAATCATCTGTGATCGTATTGAGCGTGTTGTGGAAAATGCGATGGCATCCGATGCCAGACCGCGCATCGTCCACCTGAAGGTAGATAACACGTGTAAGTCACGCCTGCGGATGGTTCGGGATGTTCTGGCAAGCGCCGAAGGCGGATCACAACTATTGGTCCACGTGCAACCAACCGATAATCAGCCAGAAGTGCTTGTTTCAACGCGCTTCCTTGTAGATCCTGATGAGCAAAAGCTCGAGCAGGTCCGCCGCATGCTGGGCGGGGGCTACAAGCGTTGTTGGATTGAGTGATGTTCTGTTAGGGTATGGTTTTGGGCGGAAAGTAGTGGTCGTACTACCACGATGGGGAATGTGAACATGGATCATTTGTTAGTTACGGGTGGAGCGGGCTTCATCGGCTCCAACTACGTCCGGATGGTGCTGCGGGAGGGACTGGCGAAGAAAGTCACCGTTCTCGATGCACTGACGTATGCGGGAAACCTCGAGAACTTGAAAGAGTTTGAAGGGGATGACCGTTTGATCTTTGTTCATGGAAAGATTCAGGACCGCGAAGTTGTAGATCAGGCTGCAAAAGATGTTGATGTCATTCTGAACTTTGCTGCTGAAAGCCACAATGACCGGGCAATCCTTGACCCTGATGCCGCTGTTCAAGCGAACTTCAACGGGGTTTGTGTGCTATTGGATGCAGCACGTCGTTATGGCCACCAGCGCTTTTTGCAGGTCTCCACTGATGAAGTCTACGGATCCACCGATGATATGTTCCGCGAAGGGGATGCATTGGAACCGAATCAGCCTTACTCAGCCGCTAAAGCTGGCGGTGAGCTGATGGTCCGCGCCTACCATGAGACATTTGGTCTACAAACGCTGGTGACCCGTGGCTCGAATACCTACGGACAATTTCAGTATCCTGAAAAGCTGATTCCGCTGATGGTCACGAATGCCATTGATGACATCCCGCTACCCGTTTACGGTGATGGTCAGCAAGTTCGCGAATGGATGCATGTGGATGACCACGCACGGGGTATCGATCTGGTTCTGAGAAACGGTACACCCGGGAAAGCATATAACCTAGGGTCCGGTTGTGAGAGAGTCAACCTCGATGTAGTTCGGGGAATTCTCGCAGCACTGGGCAAGCCTGAGACGTTGATTCGGAATGTTCAGGATCGTCCAGGTCATGATCGCCGCTACTTAATGGAGTGCAAGAGTATTCGTGCACTTGGATTTGAACCGGATGTCAACTTTGAGGCTCGCCTCGAAGAGACGGTCAAATGGTATGTGGACAACGAACCTTGGTGGAGGCGAATAAAGGAAAAGAAAGCGGAATACCAGGCTTTTATGGATCAATGGTACGCAAACCGTCGAGGCTAAGATTCCGACAAAACAAACGCCCTCTGGATGATTCCTGAGGGCGTTTAGCAATTCAAGTTGCGGGCAAATGCTAGCGTTTACCCGTAACGCGATCCAGCTGAGCAAGTGCGATGTAGTAGTCATACTTGCTGTTGACAGCATTTGTCTCGGCCTGTGTCAGTGCAGCCTGAGCATCGTAAACGGCCACCTGCGTATCCACACCTTCACGGTAACGGACACCAGCCAGACGGAATGCCTCACGGGCTTCCTGAAGACCTGCTGTGCTGGTCTTAATTCGTTCATGGGCATCAAACACCGCGATGTGCGCCTGAATGACCTCAGTTTCGATTCCGCGGGCAAACTGCTCAGCCTGAATCGCTGCTCTCCGTTCGTCAGCATGCGCAGAGTCGGTAGCCGCACGCGTTACACCACCATCGAGGATTGGCTTCTGGTAAACCAGCGTTAGGCTGCCGGTAGCCTGTTGATTGGCTACAAGGGCCGGATTCGGGTTGTAGTTACCATTTAGCGAAACTGCCACGGAGCCACTGAGACCACCCTTTTGATACTTTGTGTTCTGCGATGCCTTCGTCGTATTCAAGCTGGCGGCAATCGCTTCGGGGCGGTTCTTTTGAGCAAATGCAATGAGCTCCTGCCGTGAGGTCGTTGGCAAGGCTGGAATGGCAATCTCATCCGGCTTCGCCGGAGCAGACATATTGAAGACTGTGGACGGAGGGACACCGATTGCAAGTGCCAACGCCGTGCGCTGAATCTGAGCCTGATTTACCGCAGTAGTCAGCTGTTGTTGGTCATTTGAAACCTGAGTCTTCGCCCGTAAGACATCATACGCCGCTACAACACCATTGCGAAGCTGAGCCTCAGCAACTGCGAGCTGGGCCTTGGAGCGGTCAAGGTTAGCCGATGCAACGGTCACAAGGGAGTCTGCACGTAAAGTCGCATACCACTGATTCCGTACACTCAGCGATACCGCATCCTTGGTTCGCAAAATTTCCTGTTCGACGATGGCGACTTCGGTATCGCCGATGTGATCTGCGAGTCTGATGGTGCCTGCAAGGTCGATAATCTGCGTTAGGCTCATCTGCACTGACTGCTGGTTGAGGTTAATGTTACTCCCGAACACGTTTCCATCACCGTTACCACCGGTGCCATCACCCCCGGTCTGTCGACTCCGTGTCGGTGCGCCCAGTGAAACAGGTACGGAGCCTGGAGGCTGAATTTGCAGACCGATAGGGAATGGGTTCTGCACAGCAGCTCCGCCGCCGCCCGCACCCCCACCACCAAATGCAGCTCCAAGTCCAGAGAGGCGTGTGTAACTTGCAGTAGCACGAACCGTGGGCGACTTTGCCGGACCTAGAACCTGAGTAATCGTATTTTTGGTCTTGCGAAGTCCTTCCATCGCCAGCGTGATATCTGGATGTTTGTTCAGTGCGGTGGATACAGCCTGATCGAGAGTCGAGATAGTGTCAGCAGCCTGAACAGGTGCGGCGATGACAATCATTGAAAGAGATGCGGCAATAAATGCGTGGGAGCGTGACATATTTACCTTCCAGCGGACGAGTGGAATCCGCTCACTCAGAATCTTACTCACTAAATACGATTCCACGAACTTTGTTCCAACCTTCGTCAGGGTCATTCTCATCAACATGGATGACATGAACATCAGAGTCTATTGGAAGCACGATGGATTCACAGAGATCAGGCAGTTGGGGGCCGTGCGTGACATTTGCAGAACCCGCACGGTGAAGATTGCCGAATCTGTCATTGAGCACGGGTGTAGGGGATGCTTTCCGTTCATTCAGTAACTGACGAACGTGATAAACAAACTGTCCCACCACCGGCACTTTGCTCACGAATGCTATCGATCGAGAAACCTCTTTAGCATACGCAGGATTAATCAGCACTGTTGTCAGCTTGATATCTCGCTTGTTAGCCAGGTCAAGTGCAATGGAAGCTGAATAACCGACCGCAACGACATTCACAACAGACGGGTAAAGTGACAGCAAGTCGACAATGTGATCGATATGCATGGAGATGTTGTACTTTGTGGCCGGACGATCACTTCGACCGTATCCCAACAAATCAACCGCCATGTACGCACCGCCCGTACCATCCAAATCCAGCAACATCAAGTCATGCATGCTGCAGCCGGGAAGCAAGTCATGAAGCAGTAAGGTCGTCGGTTCATCTCCAATAACCTGCGTACAAAGGTCACCTTCCGGTGTCCCGATGTAGCGTATTTTGCTTCGCTTGAGGCGCTGTTTAGATAATGGCGCTGCCAATTCGATGAGTGCATTTGCAACTGCCATCGCTGTGACCGCGGCGACAACACACTGAATTACTCTGTTTGAGCGACGCCTTCGACGCCTGATCGGGGCAATGGACATAGATTTACGTATCTATATTACCGATAGTTTAATTCAAATATACACAAGGAACATTGTGGTGCGTTTGCACCGTCAAACCAGCGACCCGTATAATCTGCGGACGCCACAATGACATTTGCCCTTGTGATGTCCGTCCAGTGGAACATGCCAGGAGGTGTGGAGTGCACACTCAAGGCAAGCCATGAAGGAGTACTTGGCTCTATGAACTCATCGCTGAGGTTTGGAAATAGGAAGCGGTCAGGATTCACCCTGATCGAACTCCTTGTTGTTATTGCAATCATTGCGATTCTCGCAGCGATTCTGTTCCCTGCGTTTGCTGGTGTACGGGAGTCAGCACGTCGTAGCTCGACAATGACGAATATGTCCAAGATTGCACAGGCAGTTGCGGCATATGAGCTTGATAACCGCGAATACCCTGAATACCTTTTTGGTCCTGCTGTATCGCAGGCGGATGGTACACCTTTTGGTGGTGCTCCTTATTACAGCATGCGGGATGCGGCATCGATCGTAAATCGGGGAACGCCAATCGGTCCATTGCCTACATCCACTGTTGCTGCGCGCATCCGCCGCATCTACTCCAAAGGTCTTTATCCTCAGTACATCAAGGACTTGGATACGTATTCATCCCCCAACAACGCTGTTGCTACTCCCGGCGGTGTTGAGGATGTAGCAGTCGTTGGTCGGTATCCGACGTACGATCCGACGAATGGCGTCATGTCGCGGGTTGTGCCCGGAACCATGGTCGCCATGCCGTTCTACACGTACGACTCCTTCGACATCAGCCCAAAGATAACCAGTCTCATCGAAAACAAAATTTCGAAGACGGACTTCATCGCCCGTTACAGCCGTGTGTGGTACCCAATCACGACTACTGGAGCACCCGGGGATGGCGTTCCGCCTGCCGGTACATCCGAAGGCGAGCGTGCAGCAAAGTATCGCAAGCAGCTTCTCTGGCGTCAGCCACCGAATGACACCGTCCTTACATACACAACACATCACGTTCCCTACGGAAAGGTGCTGGTTGTATGGCTTAGCGGTACCGCCAAAGTCATCGATGCCAAACGATTCAACGCACTGGTTGACAGCGCGGGTGACATCAAAGGGTACGAACTCGGACCTAACTAAAGGACCCTTCCTGTGGAACTCAGAGCATGATTTGCTCGTCACACAGGCACCGGAATAGGTAGGAATTGATGCATTCTGGCAGGTACAGATCCATGATGAACACGAACAAGAGAAGTAGCAGCAGACGGGCGGCATCGCTCGTCGAAGTCATGGTTGTTCTTGTCGTCATTCTGATAGGCGTCTTTGCAATCATCCGCGTTTTCCCACTGGGTCTTGGCTACCTCGGAACCGCATCGCGACGCACCATAGCCGTGCGCCTCGGGCAGGGGATGATGGAGCAGATTAAGTCCGATGCTGAAAACCTCCCGGATGCCGTTACATACACTTACTGGGATAACGGGGTTCCGGCCACCGTTGTGTCTGAAGACCCTGATAACTTGGATAACCGCGCCGATGGCAATCCGTATTTCTCCGATGTCAACAAAACACGGTTTATACAAGGTGAGGCCATCAAGATTGGTCTCCCTACACCGGGCAACTACGCGAGTGGATATCTCCACAACTTAAAGTTTGGACCAATCTACATGGATCCTCAGTTTGGAGATCCCACGGTGGCTCCGGCAGGTGTCAATCCATACTTATCGGTATCGTCCGGTCCACTGGATGCCAGAAATAGTCAGGCAGACTCGACCAATGGTCAGCGAAGTCCGCTTGCGTACCGTGGTGCTCTTCGCAGCGCACGCTCTTATGTGCTCGATCCTGGTACCGATGGCGGTGGTGCGTTTATGCTGGTTCTGCCATCATCGTTGGACCGCTACTTCAAGGTTGAGTATCTGGTTCTCGTCGACGATGGCTCCGATGACAGTGGTCTTAATGTCCGCTTGGAAACAGAGCAGGTTCTTGTTCCTGCGAACGTGTTTGCGTGGGTGAAGCTGCAAAATGTTGCGCTCAATGAATCTATTTCGCCAGGATCGGACATCGTAACGCGAACATTCCGGCGTCTGCCTGCTGCGACAACCTGGTCTGCAGATGACCCGTACGAGTACAAGCTGGCCAGCGCCAACATTTCTGGCGCCCCTGGTGCAACTTCCTATGCAAATCTTGGGCAACTCGCTTTCAATCCTGCTGGCGCAAATTTCACTGAGGATGTAGCGGTTGGTCCACGGGCATTTGTTGCCTATGTAGACTATGCGGTCCTGGATTGGCACATTATTCGGGATGACCGTGATGTTCCGAGTGCACTCCCCGATGTTGCCGGAGCAGTTCCGGTTCGGCTCAGTCTGGCTAAGCTAAAACGCATCGGAGATACGAATCCTGACAACACCTTTTATGACGGACTCTTTCCACCGGCAGACACTGACCCCACCGCCAATTTCGATATCCGGGTGATCCGCTTGGATACCGGAGCTGTGCTAACACAGGGTGAACATGATCTGCGATCGACCACGGATGCCAATGCTGACTATTGGGTTCGTGATGGCAAGGGTGGAACTTGGGATGCAGGGCTTGTTTACCTTAATGTAAATCGTGTTCAGCCTGGAACACCGATACGGATTCTCTACAAAGCTGATGGCGAGTGGGCTGTTGCTTTGCAAAAAGCAGTGGCTACCTATCGATCATGGAATCAATCGCAGCTTGGACGTCCACCGTTGTCCGGTACCGATGGCAATGTTCAGTTCGGTGACCCTACGCGATTTGGAATCGAAGGGACGCGCCTATACTTTGCGCGCAGTGAAGTGAATAAGGCTGTGACAGTGCGTCTCGAGCTCGTGGATGCTGCGGGACAACACACACGTACTGCTCCCTTACAGGTCCCGATCTCTGGAACCGATGGAGACTATGCGACTGCAGATATGTCCAGATACATTCCTTCAGGGGTGACGGACTGGCGAGTCGTTGACGGTGCTGTCAAGGGTGTCAGTGTCAAGGTCAGGGTCATCTGGAAAGATCGCTCCATTGATTCAGCGCCATGGCAGATTCAGGATATGGATTCCTATGTCACGCAAGGAGTAGTGCAATGATCAATCGCAATACATCGATGCCGGTTGAGCCTACCGCTACACAAACTCCAAGCGAGCGGCAGGCGGCCGTTGCAGCACGCTACACAAGGTTGACTCGCGCATTTACCCTGACCGAGCTGCTTGTCGTCATTGCCATCACGACCATCCTTCTTGGTCTGCTGTTCGTCCCGATTATTCAGGGTTTCAATATCACACGGCGAACTGCCGCTGAGACCGCTGCGCAGGCAGCTGTCAGGACCGGTTTGGAACGTATCTCGCGGGATTTGTCCCAAGCTGTTTATGTGTTCGATAACAGCGCGACGCCTATATTGCTGCCACTCTCCAGGACATTCCCAATCGGACCCGGTGGGGCAAATACGAATCAGCCGCACATTCTCTTCGCGAAGATCGACTTTGTACCGCGAGGTGGCAAGTCACCAGCAGCCAGCATCATCGACCCGACCACGGGCGAAGCGATGACTGGAAAGACGCTTACACTGCCACTTGCAAACGGTACACGTGTGATTCGTTATTTCCTCGGGCTGCGCAGAAATCTCGATGCAGCCGGTGCGGTAAAGCCTTATCTGAATCAATACGAGTTCAGCTCACGGGCAGATGGTGGAAATCCTGACAATGAGCACAATCCATTGATTGTGTATCGTGCTGAGTTTGATCCACAGGATCCAAATCTGTTTGACCTGGCCAACTATGGAAGCGCTGTTGATGGTGATGGAGGCTTCAACGATCCTGCCTTCTTCTACAACACAAGGCTTGCTCCAAATGGCAGGACCTACGCGCAAAACTGGAGAGACATTGCAAGCCCGCTCGTGGATTCTGACAAGGCTGATATGCTCGCCTGGCGGCGGGATGGTTCTGGTGCACTGGTAACGGAGGCACCGTTTAGGACATTGGTTACCTTCACGCCGGGCACGGTTGTTGGTGACACAGCAACGCCTGGATTCATGAATAATGCTGCGGCTGAAGCACCCGGAGCAGTTCCGACGAGGTACCGGACCAAGAATGGTCAGTGGGCATTGCCATATAGCGTGACGTTTTATCGTGCAGCAGGTGGCGCCGGACAAACACGTTCAAGCTTTGGCGAACTGCGGATTCGTTTCGAAAATGAACCACAAACGGATGGCTCAACGCGTCTGAGAGTCGTACCCACCGCCGCATCCGGTAGCCTCACCGTAACGCCGGAGCAGTTTTACACAGCCGTGTCTCCAACCAGTGGAAAGCTCTTTGTGAAGACGCCAAATCTGGCTTTTCAGGTGGATGCACGCACGGGAGCCATTGAAACCGGCTTTCAACCGCTCGCTGGAACGGCAGCAGGAGTCCCGATGTTAACTGCTGGTGGGGTAGTGGCACCGATGACGGCGAGTGTATACCCGCTACGAGGTGACTTAATTCCACTCGTGATGCGCATGGTTTCACGGGATCCCAACGCCGGCACGAATGGTGTACCGACTAACCAGGGGCTTACCGCAGTGGCTCCTCTGGGTCTTGGGGATGTGGCGCCTTATTACCCGTTATCAGGAGCGACGCTGCCGGTTACGACAGCATCGCCAATGCAAGTTTTCGGAAACGTAGTTGGTGGAGCAGTCGCATCCGGTGGAGGTTTGATGATTACACCTGGTAGCGAGCGGGTTCAGGCTCCAGACCTGCAACAGGGTAGTTCGTCGATTACTAATCTGGTTACCTGGTACCGGGCGGCTGGTGCAACTACATCGATTGCAAAAAAAGCAACGCAACTTGATGACGTTCTCGATACATCAGGCACGATGCGAAAGCGCTGGACTGTGACAGGTGGGCAGCGCAATTACATCCTGGATCAGGATACACAGGTCAACCAGAACGCTTTGTTGTTGTTTGATGAACCGAATGGTCCTGGTTTACCTGCAAAGTCGCTTACCGATGGGAACTCTATCGCTGAACGTGAAGTCAGACTTACCTATCTCTGGCAAAACAACTATGCCCGACGTGTCGGCGGTGATCAAAACGGCTGGCCGGTTGATTCTGCGGATCACACATTGGTTGACCTTGCAGGTGGATCATCTGCTGGCAAACAAACACTTGTTGTTGAACCGGATGTAGTCAAAGTGGATTACAGCACACGGGCGCAGCTGGTAATTCAGTATGGTGTCAATGTCTATGATGGTGCGAGTAAGCGCGCAACGACAATGCAGCTCTCTGACCGCGTTAAAGTCGGCAATTTAGGACGGTAGTCAAGATGCACGGAACTTCGATCCCCGGGTTTAGGACAAACCGACGTCATCGCGAAGGTGGACAATCGCTCACGGTTGCCATCGTCGTGATGTTCCTTTTGCTGTTTATTGCCGGATTGTTTATCGCTCTTGTGATCAACAACTTGCGGAGCACGAAGTCATCGGCTGAACGCGTAAATGCAACCAAGTATGCCGAGGCTGGACTTCGCTATTTGGATGAACAACTCACTAAGGCTCCGGAAGGGGCAGACTGGCGTCCAAATCCAAATGACCCTTTGGGTGACCAGAACGCAACCGCTGATCCCAATAACGCTGTAAACGACATAGATCCAAGCGATCCGGACTATGAATGGCTGGCAGAAGTCTTTCCGGGGCGTGATGGTTACGCTGCGGACGGAACTCCACAGGACTTTGGTCCATATACGCGTGTTGAGTTTGGTGGTCCAACTCCATCGCAGGGCAATTTGGGTGGTAGAGCACTGGTGCGCGTGACATACCGCCCTGTGCCAAAGGATACGCTTAATGCAACTCCGGATCAGAAGTATTTAAGACTCGATTCTGTAGGTCGTGTCGGTAGTATCGATCCAACGGACCCGACGACGTTTGGCAATACAGAGGCAAAAGGTCTTCGCCGGGAGCTCATTGCGTACAAGGCAATTGGCCTGACAGATTACATCCGCTGGTTCACAAACAAAGATAATCGCACAGTACCCGCAACACTTGGTTCCGTGAATACAGTGATCGATACTCCCGTTGATACGACAGGAGGAACACGTCCGGTTACTGCTGCAGTAGAGCGGGAAATCATCAACTACTTTGATGGACCTATTCGTTCCAATGGCAATCTGGCGTTTTACGGTGTCAATGTGTTGACATTGGATGGTCGACGCAATGATGCAGTGGAAGTGAATGGCACGATAAGCCTTAATGGACTCGATGATGCTGTAGCAGCCGTGACAGCTACTGATCCGACGCGTGTGTATCTGAATGCAGCAGCATCCGGAGTTCCATCCGTGCTTCCCAGTTTGTCAGCGAATTTCACAACGGCAAATGGTCTGGTGCGCGACAATCCATCCGGTGGTGATGTTACAGAACTTACCGGAACTGACAAGAACCTCCGTACCGTGTCGCGCTTGGAAGCACCGCGAATCGATGAGCCTATCGGTCCCAATGGTCTCACGCGCTATCGCTCCCTCACCCAGTTTTCAGAACCTCTTGCATCGCGGTTCATGACGACATCGGATGCTACAGACCTGGCAACCCTTGGAGCCGAGCTGCCTGGTCAGGTAGGTTGGGGAAGCGGACTATACATCAATAACCGCGAGGATGTACAACGCGAATCTGAAAGTCTTCTCGGAGCCTACTCGCTCAGAAGCGACTGGCTAAATCCTGGAGGCTCAGCTTACTGGAGGGGTGATTTCAAGTACGTCCCACCGGCAGTTACAATTACATTCCACCCTCGGTATGTACAAATTGATCGCTCCCCGACCAGTACTGGACGGTCGCCTTTCCGTAATCCCGCAGGGCGACGGTTGTCAGGCAGCAGCACCATAATCCGCTACTCTGGTCCTAGCGATACGCCTCCTGTTGCTGGATTACCACAGAACGGCAACCTGGTCTACAAGTTCAAGGGCTACCCAACAGAGCAGGCCACTGTTAACGGTGTTTCCGTTAATAAGGGTGAACTGGTAATCTTTGCTGAAGGCAATGTTCGCGTCAAGGGAACTGTTGGAGGCAGGGATCCTGAAACCGGCGAGCTCTATGTTCGTCACGTGACGTTGGTGTCAAATGAGAATATCTACGTTGATGGCAACCTTTTGCGAGATAATCTTTCGGCTGCTAATCCTGGTGATTTCGCAATACAAGGGCAGTCGTCCATCGCCCTTCTTGCGAGAAACTACGTAGCTGTAAACTCCACGCAGTTTATGACGCCTGATGAAGGACTCGTCAAGGCGGAAGAAGTTGGCTCGGATGCTAAGGCTTTATTCCTGTCGGCAAACGCTGCGAACAGAAGTCATGGTGTACGGATCAATGCCGGTCCTATTGATGATAAGGGGACATCGCCGTGGGGTGGCACTGCGCCATTCTATACGCCGCGGCTCTTTATGCGACACTCGGCTGAAACGAATGCCGGAACGGCCGTCTCATTTTCACTTAACGACACGAATGGCGTGCCGAACCCATTGGTCCTCAATGTTCCGGGACGTGTTATCGGGGCTGGGAATGCGACGCTCCTGCTTGGTGGACCAGCGCAAAACGCTGGCGCCTACATCGATGACGTAATCCAGCTTGACACAAATCTTATGTTCCCGGCGCATACAAGCCCGGTGACAGTGGGAAGTGCTGTAGGGATTGACAATGTACTGCGTGTGTACTTTGACATCAGCGCCGGTATCAGCAACCAGGCTGATTACCGCGTAACACGCATTGGTGTGGCTCCGCTCGATGTTCGTATTGAAGCTCTCATGTACGCACAGGATAGATCGTTCTTTATCATTCCAGGGCCTTGGTTTAACCCGGATCCGAACGATACGTATGAGCGGTATGCAATCAATGATCCAAACAGGGGTGGTGCTCCACGCTTGTCACGCAGCGGTGATGCTCCTGGAAATGGACGGGTCAATCCACGTTTTCCGTTCTACGGGCAACCAATGGACATTCGGTTGACGTTCTTCGGTGCGATCGCTGAGAACATGCCAGCTGAAATTGGAGACCAGGCGGCATGGCTCGAGAAGTGGGGATGGATCCCGCATTATTACGGTTCAACGGGTTTACCTGTCGCACCAGGGTATGCAAGCTCCGGTGTTGCTGAGCAAACAATTCATGGTCAGAACTCTCCGCAGGCTAGCCTGCGAGGACCGCAAGGATCCGGTGCAGGAATCGTTTATGAATACGATCCCCGCTGGGAAGCTCCAGGTACGATTCGTCAGGATGCATATAGACGACAGCTACCACTCGCACCTCGCCTCCCAACAGCACCCGGTTTGCTCTATGTTGGCGAAGATCCGCAGAATCGGTGATGGATACAGGACTAGGAACGATAACCATGCAATGGCTTGATCGGAAAATCACAAAGATGACGGCTGACTGGGTTAGGAAGTGCAGCAAAGGGCTTATGGCGCTTGCTGCTTTGTCCTGTCTTGGCAGTGCATCGACCGCAGATATCACCACCTATTCCACCAACAAGCGAGTCTTTAAGGTCGGAGTGCTCCTTGTTGACTCAACTGGGTTTAACTTTGCTACTAATCCTCCTTCACCACTGCCCGGTGGTCCCGAAAATCCGGATCCACACGTGTTCTACATTGCAGATTCACGTCAGGATCTAAAGCCAGCCAACTGGGAACTTGTTAATCCACTTGCACCCAAGACCGTAACATCCGACATTTATGCCCGCTGGAGTCAACCAGGTACCGGGCGTGATCAAGCACATCCTTATAAAGTTGGCCAACAGGTTTCCAAGGACATGGCCTGCTACTGGGAAGTCAAACTGTCAGCTGCAACTGTCTCGGATCTGGCCCAGTTTGATCTATTGTTTTTGACCAACCATCGCACGGTGTTCCTTACTCCTGAAGATAGGGAAAAGCTGCGCAAAGTGGTTGATGCCGGTGCAGTGTTATGGATGGAAGATTGCTCTCGCATGCGTCTTCATCCACGGGCTCCTTTCTTTCTGGAGGATGTCCAGTTTACGAGCGGCGGTGGTCAGGGCAAACCGGTTGTTTACATGCCTGGTCATCCACTGCTAAACCAGCCATATGCTCTAAGTGCACGGGATATCAGCCGGCTAGGCGATGCAAACTTTGGAGGTGGACGTGCAATCGCATCCCATCGACCAGGTGCATTGCTTGCAACTGATCCACCTCTGTTTACGCGTCCGAATCCACAGGTCTTACATAACGTCGTTGGAAACTCGGCAGTAACCTCGTCTACGGGTGAATTCCTTCCTTACATCGCTGCCGGTTCCTACGGCAGCGGAGGCGTTCTGATTACCGCGGGTGATAGTGGATGTGACATAAACGATTACGTTGGTGGTGTCAATATCGGGGCCGGTGGAAACTCAGGAGCGTATTCAGGAAAAAATCTTTGGGCTGCTCAAAGTGAAGACCTGCGCTTTGTCTACAATGCAATCGCATGGGGTTCTTCCAGCACGGCATATCGCAAGAACAACCGCCGTGTAGGCTCCAGCTTAGAACTGGTAGGCGCACCACTTATCGATGGCTTTGCGGTTGTTCCGACCGCAGTCGACCCCGCGTTTGCATCGGTAACATCGCCACTCATTACTCAGGGACTCACGGTCGCGACCGGAGTCAGCGGTGGAATCGGATTTGTCCGCGCTTATGTTTCACAACCATCCCTTGCCGCAGGTGACAGGGGACTTCCCGATCTGATCTTTGGAACGGCATGGGATGAGGTTTGGCGTGCACCCCTTGGAAGCGCAGGTATTCCATCAACTCCGGTAGCCGCTCAAGTCTATGTTGGATTACCAGCGCCTGCCGATGTTGTATTTGTAACCCTTGGCGATGGAACGTTAGCAAGAATTCCATTGCAGGCACGGGATGCGGCGGGGAATCTTATTGCGCTCCCTGGGGTTGAGACAAATGCGCCAGTAGCAATCGGATCTCCTTCGACGTATGAAAAGACGGCATTTAATGCGGCACCAGCACCGGTTGTTTTTGAAAACCGGGTCTATGTTGTCGAGCCATCAGGTCTCGTGCGCTGCGTTGATGCGCGTACGTTAACAACCCTATGGTGGAGCCACTCTGAAGCACTCAACCCAAGCGTCACACCAAAGGGGTCGCCGACGTTGGGTGTATCCCGCCAGGATGTCGCTCAGATTGGCTTTGGTCGCAGGGATGCATCCATTGCAAGTCGCTCAAATGGCAACACCAACGACGTGATGCTTTACACGCCGGTCGTGGATGCTGATGGTAATGCGCATGTATATGCGTACTGGCTTGGAACCCGCAATGAAGTTGTACGGACAGATGAAGGTGCAAGCGGAAACTACCGAACACGTGTCGCTCTGGACAACTCCGCACCGGTAAACAACCGGCACTATGTTGCACTTGGTAGACCTGAGTTTATAACTCCGAGAGTTCGGGTTTACGACAGTGCGGATGCAATGAATTTGGGCGTTCTGTCAACCACCTTTACGGGAACATTCCGTGCGGATGGATCAGGCTTTGTCGAGGTCCGTGGTTCGACCGGTGATGTTCCTGTCGGTCCTCGGCCAGTGATATCTGTCGATTACGATGTGCTTTATGTCACAGCAGATGCAACTCCTCCAGGACTCGAAGAAGGCATTGGCGCCCGGATGGGGCAACCTCTCGTCATTCCGCAACTCGATGTCACGCCGGTGTCGAGCGGACTTGACACCGTTGCGATGACCAATGAGGACTTATTAGTGTTTGCTGCACGGCAGACCAATGATCGTAATGGTTCCGGTCTGACCAGCATCATCGGTGTCAACGAGCAGTTCTCCGTTGGCGCAACCAAGTTCCGTCAGAACGTAGCCATTCTTGAAGACCTCGGACCCATTAACGCACCAGTTGACCGTAGAGTTGTCACTGAGCTCCCAACTCTGCGTAACCGCCTGATCTTTACGGGTGGAATCAGCACCAGCATGGGGGCCATTCTCGCGCCAGCTTGGGAAGGCCTCACCAATGTCCGAGTCATGGGAAGCCCAGCTGTTTCAGCCGATGGAATATCCTATGTCGTGGCCCAGGCGACATCGCTTGCCAACAGCGGGACTGTTTCTGTCTTGATCGCGCTTCAAATGGATAAGGATGTAACCCTCAACCTTCCCGAAGCATATAATCCGGCCTATCCGGTTTCCGTACGCCAGTACAACGCGCTAACGTATCCGGCAACTGGCTCTGATCCCGTCCAAACGACAACGGCGATTCTTCCTGCAAATGCTGTCGACAATGTGGTGTCGTCTGTGCAGCTCTCGGGGGATGCCAAGCGCGGGAAAATCACAGTCACCGACATGCGGCATCCGAGTGGCGTACGTTTCTCAAGTACCCAGTCCTTTGTCGTATCCTATGTGCCTGCCGGTACCCAGAACCCAGTCACCGTTGTACTAACACCACTACCGGGAAGCGCAGGCGTACCGGTCTCGACGACGGCGGACGAGGATGGTTCATCAGTCCGGTCTGTCGGCGGCGCATATTCGCCAGTTCTTTGGTACTACATCCTGCCAGGTGCTCCGACATCTTCTCCGACAGTGAGTGGCAATCACGTTTACTTTGCCATTGGTCAAAATATCGTTGCGCTGGATGTGAACCCTGCAGAATCAGATCCATCCGTGCGTGTAGGCTTTGGTGAACAGGTCATCAATGTTGCCAGCTCGATCGTCAATGGAGCGACGTCTCAGCCGTTGACTGTTTCAACAAACCACCTCCGTTGGGTACGTAACGCTGGCGCCGTTATAGCCTCGCCTCCGGTTGTCGGTGGCAATGTGGTTGCTGTTTCGACTGCCGCAGGTCCGGTAGTCTTCCAGGCGAATACCACATTGGTAACGGATGCGAAGCGTATTCTTGAAGTAGGGGCAGATGGCGCGGCGACGTGGGTGATGGATGGAACCGTCGACACCGATGTTGTTGGTGGTGAGGTTCCGGTCTACGATCCTAGTTTCCCGGATGGCATAGCTAACCCGCCAGCGACAGGTCGCCGTGCGGTACGTAGAAGTCAGCTTGCAAGGCCATCGGTTGCACGCAAGTTGTCTGGTCAGGATTACCTCATTGCAGACACAGGTAACAATCGTGTGCTTCGCGTAGACCGTGGAGGACGAATCCGGTGGGAACTGACAGCTCTCAGGGATACGTTCAGAATCCTGTCATCTACGGATAGTACATTGTTGAACAATCCGACAGATGTTCAGTATTCATTGTTGCCGACCCCTGACCCGACGGACCCGACGAAGGCTCCGATCGGTTACGAGATGCATTACCTCATTGCTGATTCCGGTAACTATCGCGCAATCGAAGTTGTTGATTACTTTGACAACAATGGCAATTACAGAAGCGTTGGTGGTGACCGTGGAGAAGGCGTTGTTGTGTGGGTATCGCGCCTCAAGTCACGTGAAGGACGAAACCTTCGAATTCAAAAAGTTCAGAAGATATTAACCAGCGTGGGTGGCGTAACGGGTATTCCGCAGATTGTTGCCGTTGTAGCAAATGCGCAAACTGCTGGCGTCGGTGGGCTGGACATAGACTCATCAGGTGGTGCCGTTGTCCGTCTCGAATACCGACCATACAACACGTTTACAGTCTTACGGAATGCTGCCGGAGGAGTTCTCCCGCCTGCTTCATGGCCAGCTACGGGCGTGCCAACAGGTTCTGGCTATCCATGGCCACAAGCAGCAGCAGGTGCATCTGCTCAGACAACAGAACCGGCGAACAACGGTACTGTGACGGCAACGATTCAGGAAGTCGTATTGCCAAATGGAGACACCTACAAGATCACATCCCCAACTTATTTTGAGCAGGTAACATTGCCTAATGGTACAGGGGGAACAAAGCCTGTTTACATGATTGCGGATGCCAACGGTGTCTATCAGGTCGAAGATGGTCCAATGGGGCGGCGCGTCGTTACGTGGTACTTCAATCAAAGCCATTACAACACGTTGAACCTCAATCCTGCGTTCAGTGCGGATGGCATTAATCCTAGGTTGCTTGTCGCACCGGGCATTGATCAGCGTGAGCTTCCACGCTTCCAGCCGACGGCTATTCGGAGATTGCTCAATGGTCGCTACCTCGTCACTAACAGTGCTGTAGGGCAGTCATCAGTCTTCCAAACCGGTCAGTTTGCTGGTGAGGTCCTTGAGGTTATTCCGCAGTTCAATCCGGACGGCACCCCGAATGGTGGTCGCTTTGGCGGCTTCTCAGTTCCCCAGGTAATCAGCCGCCCGAATGGACTTGGTATCGGCCGGAATACAAACGTTCAATGGATGGGAACGACATCCAACAACACATCCCTAATCGACCAACCTCTCTTCGGAGATCGTCTGTGAGCCGTACAAATCGTATGAAAATCGAAACCCTTAACGCACTCGTACGCACAGGATTCGCTGTAGCCATTCTTGGTTCAGCTGTTATCCCGGGTAGGGCGCAGGAATTTACCCGTCCGAAACCAGCTGCGACGAACCGTCCATCGATGCAAAACCCGGGCGGGAAGGCGCATGGTGGCAATGGCAACCGTGGGCGAATGACAGGTGATTATCTGTGGGGTGTTACCAACGGAAATCGAACCTTTGATAAGCCGGTCTACAGCCGTGTTCCGCAGGAAACGATTGATGCGCCACTGTTTATGGATGGTTGGACGTATCCGATTGCGCGCGCTACAAACGGAGCGCGTGTTGGACAAAATGCCACAGGCAGTATCCGCGACCTTTTGTTTCCAAGTATCCTTCTGGATGATGAAGCGCCGGTAGCGATTGCTCCCATTGATGGAACAACATCGCTTACGCCCACTGGACGTGTTGTTATTGGAGCGTCCTGGGCTAATGCTGTCGCTGGCCCGTCGACGCTGTTTACCGGAAATCTGTATCACCGGAAACTGGCTGTTCTCCGCCCAAATGGTAATCCAGTTGCAAATCCTGCCGATACGGGCAAATTCAGCTGGTACCCATCCGTTGGAGGTGCTGCAGGTTCAATAACCCGCTACGCAATCCGTATCAAGATTCCTCAGGCTGCCAACGATACCAGCGTCGAGGCGCGCATCTCTGATGCCCGCTATGTCGTTCATTACCAAATTCCAAACGGGTCAGGTGGTTTTACACACGCATCCAAGGTTTGTTTCCTCAGTCAGCGAACTGCAGGTAGTTTTTATCTGAACGGCTCCGATGGACAACCTGCCTACTTCCCGATGTTTTCCGATGCCACATACGCAGCCGGTGGAAACTTCGCGAATGGGGGAGCTTATGCCGATGGAACATTCAGAGCACGTGTCGAGCTGGATGCAACGACTGAATCGCCAGCTGCGAATACATTTGTAATCGCTGATCAAGTCGAGTTTGTGCAACGTCCGCAAGCGGTAAAGGCTACGCCTACTCTTGTCCCGCCTCATGGTGGACGAAAGGTTGATACTGAGCAGGCTGGTTTTACGCCGAATAACTACTTCCAGCCATCGGCATCAGCGACCTATGCGCTGGCTGACTTTATAAACAACCCGCTTGATCCGGCCTTCACAACTGGAACGGCTACTATTGATGCATCCAATATATCCACCATATTCTGGGGGCCTGAATCAATCGTTCAGCCACTGAATGGGACGACTGCGGTTGCACCTGTAAATGCGACTAACCACCGCCCGTATCAGGACAGTACGGGAACCTTACTACCGTTCTTTTCCCACATGCAGGTTTTAGTACCGCGAACGGATTACATCGTCGATCCGGAAACAGGCGTGCCCGCGGCCAGCACGGATGGGACAAAGTCGATTGAACTTGGCTCTATTCATTCGGTTGACTGGCTCACTGGTACACCGATATGGCGGTTCCCAGATCGCTCATACGTGCCTGGCGGCCTGCGCAATCCACAGGTCGGGACAGACATCAATAATAAGCCCGTTTATCAGATTCCTGGAATTGTCTCCTACGATGTCAACAACGATGGGACGATTGTTGATGAGGAAGTCTTTATCGGGTCGCATGGCGATAACAATAATGGTGGGATTGCTGCAAGCGTAACAATCGTTCCCGGTATTGCAGTTCGAGGTCAGGTACAGGTTCCGGTTCGAAATGCCGCCGGAGTCATCACTGGTACCGCAGCTGCGCCTCGTGGTCGCTACTATGTCGAACAAACGGTCCCAACACCTGGCTTTGCACCGGTTCTGAATACGGTTGCATTCGTAACAGCTAACAATGGTGTTGTGTATGCCATCGATCCATACGGCAACAATGACTCCCGCTACATCCCAAATGCCGATACGACCGTCCTTGGTACCTATCGCTACGGTTCGACCAACGTGCTATGGACCTTTGCTCCTGAAAGTGCAGACCGTGGAACGACGGGTGTTCGAGCGGAATCCCTTGAGCTCTATAACCGCCGCCTGAAAACGGAAGTGCCAGTTCCAGGTCCATACGGAAGTGCTGCACCTGTAGTTGCATGGGCAAAGGCTGATACAGATCCGACACTGAATCTCCTTACCGATGAACCACGCCTATTTGTGGGCAATCAAAATGGCAATGTGTATGCGCTGGATGCTCGGGCAGATGCAGGAGTAAATGCGGTATCGAATACTCTGGGTACGTTGCCATTCCGCAAGGGGCAACAGACGTACAATCCGAAGCACCTTCCAAATAGTCTTGTGGTTCAAAACGATGTCCATCGTACAGAGCTCAAGTGGTGGTTCGAAACGCTGGGCGCAATTAGTGCATCTGTCGCCGTCTCGGAAGTTCCGTCTCCAAGAACAGCACCAGCAACCGTAACAGCATCGAAGGGTGTTTATGTTACGACTGGTGAGGGACGTGTTTACGCACTTGACTTTGATGGTCCCGTCACAAAAGCAGACCATGACATCAATATGGTTTGGGATGGCACCGCCGGCGACTCATTGACTGCTGGAACGCCTCCTTCGCTGCCCCCAACGGCGGGCTCAGCGGCCGCTCTAAATGACAACATTCGTTTTAGGAATGCTGTAGCAGCTCTCTCTGGTGCCCGGCCTGATTTTACAGAGGGGACCATTCGTCCACGTTGGACGTACCCGAATCGCTACCGAGATATCTCCGGCACCGATAATAAGTTGACGGAAGCCATTGATTCATCCACCGTCTATCCAGGCTTCAAGCTGGCTGAACCCAGCACGGTCGCTGGACCAATCTACTCGGCTCCGGTTCTGTTGGATTTCCCATTCCTTGACCCTGACACATCCACCCTTTCCGGTGTTCGTCGCTACGTGGTCGTTGCTACGAATGACCTAAATGCCGATGCCCCGGACAGCCCGCGGCAGGGACGGTTATTGTTGCTGGATCAGGAAGGGGACAGAAGAGACTTCCTCACAAACCCGATGCCGACCCGGGCTACCGCAGCGGTAGTGCCTCCTGCAAAAGCAGTTCCTGCGACTGGTGCAACGATTTATTCACAACCCGTCGACCAGTTTGTTTCGAAGCTTGGTGCTTTTGGCAGAGCAACGCCTGCTTGGACATACCGTCATCAATACGACACCTACGCTGCCGGGGTACCGGACATCAGTAAGCGCAATGCCCCGGTTTCAGCGGGTGTCACAGGTAGCCCTGCCTACCGAACATTGCCTACGATCTTTGTTGGTGGAATCGGGCGCATCTATGCAATCGACTTGGATCCATCAACAGGACTTTTCCTGCGGTGGAGAGGTACAGCTGCTGATCAGGTAACATCGTTGCCTTCTGGCGCTGCCATACCCGGTGAAGAGGGAACCACCGATCGTCTGAATCCAAATGATCCGCTTAATCCTTCAAACCCAATGTTCAATGTTGGCGACAGGCGTACAAAGCGCTTGGGCTTCAAGCGTATCCTTGCTCGGACGGTGCCTCTTCTTGGTGATCGTTCCGCGATTGATGGCGATCTTGTAGTAACGGGCGGTCCGCTCACCAACCGTAGCAATGCTCAGGCTCGTACGGAAGCAGCAACGCTGACAGGGCGGGGAGCCGGCACCACAACGCCGGTGGATGTGTCACTCACCACATCGCCACTGCGTCCAAGCGTTCCGCTGATTCCAACAGATGATGCACCATCCAGTGTCTATGTGATGCGCTCGACGGCTACTGGTACGTATGCTCCATTCGGCTACGACATCACATCGGTTTTGTTCGCAGACAGCGTCTTCCCTGTGTTTGACTTTACAGGAATGTATGCAAACCAGGACGTTGATGATCCACTGAGTACAACTCGGGGATCGCTGCCCTCAACAACGACTGCTCCATCGCTCGCATCCGGAACGCCAGCGAATACGGCTTATCAATATCCAAGTCTGTTCGTTACGAGTCGTGATGGCTACCTCCACGAGCTAAGCACCAATCTGGAAGGTGAAGATCCATCCTTGCCATCGGTTGTCACGAACCCTGGCGAAACGACCGCTGCTCTTGGATGGGCAACAACCGAGGACCCAGAGCGGTTTAATGATCTCCATGTGTACCTGGTTACCAGGATGGGACCAGGTGGACAAGGTGCAGGCATTACTGCGGTAACAAATGCATACTTCCCTGGGCGCGATTCGGACTATGCAAAGTCCCGCGGTATTCAGCAGAAGCTGAGGACGGACGGTACGGCATACTTCCGCTTCTATCCACCCCTCGAGCCAACAGTCGTTGCTCAGACGCCAGATTACGGTGATGGTCCACGTCCGCACTTGAAGCCACGTGGTCTCTATCGCCAGCTTGTCTCTGCAGTCTTCTTCCCGAAAGACACGCACACGGGTGCAACCGGTTTTCCGTTGGATCAGCGTGGCCTGTTCTACGATAAGCGCTTCCGCACGGCTGCCGGAACAAACCGTAATGAAGGTGGGTTGGTGAAGCTTCCAGGCTACTCAGCAATGGGTGAAGTAACCGGAGCTGCTGCATTCAACCCGCAGGGACCTGAAGCCGACAGCGAACGGGCAGCTGCGAATGCAACCCTTGCACCCGGTGTTCTTGCTGCGCCAAGCGCAAATGTGAACCCAAGTGGTCAGAATGCCACCTGGGTGTATGTCGCCGGTGATGACGGCCTGCTCTATGCATACACACCTGTTTACGCGAAGCGGTTGGGTGGCATTGCGTCCGGTTTTGTTGGCGGAACAATTGTTCGACGCAACGATCCGGGTGAAGGTCAGGTTAAGGTTGATATCTTTGACCAAGCGGATTTCCAGACACTTTTTGCCGCTGCGCAGAGCGGATCTCCATTGCGCCCTCGTCGTGACGGTGAAGCTGCGACGGCACCAAGTACCAGCAACATCGTCTCGCGAACCGCAAAGGGTAAGCGACCATTTTTCGAATGGGGTGAATCGATCCCGATCATCATTTGGGATGTAACGGTACGTAAGTCGTTTGACTCGTCTACTCCACCGGCATCGGTTCCGAATATTCCTGCGAGTTTCCAAGTTACAGTGAGACTGACACCACGCGGCGGAAATTCGATTACCCGGACATTAAATCTGGCAATGGCAGGTCCGACTGTCGCGGTCTATCCATACGACCGTGAATACACGGTTCCTCCGATTGATACGCCAGCGGGTCACGCACCAGCCGCACTGGGTATGGCATTTGCGGATTTCCGCATTGATGGAACCAGTGGTCTGCCGATCGGACCCGGAACGCCTATCGACGTTCAGGTTACCGTTGGACCGCCTCTCACGGTTCCGGGCTCTGACCCACGAATTGGTCCACAGGTAATCGTTCAGATTGTCGGTGGAGCATTTGAAACGCAAATCATCAACCGAACGAATCCGTTGTTCTGGGCGGCAAATCCGCTGGGTGTACAAGGCTTCCTAATGGATACCGTGAGCACCGCAAATGGAGTGGCGCCGGTATCGGTCGGCAAAGCAGCCGGTGATCCTCCCGCGGGTGGTATCGGTCCATTCCGAACGGGAGACAACGCAAAAGCCCTTTATCCGACAGCGGGTGCGACGCTTGTTGACCCCGATAAAGCTGGATCTGAATATAGTCAGGCACTTGGAAACGGAAACGTTATCGAGCGCTTCGATGCTGACCAGTTCCTCCCTGATGGTCTCGGTGGTCGACGTCGCAATACACGCTTCGGGCTTCGCCTGCGTGACGCGTCCGGTGCCGATGACCTGTCCTACTACGTTCCGGTCGCTGCAAGCGCTGGCTACATCAACCACGGTCGAACCGGATCATCTGATGTCTCGGCAAATCAACGGAATCTGCGTGTAGTCAACCGGTCCCTGATGGGGGCGCTCACCAATGTTCGTGCAGAGGTGCTGGACGACCTTATCTGGCGGTGGTGGCCTGCAAACTTACCGAATGCGGATGCAGGCACCGATAATGTTCGTCGAACTCCAATCGGCATGGGACCAGATGGCCGTATCAACCCGTTGCCCTGGGAGACTGTTGTGACCGAAGCCCAGCCTTGGAAGCGTCGTGCATTGACGGCTGCAACAGGATCAGTGATGGCACTTGGTAATCTCAGCCCTGACTACACTGATATCAGTGCTGCATCTGCATCGAATCAGGGTCGACAGGCGGTCTCAATTGTCATCAATGGCACAGATGCCGTTACTGGTGGTGCATCCGTCATCGCTGGTGGACAGGATCTCCTGACAAATACCAATCCTGGTTACGTGGTCAATCCACTTGGTGGTGTCGCGGGATCATCTGCAGCGATAAATGTCAAGGTACCCAGATATCAGCCGGCCAACCTGGTGGCGATGCATTCGTTGACATCAACGTATGAACTGCCAAGCAGTCTGGATGGTGCAACAGTTACGACTGCCGACGGTCGTGTCCAGCTTCCCCGCGGACTCGCGAATCGGGAGCTCCGTAAGTGGACAGGCGGTAACTTCAATGGTGAAAGAGCAATCACACCATTTGGTTACACCAGTCGTGTCCGAATGTACGTGGATGCAAACGGCAATGGCATCTGGGATGCCCAGAATGGTGAAGAGCCGTACCGCATCGTCGAAGTGTGGATGGGCGTACCGGTTGATATGGGTCTGCGCGCAGCAGAAACTCCCGTCGACCTCGGCGCACTCCCCGGCGGTTTCGGTATTCAGAATGGAGTTCTGGGCTACGGTGGCACCATTCTTGGTGGAGAGCAGGCAGGCTTTGCTCCTCCTCCGCTCCGTGCACCATACGCACCGTTCTTCCGTCCAGTTACCATCCAAAACACTGGAAATGTCAATCTTTGGAATCTCCGAGCGTCCCAACGTATCGAGACTCCGGGAACGGCAACACCTGGTGCTGGCACCAATTCCTATATGTTTGGTATGCGCAGTGAGCTCGTTGATCCGCGCTTTGGCATTCTTGCCTTCGGTGCTGATCCAAACGGCAATCTGCCTGTGCCAAACCTGATGCCTCAGGTAGTGACATCGTTGGACAAAACCTTCGATGCTGCATGGCTACAGTGGATGCAGACCAACCCTGATCCGGTCTTCCGTGCAACGATGGACTATGACCTTGGCGGTCAGACTGTCTTCCAACGGTACTACCAGCCGCTTGCCGGACGGCATACGCTGCACAAAGCTCAACCTAACGCAGCAAACCCATCGGTACTCGGTATTCCTGACTTGCCAGGGGCTCAGAATCTGCTTCCATATGGCTATGTTGCACCGGAAGCTGCAAAGCCGATGGTAGGAATCGCAGTTCCACACGGTACTCCGACCGGTGTCTATTCAAGTCGATATGCGAACCGTAATGGTGCGCCACCTCAGCTTGGTGTCTTCGAAGATCACGACACGGATCCGACGCGAGGCTATGCAGCCGTTCCTGTCTTGCAAGCGGATGGCAGCATCTCGATCGCAGGACCCACGTACCGTGGAATCAATGGAGTTGACAACAACCTCAACTTTGTGTACCCAGGCGCACAGCCGATCTTCCCGGTTGCTGGCGAGACAGTTCTCCGTGGGCGAAGTGGCATCACCAATGCCGCAGGTGCAGTGGTTGGTGTTGAATATCAGCCGCATACAAATCCGGCGATGGAACTTAAGGTTACCGTTACAGAAAGTTCTATCACCGGTCAGGTACCTGATTTTGACCTTAGCGCTCAGGTGGCAAATGGTCAACTACCGGGCATCGATGTGTTCCCAATACTTGATGCGGCTCGGCGACCGGCATCTGCGATTAGCCCGGCCACATACCGGTCGGCTGATGGTCGGATAAATGTGTACTTCTCCCGCAATGCAGATGCGAATGGATTTGCATTGACGAACGTTGGCGATCCCATGAAACTGTTCCATTCACATATGAACTGGAACCCAACGCTGGGTACCTTCGTAGCAGCGGATTTTGGTACGCCTGTTGCTGATCCATCACTCAACACCGGCAGATGGTTCACAGCTCCTCAAATCATCAATGGCACAGCCGATCCCCGCGAGAGCAACACTGCACCGTTTGTCTTACATACAGGGCCAACGCAAACCAATGCACTGCTCGTTTGGGCCAACAGCCGCTTCGCATCGGGAGGTGATGTCCTGGATACGATTATGTACTCCCGATTGGATGCCAATGGTGTTCCATCAACGGTGAGTCCATGGTTTGTGAATGGTGATCCTGCGGTGCGACGCTTCAGCCCGAAGGTTGCCTTTGATGCAGGCACCGGAACATCGATGCTTGTCTTCCATGGAGGAGTTCCAGGCAAGTGGAGGTTGATGTATTCTGGTCGGTCTTCCGATGGTGCTGGTGTTCCTACGGACACGGCTCCTGATGGCTCCGGTCGCCAACTTGGTGAACAGGTCCTCTCGCTTCCTGATTCAATCGTCAGTGCAAGCGAGCCCTTTGCAACATTCCGACGGATGGTCAGGCATAACAACGGTGCATCACCGGTTCTGGATGTCGTATTCACAGGGACGGTTCGTACGGATGCTAATCCTGACCTCTATATGGCCCGGTATCTTATGGTTGGAAATGGTCGGCGGTCACGCCTGACACCGGCTGACCTTCCGCAGATAACCAATGAGCTGCTTGTTCAGGAAGGGCGTGAACTCGTCTGGAAGGCACGCCATATCGCATGGACCAGCAATCTTGATGACCAGGCATCCCTTCCAATCGTCCGTGTTGCCAAGGCTGATGGCACCGCCATCACTACAAATGCTGCTCGCTGGCAGTATGATTCAGCAACCAAGGTTCTGTATCAGGCAATCGCGCAACCTACAGGCGTGATGTACATCTATGTTGATGCAACTGCAGGTGTAATCCGCTTCCGCGGTGTAGGTACCCCGACGAGTCGTGATCAGGTCTATGCATCCTATGAACCCCGCCTATATCGGTTGACGGCTGACGATGCGGCAGACACGGGGGTAACGGTCGTCAATGACAATCGAACACTGGCGGCTGGAACCGGTACTTACAGCGGAATTGTGCGACGGCCGAACACGGCTAACATGGGGGCAGGACGGTCCTGGTTGCTCTGGCAAAAGGGTGCCGAACCTGGTCGACCAGCAACCCTATACATGAGCACACGCCGTGTTGGCATTGACTTGCGAAGTCTGTCACTCCCGGTTGCACAGCGTCTCGATAGGGAAGAAACTGTTGGACTGGAAGCGCCTACGGCTCCTGGTGCATCGCAGTTCCCATCTATCGGAGGAGTAACAGTCGCAGGTGTTGGAGCAGTTCCGTTTGATATAGATGTTCTTCGTGGACGTATCTTTGTCGATGCAATCTACGAAGGGCAACTTATCACCGTCTCCTATGCTGCCACCAATGGCAATGCAATCACGAATCGTGTTGCGGTTGCCGTGTTGTCGCAGATTGAAGAACTCGGTGGAACTGAAAGTTCAACCGGGACCGTACCAAGCGGACCGCAGTCGATTGGTCAAATGGTTCCGATGCAACGCGCGGTTAATGAGGGGCAAGTCTCGGCATTCTTGGATCTCTTCAACGCTACCGCAGGTGTGAACCGTGTAAATGGGCCGGCGCCTGGTGGTGATCCAACGCTTGAAGCGGGTCGCCTGTGGATGTTCTGGACCAGCTCACGTGGTCGCTTGGCAAAACCTGGGGCCGATGGGCTTGTCCTACCGAGTGGCTTTGATATTCTTTATCAAACGCTTGCCCCGAACTTTGAGTTTCCAAGTTACCGCTAGGTAGCATTGCTCAGGTCTCTACGATGGCCCCTGATTCAGGGGCCGTTTTTTTTTGATCCCGGTTGGCATGCTAAGGCTGGGGACAGAGTTCGCTATACGTGCGCACCTTCCGTATGATGATGAAAAGGTGTATTAAACATGTGTGGACGCTACACGGCACGGACAACGCAAAAGGATCTTATTGACCATTTCTCGGTTCAAGGGGTGATGTTCGAGCATAGTGAGCGCTTCAACATCGCTCCAAGCCAGGATGTCTCCGCTATCACCGCCTTGGAACGTCCCGAGCACCGCATTCTTGAAAAACTTCGGTGGGGTTTGGTTCCATTTTGGGCAAGGGATACATCGATGGCATCCCGGATGATCAACGCCCGAAGCGAAACTGTTTTTGAAAAACCTGCTTACCGCGGTGCAATTCGTTCGCGTCGATGCCTGATTCCAACAACAGGATTTTATGAATGGCATCAGAAAACCAAAGTGCCTCATCTGATCTCGTTGAACTCAGCATCGCTGTTTGCCTTTGCTGGACTCTATGAAGAGTGGACCGCTCCCGATGGTTCTCCGCTGCGCACATGCACCATTTTGACGACCGAGGCCAATGATGCGCTTCGTGACCTACATGAGCGGATGCCAGTCATTGTTCATCCAAAGAACTATGCACTATGGTTAGATACCCGCATCAAGACGAATCTCGAGCTTTCGCATCTTTTCCATCCATGGTCGGAAAGTGACACTGTCGTTTGGGAAGTCTCGAAGCGGGTTGGGAATGTCATCAATGATGACCCGCTTCTAATGGAGAAAGCAACTCTCCTCTGATGCAGATCCGAGATTATTTCGCCTATTGCCCAAATTGTGGCATCGATGCCACAGCATCCGAAAACCACAGAGTGTTTGTTTGTCGGCATTGTGGCTTTACGCTTTACTTCAATGTCGGCGCCAGTGTATCGGGCATCTGCATACGCGAAAATCAGGATGTACTGCTTCTAAAGAGAATGCGCGAACCGAGGATGGGCACCTGGACACTACCTGGAGGATTTGCAGAGCCTGGCGAGTCAGGCATTGATGCGCTGATACGTGAAGTCCATGAAGAGACAGGACTCATGGTTACAGAACCCGTAGCGCATTGTGCATTTCCAAACACGTATAACTACAAAGGAGTAACGTACGAGACATTTGACATGGTCTATACGTGCCGAGTCGCAGGAGCACCATCACTGGATGGAACAGAAGTCGATGCGCATCGGTGGTTTTCTGTTACCGAGCTGAAAAACGCAGATATCAGCTTCCCGTCACTAAAGCGTGCACTGGACCTATATGTCGCGCAACATTCCGATGGTCAGTCTACTGACTAAGCGTTCTCGGGTCCGTCTTTGTGATGATGTCACTGATGCCCGTTTTGTTAAAGCCTTTAAAGCCGTCCCAGCGTTGCAATATTTCCAGATGTGAACCTGGTGCACCATTTATGCGGAACTGGTGTCCAGTTGCCTGATCTAAAAGACCCTCACGCACGAGTCGATCGAGACGTCCATTGTCAACGGTCCATTTCTCAGCGGTGGTAAAGGCTTGCCATAGGACTTCGATATCAGTGAATGGATTCATCACGTTTCCACCAGACTCGATGTAGGCATCCCGAACAGCGGTATGCATAAACTCTGCCTCAAGGTGGTGCATTCCCGCAAGACCAATGGCCCCGCCATGCAACGCGCACCAGAGACCGATTGTGCCGAGGGTTGAGGATGGGGGAAGGGCAGTCATCCCAAAGTCAGTATTTAACTCACTGGCGCTGATGTCGACATCGGCAAAGATGACAACTCGGCTAACAGGGTGTTCTGCGATCTGTGCACCCCATCCGGCTTCTTCACCCGCATAAAACCGTTCGCGTAAGGTGAATCCCATGCGTAGAAACAGCTGAATAAGACCTTGAAAGCCTTCGCGGCTGGACCGGTAAGTGTGGTGGTCATGGTTTGCCCAGCCAATGCCGATGGAATCCTGCCTGGATTTTTGCCAGCGGCCCGCACTGTTTCTCGACATCCAGTACTCACGTTCGGCGGCGAAGAACTCATCAACAGCGCGTCCAGAACCTATTTTCGTCTCAGCATAACTGAATGCCTGCGATGCGCCACGCGTGTCTGCAAGGTCATCCCCGGTACGCGGACGATCGCGAAACAATTGGCGAACTTCTGCCAGAGATTCTGCGTATGTTGTTGGATGCGTTGTCACTGAATATCCGCGCGTTCCGGAACGTTGAACGAGGTAGCAGCTTGACCCTGGCACTAACTCATCTGAGAAGCGGAGATCTGCCTCTAATGCTCCGTGTACCGTGATGTTGTAAAGGTTATTGACCGCAAGAAAGTCTTCAATGGACTCAACGCGAAGATACAACTTGGGTGATGTCGACAGCGGGCAGACGAGTACATTGGGAAGCTGGGCATCAGGACAGGAAAACCCAAGTTCATCCACTCCATCCTGACGGCAATATCCGGCGTTTGTCCATTCACTATGGAATTGTTCGCTAGGTAGGACGATAAAGTCGACGATGGATGCGAGATCAACACCTACGGTAGCGAGCTTTCCAGCCAAGTGATGTACGAAGGGATGGCTATCAATGACCGTAGTGATTTCCTGTTTAACGAGGGCTGCCGCAGCTGTCCTGCGAGGCCATGGGCTGATTTTGTCGAGGCCATCCATGATTGGCATCACTCCATAAATGCACTGTTGTTTACGCTAATCATACTCTATAGACAGGTTGCGCCAATCCCGAACACGTTAATCAGCAGTGTCTATAACCAAGTCTGCTTTCGTTGTGTATAATGCAGAATCCGCACCGAAGCGGTTTTGTCGGTGCGTGCTTGTTTTTAGGAACCGAAAGGAAGTCGGGCGGAATGAATCCGATGCGCACTCCTCGTTTGTTTGGACATCATATGGTTGCTGCGATTGCAGCGACTGCCTTGGCAGGCGTCCTGATGCCATTCGCTACTGCTCAAGACGGTTCGCAACCGGTTACCTTCACGCTTTACCGCGGGGAAGGTGACTCTGGCAATATTGCGTTGAGTTCTTGGGGATCCGGCAAAGCCGAACCTACTACTGAAAATGTCCTTCTCGGTGATGCAGCGATTAAGGTCACCACGCATGGCATGTATCAGGGCGGGCGAATTGACTTCAAATCCCCTGTGGACCTTGCGGCTGCGATTGCAAACGGCAGAACCTACCTCCGAATGATGGCCAGATTCAATTCTTCGTCTGGCTCCAATGTGGGAGGCTTCCCTGGCGGTGGTATCCCTGGTTCTGGTGGTGGCTTCCCCGGTGGCAACGGCGGTGATGGCGGTGGGTTTTCCTCTACCGGTTCGCTCGCGAATACCGCTCCATTTGAGCGGATGCGCTTTATTGCCATTATGGCAAACGGTGATCGCTACGAGTTGGTTCGCCCGCTAGACATGAAGCCTACGGAAGATCCGGATGCGTACCTCCCGGTGAGCCTACCAATCGTGAGCATCTTTAAGTCTGCTAAGAAACGCATCTCCGGAGATGGAGCAAAGCTAAAGAGTTTTGTGATCTGTGGTGATAAGTACCAGCAGTTCCAGATTGGTGAAATCCAAATCGTGACAGACGAAACGGAGATCTCAGTCAATCCTCTGGAAGATCAAATCGCGTTCATCAATAACGATGTTGTTTTTTCAGGTGATGCTGAAGCTGGTGATTCCAACCTAAAGTTTTCTTGGGACTGGGATGCCCGTGACGGTATTCAGGAAGACACCGTTGGGCGTAGTGTCACCAAAGTCTTTACACGCGCAGGCAAATATGTGATTACGTTGACTGTCTCCGATGTTGATGGCTTGAAGAAGCCACAGTCGGTTAAACAGGAACTGGATGTCGCAAACTAAGCTACCTCAACACCAGCAGGAAGCCGCCCCGGGAAACCGACGGCGGCTTCCCGCTATTTTGGCTGCCTTACGGCCGAAGCAATGGGTCAAAAACGTGCTTGTCGGTGCTGCCGCTCTATTCACCTCCGACAAACCGAGAAGTCTCAGCGATTACATCCCACTGATTGTCGCGATATGCGTGTTCTGTCTTGTCTCCGGGTGTACGTACATCATCAATGATATTCGCGATGTAGAAAACGACCGACAACATCCAAAGAAGCGGCTGCGACCGATTGCGAGTGGCGACTTGGATATATCTGCTGCTCTCGTATTCAGTCTTGTGGGAATCCTTTCGGGGCTTGCAGCAGCGTATTGGGTCGGACCAAAATTTCTTGCCGCTACTGTTGCTTATCTCTGCATTACACTAGCTTACTCGCTCTGGCTCAAGCACATTGTGATTTTGGATGTACTGACACTTGCAGGTCTCTTTGTAATTCGGGCCGCGGCAGGGGCATTCGCGATCAATGTTGGGATGAGTGAGTGGCTTCTTCTCTGTACACTGCTGCTCGCGCTGTTTCTCGGCTTGGCTAAACGTAGGGGAGAGGTGTCGGCACATGGGACATCCGGGTCGACGAGAGCAATTCTTCAGGAATACAACATCCCGATGCTGGATCAGCTGCTAACCATTGCGGCCAGTAGTTGCATTATGGCGTACACCCTCTACAGCTTTTTCTCAGACACCGGAAAGAGTCATCCGTACCTGATGGCAACCATCCCCTTCGTCCTGCATGGCATCATGCGCTACTTGTATCTTATCCACAGGCATGGGGTGGGCGAAACGCCAGAGGCTACGCTTATCGAGGATAAACCTCTCGTAGCCACTGTCATCCTTTACGCCCTAGCCGCAGGCGTCACCACTATCCTTCACTAGTTCCAGGTGTCCATTGTCTGAAGCCAGCTCGCTTCGGAAACAACCTTTACTGTCTTAAAGTGCTTCTTAAGATCGGCAAGACAGACGCGGGCATCGCCAACGACAACAACAGTTGGCTTTCGCGTTCCAAAGACGCTCTGCATCACACGTTGCACATCGGATGATTCTGCCTTTCGAATCGTCTCAAGCATTGCTGCAATACCTTTTTGGTCCACCGGAAGGCCATTTTGCGATTGTGTTATCAGTGCATCCGCATAACCGCTGGCCGTTGCTAGGTCACGGGAGAGCGGTCCCGTCAAGGCGGACCGACGAATTGAAAGCTCATCCGGGGACACTGGCTGTTGGAGCATCCGTTCCAGCTGTGCCACGAGGATTTCTGCTACGGTTGATGCTGCATCAAGACGCGTTTGTGCCGACAATGTGATGACTCCGGTTCCTTTACGCTCGCTCAGACCGGAAAATGCTCCGTATGCCAGTCCCCGCTGAATTCGAATCTCCTTGTTCAAGCGTGCACTGTAGCCGCTACCAAGGATGCTGTTTGCCAGCATCAGGATTGGCCAGCGCTTGTCACTGCGGGAGACGCCGGGAGCTGCCGCCATGACCGCCGCCTGACCCGCATCGCGTTTGTCAATGAGAATAACTCCCGGCTTCTCGGTAGTGGAGTGCACAGGGATTGCAGGGACGCTAACATCGGCCATGTCCAGCCAGCGTGCCGCGCTGATATCACCCTTAATGGAGGACGGGACATCACCGGTCAGCACGAGTGTCGTATTACGGCCCGTGAAGTACGTCGCGTGAAATGCCTTGAGGTCACGTTGACGGATACGCGTAAGCGACTTGAGCGTTCCACCAACCGGCCGACCATAGCCCTGTTTTCCGTAGATAGACCGGTTGAGCGCGAGACGGGCAAGTGTTCCAGGTCGACCTAGATCCACCTTGAGATTATCGAGGAGCTCAGTACGTTTTTTGTCCAGCTCTATTTCCGGGAATGTAGACCGCTGTGTAATATCGGCTAAGAGCTCCAGGGCAAGTCCAGCACGGGTGCTCGGCACACTGATACTGATACGGATCGCTTCGTGCGTGACACTGGTTGAGAGAGTACCACCAAGAGACTCTGCCTCAGCGGCGATTGATGGCGCATCACGAAAGGCGGTGCCACGCACCAACAACTCGGAAACAAGGGATGCTGTTCCTGAGAGTCCATCCTTATCAGCAAGCGAGCCAGTCCCAATGATGACATTGATGTTGGTGATACCGGTAGGTCGTTGTCGGCCGATGATAACCTTGAGACCATTGGGGAGCGTTTCTTTGGTCGCCGATGGGATCAAAAGTTTGGCTGGATTACCCGGCACGGGAGCTTGGGCGCTGCTACGTTTGCTGCTGGGTTTGGTTTTCCCACGGTTGGCTACCGGCTCACGGACGGGCGCGGGTTTTGTCTCGGATCCTGATGTTCCTAGACCAATAAGTGCTGTATCAACAGTAAGGTACGACTGGCAGAATGTCATCAGATTTTCGTCTGTGATGTTCTGAATGGCTTGGCGGTCAGTGTTGACGCGTCGTATATCTCCGAGGACAACTGCTGCCTGACCGATTGCGGCAGCGATGCCATCCGTTGTCTCGCGGCTTCGCAGCATGTCAGTTAAGATTCGGTCCTTTACACGCTGAAGCTCGGAGGGTTTGACAGGCATCGACCTGAGCGCGGAGATGACATTTACGATCCCAGCTTCAAGCTTCGCTGCAGCGACATTTTCAGCAGCAAGGGCCCGAATGACCAGCGATGAGCCATGTTCACGTGCATCGAGATAACTTGTGATGTCACTGGCCAGACCTTGTTGGTAGATAAGCTCCTGATAAAGACGGCTGGATTCTCCCCCGGACAGGATGCCATCGAGGACCATCGCGGCGGCCATATCGAGGTCACGGGCAGGCGGGAGTTGAAAAGAAATTGCGACGACGGGAAGGGGGAGGTTCGCATAGGTTTTTTCAAACCGCTTCGGAGCCGTACGGGCTGGTTCCCGGGTCGATATTCGAGGGATGAGACCCTTCGGAGGGGCAAGACGTCCAAATGTTGAGGCGACGATTCTGTCAAGTTCACTTGGTTTGAAGTCACCTACGACGATGAGAGTTGCATTGTCCGGGCGGTAATAGGTCTTGTGGAACTTGATGACATCCGCCAGGGAAGCAGCGTTGAGGTTACCTATATCTCCAATGACGCCAAATTTATACGGATGGACTGTCCAAGCTGCTCGGTCAAAGGCATCATCAAAGCGGCCGTAGGGCTGCGCCAGCACCCCCTGCCGGTATTCTTCCTTGACAACATCGCGCTCTGATCGAAAGTTTGCGTCATCGACATCGAGGTTTACCATCCGCTCCGCTTCTGCCCAGAGGATACGTTCCAAGTGATTGGATGGAACGACTTCGTGATACACGGTCAGGTCATTCGTCGTGTAGGCATTGTTCTCCCCGCCGACATCTTCGGTGAAGCGATCCATTGCTTCATCCGGGAGGTTACGTGTCTTCTTGAAGAGCAGGTGTTCAAAGAGGTGTGCAAATCCGGCGCGCCCGGCCGGGTCATCCTTGCCGCCGACGTTGTACCAGACTTGAATGGACACATTGGGGCTGCTGTGTTCTTCAAGGCTGATCACGCGCATCCCGTTTGCAAGGGTTTTTTGTCGTGGCTTGATATCTGGTGGAGTCGGGAGTGCTGGGAGCGAGTTGGTGTCTTGCATGTTTGATTCTACCTGTCGGGAGTAAATGCAAACAGCCCTGTCCGGAGGACAGGGCTGCCGTTCGTTCGCATCGAGCCGTCAAATGTCTACAGAGTGACTTTTCCTGCCTCGATATCTTTGCTAACGCCTTCAACCTTTGCCTTGAGTTCGGGCGTGTACAAGCTCGCCGTTGCAGGGTTGAATTCGAATCGTGTCGCACCATCCTTAATGCCAAGCTTGAAGGCTTTACCGTCGGTTTTCTTATCGATGACGGCTTTTGCAGCCACAAGATAGCCCTTTTGCGTATCAAGCACGAATGCGCCGACATTCTGCTTGGGAGCAAGGTCCGTCTGCGGGGCATTGGCCCCAATAAACAACGCTTTGCCATCCTCTTCGATAGCCTGCGCGACTCCCGCCCCGGCAGCATTCGCGTTGTGTGTAAAGACATCCACTCCCGCTGCCAACAGCGCCTGCGTTTGCTGCTTTGCTTTTGCCTGATCATCAAACGAACCGGTATACGTCACACGAACATCCACTTTCGGGTCTGCGGCCTTTGCTCCGGCAACATACGCATCAAAGCCTGACTTGATAATCTTTATGTCGATGCCGCCGACCGCGGCAATCTTATGCGTTTTTGACAGACTGGCTGCGACGTAACCTGCAAGATATGTGGCTTCCCGCTCACTGATCTGTAGAGGAAGAAGATTTGGTCCTTCTGATCTGCCTCCAACCACGACAAATGTCGTGTTTGGGAAGTCTTTCGCTACGGCTGCAGCTGGCGAGTCGTACTCGCTGCCATGGAGGAAAACGAGTGTGTTTCCACCTTCAGCAAGCTGGCGTATGGCTGCTTCGACCTCCGCCTTTGCTGGTTCTTCAATCGCGGGTGTCACGGTTGCGCCAGTTTCTTTAGCAATCGCATTCACAGAATCCTGTGCAAGCTGACACCATCCACCATCGTTGACCTTGCCGGGAGTGATCAATCCAATCTTGAACGACGATGCGTCGCCCGATGCAGGTTTAGCATCTCCAGAACCGGCTTTGTCGGATGCTGGCGCGCAGCCAATCAGTCCAAGCATCCCAAAAGATGCCAATAGCGTAAGGTTTCGTCGAGAAATCAGCATGACTGCCTCCAAGGTAAGCGTAACGCAAAGCATACCTGCGCACGGCACACTATGTCAACGAACGCTTAGGGTCAGCGTGGTACTATCCGAATCGCGATGCGCTTGGTGATACAGAGAGTTAGGCAGGCTAGAGTTGAAGTCAAAGGTGAGTCTGTAGGGGCGATTGGTACCGGATTATTGGTGCTGATCGGCGTTGCGCCCGATGATGGACCTGCTGATGTGAGCTGGTGTGCCGACAAAATCGTAAACCTCAGGCTCTTCCCAAAGCCCGGCGAAACCGATGGTATGGAGCAGTCGCTATCCGATATCGCTGGCTCAGCATTGCTCGTTTCGCAATTCACATTAATGGGTGATTGCCGAAAGGGACGCCGGCCATCGTGGACGGGAGCGGCAGCACCCGAGCTGGCGGAAGCACTGTACCTGGATGTCTGTGAACGGGTTCGTCACCTTGGAATAAATGTTTCCACAGGCCGGTTTCGCACAGAAATGGAAGTCTCTTTGACAAACTGGGGGCCAGTGACTGTTATACTTGATAGCCCCAAAAGGGTTTAGGACGTGAGTGGTATGGCAGATGACCAGTTCAGTGATGTGGAACCTATACCGGCTGACCCGGATGCAGATGCGCATGCACACGCTGATGTAGATTTTGATTCGCCGGACATCGGGGATGAACGCGGCGATGGCAGCGACCCGTTCACGGTTATCTCAAATGACCAGGTTGAAAATGCCGACAAGCTAATGGCGGATGGTCAAGTCGCGGAGGCTCTCAACCAGTATCGAAGCGCCGTTCGTAAAGCCAAGGAAAAAGGTGAGGATGACACTGAGCAAAGGCTTGACTTAGGTGATGCCTATGTTTACTCTGGTCAGGGGCTGAATGCTTTTCGGCAATACCGGAGAGCCATTAAGACCGCTCCGGAGCGCGCCGAACCCCACTTCGCGATGGGCGAGCTATACATGTATTATGGCCGTCTTCAGCCGGCTATCTTTGAGTTCCGTAAGGCTGTTGCCCTTGAGCCAAAAAATGCCTACTACCACTACAAGCTTGGGGATGCATGTGCGCAGGCGGGGAGTCTTTCGGAGGGGATAACCGAGCTGGAGGCATCGGTGCGCCTTAAGCCACAGGATGGCTTTTATCACTTCTGGCTGGGGGATATGTTGGTGCGGGCCGGACGCAATGCAGAAGCCGTACGGGAAATGCAACAAGCGACCATCTTCAGCCCTGTGGATGCGTACTACAACGTGCGCCTCGGCGCTCAGTATCGGCGAATGATGCAGTTCCGTGATGCTGCGGTCGCAGTACGACAGGCCGTGCGATTAGCCCCATCAAATGCCGCCTATCATTGTCTTTTGGCCGATTTGTACAGTGAACTTCGACTCGACAAGCATGCTGTTTTTCACTACCAACGGGCAGGCGTCTTGGATGACTTTGATGCCGAACAGCTCAAACGTTTACGCAGACATGCCGGCATCGAAGATGACAGCGAGTGGGAGGAGCCAGAAGACCTAAACCTGTTGATGCCGCGTATGGATAATCTAGCAGACGATTCCACACTTGACAGCAGTTCCGTCGACGATGACGAGGAATCCTCTTAGGACTCTTCCTGAGATGGCAGCGATTCGCGACGGAATGGCGTTGTTCCATGAATCTTAGGAAGTCCAGCCTTTGTAAACTCGAAACCTGCACGGTCAGGTGTAACATCCGATGGAATCTGATCTGCATGGTCACACAGCATGTTTCTGTCGTTCGTGATGACGATGGCACCGTGTTTTACAGACCACTTTAGGATGACGACATCAGCCTCCTCACCATGGGTTATGTGGAGACTTCCTTGCTCGATCAGCTGTGTCAGAACTTCCGGATCCATTACATTATGCTTTAGGTTCGCATCGGCATATATATTGACTGGAAAGTAGCCATCCAGCACAAGCTGCTGCCATATCGCCAAAATCCTGGATGCATGTGAGATTGTTTTGTCACCTGCTTTACCACTGTTCCAACGTGCGACATTCGAAGCATCGATTACGGCTGCTATCCAGTGATGATTGTGGAGTGGAATCAGAGCCCAAGGCGATGATGATTCTCGGATACACGCTTCAATGGCCAGAGCGAGGGCATCATCTTTCTCAAGGAGCAGCTCAAGTCCCTCTCGGACGCGCTCAACGTAACCTTCATCGCCGCGTTCAATCCGCCGGATAATGTCGCGTACTGTACAACTAAGCCGACGCCCGTTTGCGAGCGGTAGCGACAGCGTTTCGGTTTCGGTGATACGTCGTGTGGCAAGGGAATCCACGCCGGCCGTCAGTCGCTTAGTTACGCCACACTCCAAATTACGAGGCAACATTTGCTCGAATGCCAGGCGGTTTCGTGATCGCAGGCGCGCAAGGGGATGCACCAGCTTTCGCATTGAATCCTCAGGCACTTGTGTTATCAGCGAACGCATCGAGGACAGAACATCTTTCGGTACGTGATCCGTAGAAATGGCACGTATTGCAAGGATAAGACAATCGAGTGCATCGTTATAGCGACGCTTATTGGTGAACAGCTGTAACGCTTCGCCCAAAAGGGCTAGGGCTTCGTCATCCCGTTTTGCACGCAAAAGTGCTTCCGCCTGAACTTGGCGAAGCGTGGCGATGTCGACCTGAGTCAGTGTCGTATCCTGCAAGAGGAGGCTAACCAGGCGTTGGATGGCACTCCATTCAGCCTTTCCATGGAGCAGAATTGACTGCATTGCCGCTTTGACCTGAGGGGCAATCGCGTGTGCATTCTGGGTATCTGTCACCGCAGGTGGATTAACCGTATCCGACGGGGCTTTTCGTTGTTTGCGAAGGCTATCGATCTCAGCCTGCAAAGTAGCTTCATTCCTAAGAACCTTTAGCGTTTCTGATTTTAGTCGGGCAGGACGTTTATCAGCAGGGTACTTACGAAAGTCGGTTCCACGCTCTGTTTCGATGACATCCTGAATACGGTCGATAAACTCAACAGCAAACTTTGATGTCCGCTGCAAGCCAGACAGCTCGGCTTCAAGCCGGCTATTTTCGGTCAACGCACTGTCAAGCTGCTGTCTGAGTTCTGCTATCTGTAACTCTGAAGCAACAAGCTTGTCGCGTAATGCCTCAGTGGTCACATCGGGTGACGTTGGCTGTCCGTGGGTCTGCAAGTCATCGGTATTAGGTGGCGACTGGGTGTGTTTCTGACCTTTTGAGGATGTCCCTGTCGTTCCTGTAGATCGGTGCTTTTGCATCCGCGGAAGTCCGCCTCGGGATTGCTCTGGCACCGGAGGGGCGGTAAGCGGTTCGGTGGACGATGCCGGTTGCACTTGGTCGGCATCACCGATCCATTTGGCCGCCAGCTTCGGGGTTTTGGCCAGGGTTTGTGCAATCAGCAGCTGGTTTGTAGGTAGCTTTACAAGCCCAGGGAGCAATCGAAAGGCTGATGGTTGAACTTTGTTGGTACGGAGAAACGCGATAATGGTGGCTGGTTTAGTTTTGGCAAGTTCTAACTGCCACTGCGCCTGTGTCCATTGCGTCGGCAGGCTGACAGTATTATCCGAGGTTTCGTCGGTACCATCGGACTGGGTGCTCATGTCTAGCCATCCGCCTTAAGCATTTGCAGCGGTCTCAGGGAGTGACCTGAGCGCAGTGCCGAGCGTTTCAGTTGTCCACACGCTGCGGCGATCTTTTGTCCACGCTCCTGCCGCTGAGTAACGGTCACGCCGTAGGAAGCGACGATGTCACGGAACCGGTGTGTCGCGGCTGCCTGTGGGCGTTTATAGGCCGCTTCGACATCCGTCGAGTTGTACGGAATTGTATTTAGTGCACACAGGGGCTGCCTTGCAAGAAGCTTACCTAGAGCGTGTGCATCTTCATCACGGTCATTCACTCCCGCGAGGAGTACATATTCGAATGTAAGGCGACGATTTGTCATGTGGACGTATTCGCTACATGCTTGCATCAGGCGTGCAATATTGTGCTTCCTGTTGAGCGGGACGAGCTCGTCACGTAGGTCATCAGTGGGGGCGTGCAACGATACTGCGAGCGTCAGCGGGAGATCCATTTGTGCCAATTTTTCGATGGCAGGGATGACGCCGACTGTGCTTACCGTTAAGTGGCGCCAACTAAGCCCCATTTCATTTGCCATCAGAGTCAAGGCGGCAATGACGTTCGGAAGATTCAGAAGCGGTTCGCCCATGCCCATCATAACGACGTGAGAGATGCGCGTCTCGGGATGCAATGACTGCACGATAAGGAGCTGGTCGATAATCTCGGCCGTTGTTAGATTCCTAACAAGTCCTTCTGTACCGGTTGCGCAAAATGAACAGGCCATTGGGCAACCGACTTGACTCGAAATACAGATGCTGGTTCTATTCTCGTAAGGAAGGAATACCGTTTCGACAACTTCGCCATCACCAAATGACAGAAGGTACTTGACTGTGCCATCCACCGCTTCCTGCTTGCCGGTAACGGTGCAACTTCCGATCGTATAACTCTCCGACAACGATTGTCGTAAGGCTACCGGGAGGGTTGTGATTTCATCAATGCTTCGCACCCGGCGTGTGTATATGCTTTCGGCGAGCTGTTTACCCCGGTAGGCAGGTTGTCCGATGGATGTGATGAGCGATGTGAGAGCAGCTGTGTCCAGCCCGGTAAGAGTTTGCACGATGATCGAGTATACCGATTGTCTTCATCCGGGGCGTGGGAATAGCCAATGCGATTTACACTAAGCGGACGAAGACCTTACTGAGTCTAGTGTTGACCATCGTTTGTGATACCAAGGAATCTTGGGGGGCGCACAGCTGCTTTAGCCGTTCCAAGGGCAACCAGCGTCAGGATGTAAGGCAGCGCCAGGAGTATCGGATACGGCAGCCAGGTATTGCCGCCAGCCTGAAGACTCGCTTGCAGGACATCAAGGCTTGCAAACCCAACGGTACCCACAGCAGTCCAAATGGGTGACCAGCGTCCAACTACGATTAGTGCAAGGGCAACAAAGCCACGGGATGCGGTCATATTGTCCGTGAAGTTGTTTGAAATTCCTATGGACAAAGCGGCACCCGCCAGCCCGCATAGAGCGCCACATCCAAGTCCTGAGAAAAATCGGTAGTGAAACACGTTGTAGCCCGCCGCCGTGACTGCTTTGGGATGCTCACCTGTAGCCGTAAGTCCAATTCCGAGACGCGTCCGGTATAGCAACCACCAGAGAACCGGAATGAGTAAGAGGAAGAGAAGTGTAAGGACATTCATCCCAAAGAGTACAGGCGAAAGGCTTTGCGCTTTGAGAATCGTCGGGTTTGACTTTTGGAGGGTACGCGAGAGGACACCTGTGATGCCGATTGCCAAAAAATTGACTGCTGTACCGACGATGACGTGGTCGGAGCGCATCAGGAGAGTGAAAACTCCGTGGAGGGCCGCGGTGAGAAGCGCACAGAGCATCGCGGCAAGGATACCAATGAAAGGACTTCCTGTAAGGCTGGTTGCGATCACAGCGGCAAGTGCACCAATCAGCATCATTCCCTCGAGAGATATCTGTACAATCCCGACCTTTTCGCTAATCAGCCCTCCGTAGCATGCTAGACCAACCGGGGCGGCATAGGTGATGATATCGGTGACCATGCTCATGGTCTGGACCCCTTGAGGCTGATCTTTGTGCTTGTGTATCGTGCACCAAGGATAGATAGCAAAATAACTGCTTGGATCACCTGCAGAACGACAACAGGTATCCCTGCTGACTGTGCGGCCGAAGATCCACTGGTCAGAGCACCGAAGAGAAGCGCAGCAGGGATGGCACCCAGCGGTGAGAGACGCGCAAGCAATGCTACGGCGATTGCAGTGTAACCGTAGCCTTTCGAATAGGGGTCTGCGAGAAAATGGGTGACACCGGAAATCTGGATTCCACCCGCCAGACCTCCCAGTGCGCCACTGATTAGAACGGTACTTACCAGAATTCGACTTACCGGTAGACCCATCGTCTTCGATGCACGCAGTCCACTTCCGACAGCCCGAAGGTGTTGTCCAAAGACCGTGAATCGTAACAAAACATCAAAGAACACAGCAACGATTAGGGCAATCCACAATCCTCCGTGGAGTTGCAGGCCTGCAACAATCTTCGGCAGCTCCGCTGCTGCGCGAATCGGGTCTGACTGTGGATATTCTCGCACGGCTTCCTGCAAGGGACCACGAACCATCCATGCAATGACCTGCACCGCGATGAAGTTCATGATTAAGCTGCTGAGCACCACTTGCACGCCGCGAAAATGAAGCATCAGGGCTGGAATGAGTGCCCACAATGCCCCGCCTAGCATCGATGCAACTAATGTGAAAACGAGTGCAACAGGTCCGGGTAGCGCGAGCTGGCCCGCCCAGCAGGCGAGCACTGCACCAAGGAGAAACTGTCCTTCAACCCCGATGTTGAACATTTCTGCACGAAACGCAACGATGACTGCGAGCGCGGTTATCAGCAGGGGAATGGTCTGAACCAGTGTGTTGCTGATGTTGTACTGCGTCCCAGTCGCGCCTTGAATAAGAGCTTGTGACACTGCTACTGGAGATGCACCGGCTATCTGCACGATACCGGCGCAGGTTGCCGCTGCGATCAGCATCCAGATAATGGCATTACAAATAGACAGCAAAGAGGGCTTTGTCATTGGTTAGCACCGCCCATCAGGCGACCAAGTTCAACCTTACTTACCCCGCCGGGAAGCGTTTCGCTCAGGCGACCATCGTACAGCACAGAAATTCTGTCAGAGAGTGCCAGGATTTCATCAAGCTCTGTGCTGATCAACACGACACAGCAGCCCTCGGCAACAGCTTTGCGGAGCGCCCGGTGAACGTATGCAATCGCGCCGACATCGAGTCCACGCGTTGGATTCACCGCGACCATCACCTTCGGGTTTCGGCTCAGTGCCCGTGCGATAACTACTTTTTGCTGATTTCCGCCCGAGAGCGAGCTCACGATCCTTGATGAATCGGCTGGACGAATGTCAAACCGCTCGACTTCATGATCAGCGAACGTACCGATTGCACGGCGGTCAATCAGCATCCCGTAGCGCGTAAAGGCGGCATCCTTCAGCCGATCGAGCACGATGTTGTCTGCGATGGACATTGACATAACAAGGCCATCCAGCTGGCGGTCGGCTGGGATATACGAAACGCCATTGGCAAGAAAGGTCTGCGGCGAGACGCGTTGATGGGGGGCTATTTCCATTCCATTGATTGCCAACCTGCCCGAAGTCAATGTGGCATTTCCCGTCAGCAGAGCTGCCAGTGCACCCTGACCGTTTCCATCGACTCCAGCAATCCCGAAAATCTCACCTGAACGAATCGTAAGGTTGCCATTTCGAAGGACTGAATCTCCGACGGTCGTTTCAGCATCGGTCAGCAAAACACGAATATCGCCCACCTGCGTTTGTTCTCGATGCGCGTTGGTGGTCGTGAGCACTACAAAGGCATCGGATGTGTCTCCGACCATTTCCCGCGCCAAATCATTGACAGACGTTCCACGGGTCGAGCATTGGTGAACGACCATCCCTCGTCTAAGGACAGTGACTTTGTCGGCGACTGCCATCACTTCATCCAGCTTGTGGGTGATGATTACGACCGCTGTTCCTGCTGCGGCAATTGCCCTAATCGTGTCAAAGAAACCAGGGAGTTCACCAGGCGTAAGGACGGCCGTTGGTTCGTCGAGGAGGAGAACGCTGCGATCGCCCTGAAGCGCTTTGAGGATCTCGAGGCGTTGCTGTGCTCCGACCGTTTGGGCATCAATCGTTGTATCAAAGTTGATATCCCAGCCAAAGGATGCTGCCTGAGTCCCGATTCGGTCGCGCACATTTCTGGCTGGCCAGCCAAACCAATGTCGCTGCTCGACCATATCAGCAAGGATCAGATTTTCCATCGCGGACAGCGTTGGCACAAGCATGAAATGCTGATGCACCATCCCAATGCCTGCTTTGCCTGCATCAACCGCTGATGTAAATCGTACCTCTTGCCCTTTTAGGTAGACAGATCCTCTGGTTGCTTGTGTCATCCCTGCGAGAATGTTGAGCAGGGTTGACTTTCCGGCTCCGTTCTCACCCAAGACTGCGTGAATTTCACCGGAGTGAAGGTCAAGCGAAACGTCATTCAGTGCCAAAAAGTCTCCGTAGGATTTTGTAATGTTCCGGATGGAGAGGACAGGCTGCGACATTTCGCACGAAGTATACCTGTAGCCCAACATCGGGCGCGGGGGTATGCTTTCCGCATGCCATATACACCAATTACTGCGACTCTGGGCTATGTCATTGATGGTCAGGGTAATGTGCTGCTTATCCACCGCAACAAGCGTCCGGAGGATCAGGCTCTTGGGAAAATGAATGGGCTCGGCGGGAAAGTGGATTCTGGTGAAGATATCGGGGCATGCATGGTTCGCGAGCTGTACGAAGAGGCTGGTATCACGGTCACCGGGATGACATTGCGCGGCACAGTCTCTTGGCCGGGGTTTGGCAAGCACGGTGAGGATTGGCTTGGGTTTATTTTTGTGATTCATGCATTTACAGGTGATGTCCTGTCTGGCAACCCGGAAGGCGACCTGTTGTGGAAGCCAATTGATGAACTGGTGAATGGACACCTACCACTTTGGCCGGGCGACAGATACTTTCTCCCCCTTGTCTTCGATGACGATCCGCGACCTTTCCACGGAGTGATGCCATATGAAAATGGCAATGCGATTAGCTGGAGTTACAGCCGGTTCTGACATTTGCATTTTGGTTTGAGGTGCCAATCGAAGCGCCGCGTTGGT
>CAZSGJ010000014.1:0-4665 GCA_964606305.1 uncultured Armatimonadia bacterium
ATCCACATGATATTCCTACATGTCCGTTGAGGACGGTGGATTGTTGTGGAGAGATGGCTGAGTGGACGAAAGCGGCCGCCTGCTAAGTGGTTGTAGGGGTCAAATCCTACCCAGGGTTCGAATCCCTGTCTCTCCGTATCGATTCCTGTTCTCATCGGACGTTTTCATTTGCGCTTTTCCCCGTTGAGGTGGCCAGACCAATGCAATCTCCAACTGACCAATATTTGGCGCAGCGCCGTGCCAGCGGATGGAAACAAGGTTCCTTTGTTGCATCATCCCGCGACTTTCGTATCCCACCTGATGTACCTTTCGAGCTGGAGGGGCGACTTACGGGGATTGTAGCCGGCGATGATGACGATGCCGTCCTGATCTTGTCCCTTCCGGATGGGGCGACGGTGCGTCTGACAATCTCCGTCCAGCCAGTTTGGCTGCACTCGGGGAGTCAGGTTCGCGTCTTGGCGACCGTCAGCAAGAGCGATGCTGAAGGTGTCCTTTCAGGAATACCTCCGCTGACAGTGATTGCCGTCGCGAGCGCGGCTGACATTTCCTTGCGCGAAGCACGTTGGTTCGAGGAACGTCTCCGCGCTGAAGCACGGTGGCTGGAAGCTGAACGGCGCATTACCCCACCCAAATCCGTCAGTAAGCCGTTACCGAACAAAGTGTCATCCGGGTCAACACCAAAACCCGGCTTGGTCGGATCCATCGCAAGACTTCGTGCCGCCTTATCACCAAAGAGTCAGGCGGTATTTGCAAGCTACAAAGGCTACATCAAACGACACAACAAACGCCTCTCTGACACGCAAGCTGACCAGATTACCTACGGGATACTCCGCTTTTCGGAAGAATATGACCTCGATCCACGCCTCGCAGTCGCCACGGTCGTCGCTGAGAGCGACTTTCGGATTACCGAAACCAGTCATAAAGGTGCGATGGGACTTATCCAGTTGATGCCGGATGAGGTGAAGCGGCTCCGTCTGTCCAATCCCTACGATCCTGTCCAAAACCTTGCCGGCGGAATCTATCTCATCAAAGAACGCTTGAACAAGTACAGCAAATCGAATGATTTTGATAAGGCAAACGACAATCACCTCGCCCTTGCACTTGCGAGCTATAACGCCGGTATGGGAGCAGTGCGCCGCTGGGGAGGGATTCCGCCGTATCGAGAGACACAAGGGTACGTTCGGAAGATTATGAAACTCTATCGTGAGCTATGCAGTGGGGATAGCCGTTAAGCAACCTGTAGACTATGCGGTGTGATGGTGGAATTCCCTGTCAACACTTCGTACTACAAGGATGCCAGCGATGTCGCTCTTTACCCCTCAAAAGTCTGATCGGTTTACATTCGGTCTCTGGACGTTGCAGAACAACGGTCGTGATCCATTTGGAGAGCCAACACGTCCCGGCTACGACCCTCTGACAATGCTCGACAAGCTGTCGGACCTTGGAGTCTACGGTGTAAACCTCCATGACCATGACCTCCTTGGGTTCGGTAAGTCCATTGCCGAACAGGATCGCATCATTGCTGAGTTCAAGCAACGGTTGCATGACACCGGACTATGTGTCCCGATGGCAACGACAAACCTGTTTACGCACCCTATCTTCCGCGATGGTGCGTTTACATCCAATGACCCAAAGGTCCGTGCGTTTGCGCTTCAAAAAACCATGCGTTCAATGGATGTCGGGCATGAGCTTGGTGCGAAGGTGTACGTGTTTTGGGGTGGACGTGAAGGCGCTGAGGTAGATGCTGGCAAGGATGCAGTCGTAGCATCCAAGCGTATGCGTGAGGCCATGGACTTCCTCTGTGAATATTCCATCGCACAAGGATATGACTACAAGTTTGCGCTTGAAGCCAAACCAAATGAGCCACGCGGTGATATCTACATGCCAACAACCGGTGCGATGCTTGGCTTCATTGCGACGCTTAAGCATTCCGGCATGGTAGGTGTCAATCCTGAGGTTGCTCACGAAACCATCGCTGGCCTCAACTTCTATCATGCGGTTGCACAGGCACTCGAGGCTGGAAAACTCTTCCATATCGACCTCAATGGCCAAAAGCCTGGGCGGTTTGATCAGGATCTTCGCTTTGGCCAGGAGGATGCCAAGAATGCGTTCTTCCTCGTCCGGATGCTGGAGAATTACGGCTATAAGGGCTCGCTCCACTTCGATGCGCATCCGCTGCGTACAGCATCTGATGATGCAGATATCCTTGGCTTTGCCAAGGGATGTATGCGCTCGTATCTAATCCTGAAGGAAAAGGCACGTATCTTCGATGCTGACCCTGTCGTTCAGGAGTTGCTTGCTCAACTGAATCCTAGCTGCGCGGAGTCCGAGGCGCTTCTTGGCGAGTACACACCGGAGCGGGCCAATGCAATCCAGTCGAAACAGTTCGATGTCGATAGCATTACGGCGCAGGCATTGCCATACGAACAGTTGGACCAACGCCTCTTTGATATACTGATGGGCATTCAGGACTAGGAGTATCTTACGATGATGACCCTCTTGGTGGCCGCATTGGCATCGACTTCGGTATCGCACCCCGTGATAATGGCAGATCAGGTTACTGTCCAGCGACCGCTTCGTGTTCTCGCTGGTGTGCTACGTCCGACCGATGGTAGTGCGAATACAAACGCATCCTTTGGCGTGTCGTACGACTTCAAAAAGTCGACATCCAAGCTCCCGACAATCACCGGAGCCTATCTGGACTACTCATGGCGGGACAGGTTGGTAAGCATCGGCGCAGGACGTGACTCAGTACGCCGCGTTGGCGTAGGTGCGCAGGTACGTGCCTATGTCAGCAGCCCTGTTTCGTCGGATCGCTTCTATTACGGCGGTGGTCTTGGTTTTTACTCACTGCAAAGTGGTGGAACCAGCGGTCGTTTTGGTGCGAAGCTTCTCGTGGGTTACGAGCGTAACGATGGCTGGGCGCTTGAATACGATGTGACATCAATCAATGAAGCGCAGGGAATGAACTTCAGCGGTTCGCAGCTCCGTGTTGCATATCGCTTCTAGGGCTAGAGCCTCGTAAATGATAAAAGGCCTCCCGGACTCCGGGGGGCCTTTCTGTTATCTTAAATCCCTACCCGCACCAACATGCGGGGGTGAGTCTCTGATGTGAACCTTTACAGGCCCAGGCCCTTGCCACCGAGAAGTTTTCCGGCATTCAGACCACTGTCCAGAGTGTCAATTTGGAATGTTCCACGGTTGATATCACTTGGGATGTCAATGTAGCGCTCACGTAAGGTATTGAGCTGTTGGTCAGCTCCCTTTACAGCACTGTCCGCCTGACCGGACATCGATTTTGACCCCATTTCAGCTGTCAGCTCTGGAAGAAGCGATGCAGCATCTGCAGGATTTTCCATTATCTTCTGTAACAACGTAGCCAACTTTGCAATCTGCTGCAAATGCAGGTTCATTGATTGCTGATATTGACCAGCAAGCGGAGCACAGGGATCGGGCGGGCGAACTCCGTTAAAGCGCGCTGCCATTTGATTCAGCTGGGATGTAACCTCCAAAAGACGACCCCGTGTTTGATCCTGACCAGGGACATTGATTCGGTTTTCATCTTCACTAAAGAGCTGATTATAACCATTCACCGTCATCGTGGGAATGATCTGCATTGCGACCCCCTCGAGTGATGCAGACAGCTGCCGCAAATCAGCATGGTATTGCTTTAGCCATCGTAAGTATGCAATCACATCTTCTGGCATCGGAATACCAGACTGACTTGGTGGTGTCAGTACGGGAGCCTGTGGAGCATCAGTTGTGGGAGCCTGCAGAACAGGAGCAGAGGCTGTCTGTGTCTGTGGTGGTGCAAGGATGGCAGTGCTTTTGGTCGTCGTCGGTTGGGAACCGAGTAGCCCGGCGGTTTTCGCTAAAAATGCACCGAGGCCAAGCAAGCCGAGCGCTGCAACTCCACCAATAATCCACTTTTTCGGATCCTGAGGAGCTACTGAAGGCTGTGTTACCGGTGATACTGGCTCAGAAGCGGCAGAAGGATTAGCAAGTTTGCCAAATGCCTGAGCAGGTGCGGACGGGGCAATCGCTTTTCCGCACAAGGGACAAAATCGTGCACTTTCCGGAATACCGCCTCCGCATCCAGTACATTTTTCCATAGTAGTCTCCAATCCGGTATTTACGATACGTAAACAATCTGCGTTCCCACTAAGTGTATCAGCGGGTATCGATTGTAAAGGAGAGGGCCAGACGGAACCCGTTTGTTTCCGAGGGATCCGAGTGGGACTGGTACTTTCCCCGGCTACATGGTGCAATAGCCTACGGTTAGCGTGTCAAATATGTTGACACGGCTGGTGAAAACCAGTGCCGCACCACCGTGTTGGGGTAGTGTTCATGCCGTCCGTCGCAAAGACCATCAAAGGTATCCTGTTCGGAAAAGGGATGCGTAAGGCCAAGTTTATTGGCGGCCCTATGAAGGGGATGGTTGCTTACTTTGACTTTGTCCGAGATACGCAAACATGGCGTGGCATTTATGAAGTCGCTCAGATGGACTGGCTGATTAAGGCCATTAAGCCCGGGGCTGTATGTGTCGATATCGGTGCTGCCGAGGGCTATTTCACGCTTCTGATGGCTCGTGAGGCCGGTAACAGTGGGCACGTCATCGCATTTGAACCCAGCGAGCGCCGGGATTACATGCAGCAGGCCTACGAC
>CAZSGJ010000014.1:4765-43252 GCA_964606305.1 uncultured Armatimonadia bacterium
GAGTTGCACGAGCGGGTTGCAACTTTCCTTGCTGGTCTTGGTTACAAGATGACCCTTGTTGATCCTCCAGCCTACGAATATCGTCCGATTCCATTCAACAAATTCTTTTTCTCTGAGATCTAAAACATGCAAATCATCCCTCTTGCCCTTTCGCTATCGCTCTTGCTCCCGGCCGTCGGTGCCCCTCCGAAGGGGAATAAAGCGGTCGCTCCGTCGATGCCCGGCACCGCTGCCTATCGCAAGGCCGCGGACTCCATTATCACGCCAGCAGCTGCACGCGATTACCTAACGTTCATTGCAAGTGATGCCCTTCAGGGGCGAGATACGCCAAGTCCCGGCCTTGATGCGGCAGCCGAGTTTCTAGCATTCAATATGAAGAAATTTGGTGTAAAGCCGGGCGGGGACAAGGGAACTTACTTCCAGGACATCTTTCTGACACGCGCCCGCCTTGACAAAGAAAAAACCATGGCATCCGTTGATGGTCGCGTTCTGAAGTACACCGATGACTTTGTGGCGGCACAAACCAGTGCGGGATCATTCAACCGCGGTGATGCCAAGGGAATGATGGTCTATGTCGGTCACGGCTGGCAGTGGAAGTCCAAGGGTGTTGATCCGTATGATGGTCTGGATGTGAAGGGAAAAGTTCTCGTTGTTTCCACATCGCTGCCACCGGATATGCCTTGGAAAGACGGAAAATCGGGTGTGGATTACTTCCCGCCGGCAGTGGTTGCTCAGAAAATGGGAGCCGTTGGAATCGTCATCCTAACCTCTGGAGACGAGGGAACCTGGAAGCAGAGAGTCCGCCAGTTTGAGCAGGCAAACAGCCGTGCAAACTTTGGTCGCATTCAGGATCCTGCAGAGGTCGTGCCAGCAGTTCCGACCATAGCCGTCAGCCCGACAGTGAGTGCAAGTCTTGTCAACGGGGAAGGGATGGACCTTCCAACGGCAACAGACAGTAAAGCAGCCAAAGGTAAGGCTTTCGCTCCAGCAAAAGTTGCCCAGTTTACGGTGACCCGTGACATTACCCGGCAACGAACGCAAAACGTGATTGGCATCATCGAAGGCAGCGATCCGAAGCTAATGTCCGAGTACGTTGCGATCGGGGCACACTACGACCATGTTGGTGTGAGAAACAATGCACCTGAAGGCACGGACCGTATCTTCAATGGCGCAGACGATGATGGTTCGGGCACCACGGGTGTTCTTCAGATTGCAGAAGCATTTGCAAAAGGACCAAAGCCGAAACGCTCGCTGATTTTTGTTTGGCACTGTGGTGAGGAGAAGGGACTTTGGGGGTCTGAGTTTTTTGTAGACCATCCAACGGTACCCATTGACAGTATCGTCACACAGCTAAACATCGATATGATTGGCCGTTCCAAAAAAGCGGGAGATCAGGACCGTCGTAATGCTGAGCTCTCTGGACCAAACGGCATTTATGTCATCGGATCCCGGATGCTCAGCTCGGAGCTTGGAAAGATTTCAGATGGTGTCAATGCCGGCTATCTGAAGCTCAACTTTGACTTCCGTTACGATGCTCCGGATGACCCAAACCGTTTCTACTTCCGGTCTGATCACTATAACTACGCGAAGAAGGGGATTCCGATTATCTTCTACTTCGATGGTGTTCATGAGGACTATCACCAGGTTGGTGATGAGGCCCAGAAGATTGACTATGACAAGCTGACGAAAGTGGCGCGTACGGTACATGCGACAGCCGTTGCAGTCGGAAATGCTCCATCCCGGCCAAAGGTCGACGGCAAAGCGCGTAACTAGTCTCGCTGTCGTACATCGATGCCCCTCCAGACGGTGTGTTTGGAGGGGTTTTCTTTTCTTGTGTACCTATTGCAGCCTATCAATTAGGGAGTCCGTTACATCATGGGCACGAATGAGCGAGTTCACTTTTGGGCCGCAACAGGACAGGTAAAAGAAAAGCCCGCAGGAACTATCCTGTGGGCTCTATGACGTATTTGACGGAGATGTATCAGCGTCGCGGGACGCCACCTCCACTGGTGCTTTGTGCCGTGAGTTCAGTCTGCATCAGCATATTCTCAAGCTCAGTCCGGTTCATAGCGCGCTGCAATGCGAGATCACGTGTGATCTGTCCACGCACAACAAGGTCACGTAGACACATGTCCATCGTCTGCATTCCGAGTGCACCGGATGTCTGAATCATAGATGTAATCTGGTGTGCCTTGGCTTCACGAATCAGGTTGCGTATAGCTGGCGTTGCAATCATGATCTCCTGTGCACAGGCACGTCCACCACCGATACGTGGAAGGAGCTGCTGACACATTACAGCCTGCAGGTTGTTTGAGAGCTGCAGACGAATTTGCTCCTGTTGTCCAGGTGGGAAGGAGTCAACAATACGGTCAACCGTTGTTGCCGCGGAGTTGGTGTGCAGCGTGGCGAAAACAAGGTGGCCCGTTTCAGCGGAGGAAACAGCCATCTGCATCGTTTCAAGGTCACGCATCTCACCGACCAGGATTACGTCAGGGTCTTCACGGAGAGCAGCACGAAGTGCGTTAGGGAAGGTCTTTGTATCCTGTCCCAACTCACGTTGGTTGATCACCGACATTTTGTGTGAGTGAAGGTACTCAATCGGATCTTCAATGGTGATGATGTGCTCTGACCGGCCAAGGTTGATGGAGTTGATCATCGCCGCAAGTGTCGTGGACTTACCTGAACCCGTTGGTCCTGTAACCAGAATGAGTCCACGGGTGATGTGGGTCAGCTTTTCAACGACTGCAGGGAGGTTGAGGTCGGCAAGGGTAGGGATTTTCGTAGGAATTGTACGGAAAGCAGCTGCCACGGTTCCTTTATCGCGGAAAACGTTTACACGGAAGCGCGATGTACGTCCAAGAGCATAGGAAAAGTCGAGCTCAAACGTGGACTCAAACTTTTGGATTTGCTCATCTGTAAGAATATCGTAGACGATTCTCTGCGATGTCTGCGGCGAGAAAGCCTCATAAGGTGCCATCAAGAGCTTTCCATCGACGCGCACTACCGGAGGTAAGCCAACGGCAATGTGCAAGTCGGAAGCCCCCTTTGTGTCGTGGACAAGGTGAAGCAGCTCATCGATGTGTGCATCTTCCAGTGAGCGGAGTCTTCCTCCGCCGCCTTCCATACGTGCGGGTTGTGGTGTATCTGTAGGTCCAACAACTGACATTGCTCTACTTGCCTCCGTCTAGAAAAGGGCCCGCACTGGGCGGGCCCGAAGAGTGAATCGACAGGTCTTAGTGACCTGCGGTAAAGACCACGCGGGCGACTTCCTTGGGCGTCGTGGCTCCCATCAGAATCTTATCCAGCCCATCCTCGCGCATCTCACGATAACCATTGCGGCGTGCTGCCTCTTTCAGGTCAACCAATGTCGCACGCCGAACGACGAGCTCGGAACATTCGTCGTTCATCGTCATCAGCTCATGGACACCGGAACGGCCCTTGAAGCCAGTTCCACCACAGACATCACAGCCGCGACCACGCTTCAGTGGGACCGGCTTGTCCGGGTCTGACTGATCATAGTGGAAAGACGCCAGTGTAGCTGCCACTTCCATGTAGTCCTCGACGCAGTTTGCACAGACAGTACGGCAAAGGCGTTGCGCAAGAATACCAATCAGTGTCGCTGAGATAAGGAAGGGTTCAACTCCCATGTCAGCAAGACGGAGCGTTGCAGACGGTGCATCGTTAGTGTGAAGCGTCGAAAGCACTAAGTGACCCGTAAGCGCCGATTCAATCGCAATGTCGGCCGTTTCAAGGTCGCGCATTTCTCCGACCATGATGATGTCCGGGTCCTGACGTAGGAAGCAACGCAGTGCACTTCCAAAGTTCAAACCGGCCTTCTTGTTGATCTGAACTTGGGTAACACCGGTGAGTTCGTACTCAACCGGATCCTCAACGGTAACGATGTTTACATCCGCTACGTTTAGCTTGTTCAGGATGGAATAAAGTGTCGTCGTTTTGCCCGAACCCGTTGGACCCGTAACGATCAACATACCGTTAGGCTGTGCGACCAACGATTCAATCGTCGCTTGAATATGGTTTTGGAAGCCAAGGCGGCCAAGACCAATCTGCGTCGATGACTTATCGAGAATACGCATAACAATCTTTTCGCCGTACAGCGATGGCAGACACGATACACGCATGTCGTAGTCTTTGTTTGTGTGGCGTAATGCAATACGACCATCCTGAGGGACACGCCGCTCAGCGATGTTCATTTCGGCCATAATCTTACAACGGGCAATCACCGGTCCCTGCAGAAGCTTGGGGACAGGCATAATTTCGCGGAGAACTCCATCGATGCGATACCGGACACGTACATTACGGCGGTTAGGCTCGATATGAATATCCGATGCACCTGTGTCAATGGCCTGGACGAGAATAGCATTTACCAGGCGAACAACCGGAGCCTTATCAGCATCCTCTTCACCCGCTCCATCGTCTTCTGCTACCGCATTACGGCCAACAGATGCTTCTGTCATGAGCCCTTGCAGAGAACTCAAGTTCAGGGCTTCCATGCCTTTTCCACCACCGGAAGTCACTCCGGTCGTGGTAACAACGGATGCCGGGGCTGCTGACACGGAACCAGCGTAGTTCGACTTGATGGCGGCTGCGATATCTCCAGGTGCGGCAGCGACTGCACGAACATTCAGCTTCGAAGCTACGCGGATATCATCCACAGCAACAATGTTGCGGGGATCGACCATCGCAACATAGAGGACGTTTTCCTGTTTACGCACAGGAATGGCATTGTGCTTCTCAACAATCGCCTGAGGGACTACATTGAGAGCAGATGATTCCGGCTTGTGCTTATTAAGGTCGACAAAGGGCAGACCCTCGGATGTAGCCCAGGCTGCGTATATATCTGTCTCGACAGCAAAACCTTTGTCTGTCAAAAACTTACGAACGTCACCACCTGCGGCACGGGCCTGATCTGCCTGTTCAGCAGTTATCAGACGCTTTTCCAACAGGATGTCGACAACCGACTTCTTCGCCGTCATTGCCATACGTGCATATCCCTCTTCTGGGCCATCGGTTCATACCGCAAGGCCAGTGCACAATGCCGCTTACCGCACAATTAAATCCGATTCCTGACATACATACGGTTACCCTATGTCGTAGGCGGTGCCATCGCGCGGTCTGATGCACCCGAAGTATAGCACGGGGCAGATTTTAGGTGCAAATAACGTCCTCTCAAATTCGTGGCGTACAGCATCTGCAAATTCATGAACAGCCAACGCTATCCGCTATGAAATACGTAACCCATGCGGGTAATATACGGATGAAAAGAATCGGTGATTCTGTGGGTCGGTGATTCATCCAAGGATTCGGGCTATGTTTACTTTTACAAAGAAAGCAGATTACGCACTCCTCGCGCTATCGTTTCTGGCATCCAAGCCGGAAGGTGAGCGCGTCGGGCCTGCCCGTATCGCAGCGCATTATGAAATCCCGGTTGAGATGCTCGCAAAGGTCATGCAGACGTTGGCAAAAGCTGGTCTGGTTGATGGCATGGCTGGACCTACAGGAGGGTATCGCCTGATCCGGGAGCCTGTGAACATCTCCGTTCGCTCGGTTGTCGAAGCTGTGGATGGTCCGCTTGCGATTGCTCAGTGCTGGGAAACCAGCGGTGGATGTCCGCAAGCATCCAAATGCCATCTCCGAGGACCGCTCGCAAAGATACAAAGTGAGCTGGCGCGTCTCCTGGCGGAGACATCCATCGCCGATGTTATGCGGACCGACTATAACCATCTTGGCGATCGCTATGCCGATTCAACAATCCTGAGTCTTGCCCCCGTGGCGGGAACCAGTTCCAACCAATGAAAGCAAATCAATGAGCGTAACTCTGCCTATCTATCTTGATAACAACGCAACCACCCGGACTGATCCAAGGGTCGTCGATGCCATCATCCCGTTCTTTAGTAACACCTACGGAAATGCTGCATCCAAATCGCACCCATTTGGCTGGGCAGCAGAAGAAGCTGTCGACAAAGCACGGGCACAGGTTGCATTCCTGATCGGTGCAGACCCGCGCGAAATCGTCTTCACAAGTGGAGCAACCGAGTCTAATAACCTCGCAATCAAGGGCATTGCTGAGATGTATGCCGAGAAAGGCGATCACATCATCACGGTGGTAACGGAACACAAAGCCGTTCTTGATACCTGCAAGCACCTTGAAGCAACGGGAAAATCGGTCACGTATCTCGAAGTGGATGAAACCGGACTCATTGATATCGATGCACTCAAGGCTGCCATTACGGACAAGACGATTCTCATTTCCGTGATGGCGGCGAACAATGAAATCGGCGTCCTGCAGCCAATCCGTGAGATAGGTGCAATCTGCAAAGAGCGGGGCATCATCTTCCATACGGATGCCACTCAGGCTGTCGGGAAGATTCCATTCAATGTTGAAGAACTCGGGATTGATCTCGCATCGTTCACCGCACACAAAATGTATGGTCCCAAGGGAATCGGGGCACTCTACGTTCGCCGCCGTGCACCACGCGTCCGCCTGTCAGCGCAGATCGATGGCGGTGGACACGAGCGTGGCTTCCGGTCTGGGACATTGAATGTGACTGGAATCGTTGGATTCGGCGAAGCTGCTGCACTGTGTCAGGCCGAAATGTCCGCCGATGCCGCCCGACTCAAGGAACTCCGCGACAACATGGAAGCCCGTCTACTCGCCGAGATTCCTGAATGTCAGGTCAATGGCAACCGCGAGCATCGCCTCCCAGGACTGCTCAATATTTCCTTCGGCTTCGTCGAAGGGGAGAGCCTGCTGATGGGCCTGTGCGATGTTGCTCTGTCATCCGGCTCAGCCTGTACGAGTGCATCGCTTGAGCCATCCTATGTGCTGAAAGCGCTCGGCGTTGGGGATGAACTCGCGCACAGCTCCCTGCGCTTCGGACTTGGCCGCTTTACAACAGCGGAAGAGGTTGAGTGGGTTACGGACAAGGTCATCTCCGAAGTCGCCAGACTGCGTGAGATGTCTCCGCTCTGGGAACTTCACCTCGAAGGTGTTGATCTCTCGACCGTTCAGTGGCAACCACACTAGTTGCTTTTCAAACTATCGACGAACACGTTATTTAGAAGGAATACAGAAATGCCATACAGTGATAAGGTCCTTGACCACTACAACAACCCACGCAATGTCGGCTCGTTTGATAAGTCTGACACTACAGTCGGTACGGGAATCGTCGGCGCACCTGAATGCGGCGATGTCATGAAGTTACAGCTCAAAATCAATGCCGATGGCGTAATTGAAGATGCAAAGTTCAAGACCTTTGGATGTGGCTCTGCGATTGCATCCTCAAGCCTTGCCACCGAGCTCGTAAAAGGAAAGACCCTGGAAGAGGCGCTTCAGTTGCAGAACACAGACATCGTGGAAGAACTGGCTCTCCCACCTGTGAAAATCCACTGCTCCGTTCTCGCTGAAGATGCCATCAAAGCTGCCATCGCCGACTACCGCCAGAAGAATGGTATTGCAGAGTAGCCATGGATGTTGCTATCGGTGATGCGCCAGTCGTCCTAACGGAGCGTGCCATCAAACAAGTCCTTCGACAAAAAGAACGACTTGGCAAACAGGGACAGTTCCTCCGCCTTGGTGTACGAGGCGGAGGCTGCTCCGGCCTGTCGTATGTCATCGATTGGGAAACCGATCCTGATGAAGAATTCGATGGCATTTACTCGCAGGATGGCATCGATTTTGTGGTCGACATCAAGAGTGCCAAGTACCTTCGCGGGACCACGCTTGATTACGACATCAAGAATCTGATGGAAGGTGGTTTCACCTTCCAAAACCCACTGGCTGTCCGTTCCTGTGGCTGCGGAACATCGTTTACACTCAAGTGAACCCGACGACGTTTCCCAGTCCGCAGGATGACTGCTTTACGGTACTAGGGGTCGCTATAAACGCATCCCTGACCGATGTCCGCTCAGCAGAGCGACGACTGACGCTGAAGTTTCATCCCGACCGCTTTTCATCAGCCGGCATGGATGTGCAGGCAGATGCTGAGCTTGCAAGCATGCTCGTCTCGGATGCGGCGAAGCGGCTATCGGATGTCTTCTCGAGAGCAGCGTATATTCTCAAGCAGACATTCAATGTTGAGCTGCACGACCTCCGGCACCAACAGCCGCCCGCCACACTCTTTGCGAGAATATTGGAGACGCAGGAAACGCTGATGGACATTCAGATGGGGGAACCTGCTGACTGTGCAGCCCTGGCGGTTGACCTCGCTGGCTATGAGGCCGACCATAAATCATGCGAGGACCAGCTCTGGACCGTTCTGAACCGGATGGCAACTGGCGAAACAGTTACTGCCGATGACATTGCGGCACCCCTTATGCTCCATGGATATCTGGTACGGGTGATCAATGGAATCTCAGCTGTTCTTACCTGAACTTACTCAGGGATAACACCGACAATACAGACTGTATGAACCTGCTTAAGTCCAGTTACGGTCTAGTCGCCCCGATGATTCTGTTCATCGTATTGAACGTTGTTGAGGGCAAACTTCCAGCTAACCTGTACCCGTTCGCCTATATCGCCAAGATTGCTATCGTGATACTTGTCCTTGGACTTACGGCCAAGTCTTGGAAACCAGAGCTAACCGCATCGCACAAGACCATCGTCACCGGTGCTATCTTCGGCGTTGTTGGCATCGCCCTCTGGATTGGTATTGAGAAGATTCCATACCCACATATCGGGAGCCGAAGCAGCTTCAATCCATTCACAGCAATTCCCGATGATAGTTTGCGAATGCTGTGGATTACCACGCGCTTCATTGGTCTTGCTGCAGTTGTACCGTTGATTGAGGAGCTCTTCTGGCGCGGTTTCCTCGTTCGGTATATCGACAACATGGATGACTACCGCAAAGTCATCGCTGGTAACCATTCATGGATCGCAACTGGCGTCGTAACAGCCGCGTTTACATCGATACATCCAGAGTGGCTGGCAGCCGTTGCGTACGCATTGCTGACTGATCAGCTGCTAAGACGGACTAAATCCGTTGGAGCCTGCGTGGTGATGCATGCTGTCACAAATCTGCTCCTCGGTATCTATGTCGTGGCAACGCGGTCATGGCATCTCTGGTAGATAATGGACAGGAACCGTGAAGTTATTCTGTTCCGCTTCGATGTGAACGGTGAGTAGGTTAGGCGTGGTGCCATCCGGGATGCGAATCTGAGCACTCATCGGGATTTCAGCTGCCCGAATAATCCCCGAATACCAAATGCACTCCCATATATTCTGTGTTTCCAAGCCGATGCCCCAGGCGGTAACGATTTCGATATCGGTCCCTTCCAGAGACACGTGTACTTCGCCATCAGCCGCATCCACGCACACTGCTGTTAGCTCAAATGTCGCCACATCAAGTGTAGGCAGTGAACACGCTTCAACAGACAGGTCGATGTTTGACAACTCCCGGAGCCGTCTACGGGTGATTGAAATGGATGCCGCACCGACATCAATGCCGATTGCATTTCTTCCCAGCTTGCTCGCTACCGTAATCGTTGTCCCTGAGCCATTAAATGCATCAAGGACGGTGTCTCCTGGAAGCGTCGCCCACGTGACGATGCGCTCAAGAAGGCCTTCCGGTTTCTGGGTATCGTAGCCCATGTCTTCGGCCTTTGGGCGGTGACGTAATGGCCGGACGGCTGTGTCATCCCAGAGCGTGTCTACACGCTGCCGCTTGACCCAGCTGCCATCGGGAGCTTGCTCCAGAAAATACTTGATGTAAACCGCCCCACTTGCCGACCGGTGGATGCGACCTTCTGCATCGAGGCGCTTGATGCTTTCATCTGTATAGTCACCCCGCGGCGCGGTGGTGTACCAGGCACCTCGGTTTTCATCGAAGAAGCAGCCTTTCGGATGTCCGGCACGGGTCAGCGGGTAGGGCGTGGTTATTTCGGGATGTTGACCGCGAAGTGGTTTGCCCGGGTTACGACTAAAGAGAAGGATACTTTCGAAGGTGCGGCCTAGCTGGTTGGATGCTGCTTGCTTTCCAAGGTTTGGCGCTCGCCGCCAGAGAATCTCATTTCGGAAATTTTCCGGTCCGAAAACTTCTCCCATCAGGAGACGTAGATGCGCACTCGCCCGCCAGTCACAATGGACGAAAATCACACCATCGGATGTCAACAGCTCACGCAGCAGTATGAGCCGCGGATGCATAAACGACAGGTAGCCTTCAATCCCGCCACTCCACTGATCACGATAGGCGATCGGGTCACTTGTTGTTGTGTCCCGGCTTCCGGATGTATGTGATGTACGAAACACCGTCCCGATACCAAATGGCGGATCGATATACACACACGCAACACTTTTTGGCTGATCTGTCACCAGACACTGGAGAACCTCAAGGTTGTCGCCGTGAATCAGCCGCGTCGAAGTTTCGGGATTGCCGATACGGTGATGTTCGCATCGGTAGATGGCGGATACCGATGCATTGGTGTCAACCGGCATTTCGCTGCGCCCTGGCCAGGTGAGGCGGCTGTTATCGGGAATACTCATGAATCGGTTGATTATAAACCCGATTCCATACAGTGCGGCGGCGCGGTAATCTGATAGCGATGATGTTTGCCCGTCAGCGGCGGGAACTGGCAACAAAGTCATTGCGTTTAGTCCTAAGACGACCATTTGCAGGGGATGACAGATAAATGCGCATCGCAGTCTTGACACCGGGAACAGGAAGCTTTCATTGTGGGACGTGTCTGCGTGACCAGGCACTCGCGAAGGAAATGCGACGCCTCGGTCATGATGTGCTTTTCGTCCCGCTTTACCTGCCGCCGACGCTTGATACCGCGGATGAAAACACAAGCGCTGTCTACATGGGCGGCATCAATGTCTATCTGCAACATGCAGTCCCGGTGTTTCGCAAAACTCCGCGCTGGATTGACAAGCTGTTCGATTCCCCAAAAGCCCTGGCCAGTGCGGCAAAGCGCGCCGGGATGACGCAGGCAAAAGATCTCGGACCGATGACGCTGACAATGCTTAAGGGTGAGGATGGTCACCAGGTAAAGGAACTTGACCGGCTCGGAGCGTGGCTTCGGGATGATGTGCGTCCGGATGTTGTTCTACTTTCCAATATACTCCTGGTCGGGATTGCCAGAAGGCTGCGTGCACTAACCAACGCGGCGATTTGGTGCACGCTCCACGGGGAGGACACTTTTCTTGATGCGCTCCCGGACTCGCACCGTGAGCTCTGTTGGGATGAAGTCAGGGCACGCTCGAAAAACGTGGATGGCTTTATCGCAGTTAGCCGAACCTATCGGGACATCATGATTGAACGGGCATCTCTTGACCCAGAGCGCGTCCACGTTGTCCATAATGGTGTCGATACAGACATCTACAAACCTGCTCCACATACTGCAGGGAATGTTATTGGTTACCTTGCACGCCAGTGCTACGGCAAAGGGTTACATCTCCTCGTGGATGCCTTTATCAAGTGCAAGTCTGCCATCCCGGATGCCCGCTTAGTCATTGTTGGCACAAAGACCGCCGCGGACACTGCGTACGTTGATGCCATCAAGGGTCGTCTTCGGGATGCCGGTTTTTCCGACAGTGTTTCATTCCATGACAATGTGTCTGTCGATGAAAAGGTTCGTTTGTTGCAGACATTTGATGTCCTGAGCGTCCCGGCGTTATATGGCGAATCGTTTGGTTTGTATGTCATCGAAGCACTGGCTTGTGGAGTGCCGGTCGTGGCGCCGATACACGGTGCGTTCCCCGAGCTGGCTGAGGAAACCGGGGGAGTTGCGCTGTTCAACCATGACACAGATGGCGACTATGAGCGTGTTTTGCTGGATGTCCTTTCTGACCGCGGAACGACTCTGGCAAGTGTTGGACGGGCTGCAGTTTTGGAGCGATTTTGCACGCTTAGCATGGCAACCGGTGTCATTGCAGCGTTTGCTTCCCAAGTAAAGAAGGCGGTGTGAGATGGGTGTTACGATTAATGTATCCGGCGTAGATAAAGTCTTTTCACCAGCCGGTGGGAGCGACATCGGTGTTCTTGATCGTCTGTCTGTAACGTTTGCTGCAGGAACCATCACCGGAATCATTGGGCCATCCGGAAGCGGGAAGTCAACGCTGCTACACATCATTGGCACTCTGGAAACCCCAACTGCTGGAACAGTCACCTACGATGGTTCTGCTCCGCCAACCGGGGAGAAGGAGCTCGCTGCCTTCCGCCGTGACCATATCGGCTTTGTGTTCCAGCAACATCACCTGATTCCACACCTCACCGTTCTTGAAAATGTTCTTGTCCCGCAGCTTGCAGGGAAAGGCAAACGCCTTTCCGGGGATGCCGTCTCGCGCGCAAATCGCCTCCTTGGACGTGTCGGGCTTGCCGAACGTACATCGCATAAACCCTCCGAGCTCTCTGGAGGCGAGTGTCAGCGTGTTGCCGTGGTACGCGCCCTTCTGCAGAACCCGGATATCGTTCTCGCGGATGAGCCTACGGGCGCCCTCGATGCGTCAACGGCCGAAACCCTTCTGGACCTGCTCCTTGAACTCCAGCGCGAAGATGGCTTTACGCTGGTTGTGGTCACACACACACCGGAGATTGCTGCGCGGCTTGGCCGCATCGTCCGCCTGGATGCTGGCAAGCTTGTAGAGGTCAACGGGTGACACACCTTCGCTATATCAGCCAGTCGCTGCGGTACCGCTGGACAAAGTCGCTCTGGTTTGCAGCAGGCATCATGCTGTCGGCAATCGTCATCACTGGTTCCCTTGCCATCGGCGATTCGGTTCGCCGCGGCCTTGCGGACATGGTGGATGCACGCCTTGGAAACTTTACTGCCGTTATGGTCGCAGGTGAGCATCATTTCCGCGATAGCCTTGCGGGATCTGTCGCATTGGATGGCGGTATCCCGACAGCCCCTGTACTTGCCCTCAAAGGATCTGTTACACAGGATTCATCAGATAGCGCCCGACTGCGTGCAGGGGATACCAGTGTTTACGGAGTCGACGACCGCTTCTTTGCTGCGAGTGGAGCATTCGCAAAGTGGAGTAAAAGTGCTGGTCCGATACCGGTTCCCGTGGATGACACTGCAACCGTAAATATTGCCCTTGCGCGGGCCGCGGGACTCAAATTAGGCGATGAAGTAATCCTCTCGGTGGAAAAACCAACGCTGTTGTCTCGGGATGCGCCTCTTGCAACCATTGACGATGCAGTCGTCACGTTTCGTGTAAAAGTTGGCCGAATACTAAAGGACAGCGAGCTTGGACGCTTTGGTTTCGCAGCAAACCAGCTCGCACCACGCAATGTTTTCGTCGATCTCAAGATGTTGCAGAAACAGGTTGGACTTGCTGGCCGCATCAATATGCTGCTCTTTGGCAAGCCTGTAAGCGGCGCTATAAACGCTGCGGATCTCTCAAAAGCGCTCTTTCGTGGCTGGGACATCGAGGACGCAGACCTTGAAGTTCGCCCGGTGAACATCAGCGGAAAAAAGCACTTTGAGCTTCGCACCGGTCGTGTCTTCCTTGATCCGCATGTGGCGGATGCCGGCCTGTCCGTTCGTGGGGCAGAACCCGCTCTGACGACATTTGTCAACCGCCTTACCAAGGGTAAAGTCGTTACACCGTACTCGATGGTGACTGCGACCGATACCCTTGGACCAATACCAAGTGGTGGCATCGTTATTAATCAGTGGCTGGCGGATGACCAGAATGCAAAGGTCGGCGATGACATCACGCTTGACTACTGGGTCCTTGGTGCCAACCGTGAGCTGGTACGCAAAACGGCAGTACGCAAAGTGTCCAAGATTGTACCGATTGCCGGGCTCGCCGCTGATCGTGAATTTATGCCGATTCTGCCGGGGCTTTCAGATAAGAAGGACTGCCGCGAATGGGAGCCAGGCGTTCCGATTGACCTCGAGCTCCTGCGGGACAAAGATCAGGCCTACTGGGAGAAATATAAAGGGACTCCAAAGGCATTTGTCAGTCTTTCGGATGGCCAGACCCTTTGGGGGAACCGCTTCGGAAATCTGACTGCGATTCGGTTTACATCCCCGCCGAATACCCTCGATGGCATTCGGGCACAGCTGCGTCGGAGTATCAACCCGGCGGCTCTCGGGATGTTTGTGCGGCCTCTCCGCTCCGATGCACGTGCCAGTGCAAGTGGCGGTTTGGACTTCGGTGGCCTTTTCCTCGCGCTTGGAAGCTTTCTCCTAATCTCAGCAGCACTGTTAATCAAGTGGATGGTGGATGCAACCATCGAAGAACGAAAAGGAGAGCGAACGGTTCTGGCTGCGTGTGGTGTTCCTGCGGCAACGATTCGTCAGATGTTCATAACGGAGCTCGTCGGTATCGCAATTGTTGCGAGTTTATTCGGGGCCGCAGTCCTCTCCCAGATCTATACAAATGCTGTGGGACTGGCTCTCGCACCCCTGTGGGACACGACGATTCCACTACGCGTGTCTTACATAAACATTGCCAGTGGAGTACTCAGCAGCATTGCGATCGGGACGATCACTGTGTTCATTGCACTACGCACGCAAAGAAAAGCCAGCAGAAATCCTCGAAAGCGTATCCAGTCTCCATTAGCCCCCGGGACTGTGACGGTCGTAATCGGTGCCATTCTGTGGCTCCCACTGTTTATCTACGCACTCACGATTACCGGGGCGGAGCGTGCCGAGTACTTGATGATGGCTGGAATGGGCTTCTTTGTTCTCCTCCTGGGCATCTTCCGGCTGTGGACGAACCGTATTTTCCGAGCATCCTGGCAGAGCACCGTTTGGTTGTTTTCGATGCGCCGCCTAACCAGTAATCTCAATGCTTTGTTTACAAGCATGAGTGTCGTTGGCCTTGCAACATTTTTGATCATCGCCGTTGGTGCAAACAAACAACTCCCGCCACGCGTCTCGACGGATCGTGCATCCGGGACAGGTGGCTATACCTTTATCGCCAGCAGTGCCCTTCCGCTCTATGGGGCACTTGAGAGCAAAACAGAAGCCGACCGGTTGGCGTTATCAACTGCGCCGGACGTATTTTCGAGCCTGCCGATTCGTGTTCGAGAGGGCGATGATGCATCCTGCTTAAACCTCAACAAACCAACCCAACCGCAGGTCATCGGCTTGGATGCTGCTCGTCTCGCGGCTGAGAAGCGCTTTCCATTTGCTGGAAGTACTCCGGGCGGTCTGTGGACGATGCTGAAGGAAGACCTTCCTGGCGGTGAGATTCCGGTGATCGCAGATGAAAACACGATTATGTGGTCCCTGCAGTCAGCAGTTGGCAAGTCACTAACGTTGCTCGGTGATCAGGGCCAGCCTGTGCGCTGCCGTATTGTCGGGATGCTAAAGCGTACCGTTTTGCAAGGTGCTGTCATTATGGATGAAGCCCGATTCATCCAGCTGTTCCCACAGCGTTCGGGTTACAGAATGTTCCTTATTGAGGCAAAGGGAGCTCCAGAGAGCGAAGTCGGGACTGCCTTGACGGATGCTGGTGAGCCATTTGGACTGAGCCTGACCCGTACAACAGACCGGATGGCAGAGTATGCCAGCGTAGAGAACACCTACCTAAGCGTATTTGCAGCGCTTGGAGGTCTTGGATTACTAATGGGGCTTGCTGGTACGGCTATCATCGTACGTAGGCAGCTGCTTGCGACAACCAAAGAAACGGCAATTCTGCAGTCTCTAGGCATTCCTATAGATGTAATGCAGCAGATACGTGCGACTGAGCATGCCTTTGGAGGACTCGCTGGCTTACTCGTTGGGTTGCTCTCAGCTCTCTGGGCATCCGTTGATACGCTTTCCGCTCAACCGCAGCAAGTCATCTTGCTGTCTGCTGTCGTATTGGTTTCTGTCGGCGGAATCATTCTATTCGTCGTACGGTCAACGGTCCGAGAGCTGCTAAGAAATCGTTCACTTGTATCGGCGCTTGCATCTGAGTGAAGCGCGACCCTGATTCGCTCCTTCGTTTGTGTGAACATCTTTGGAACTAATCCACTGTTCGCACGGTTGATGTCATTAGCAAGTTCGGGAGAACGCAACAATGACTCATCGGATGAAGACAGTAGCAGCGGGACCTGGTGTCAATGCGCCAGCAGATTGGAGCCAATGGCGTGGTCCATTACGGGATGGCCACTGCGTGGGCTTTAAGGCACCTTCTTCTTGGCCAAAGAACCTGATAAAGAAGTGGTCCGTCAACGTTGGAGAAGCGCATTCCTCACCGATTATTGCCGCAGGTAAGGTCTATACGATAACCCGGCATGGCGAAGAGGAGTGGGTTCAAGCGATGGCCCTTGCCACGGGAAAAGTGCTGTGGACAGACAAAGTCGCCGCTCCGTACGATTCGGTAATCTTTCCTGCACGGCGCCTTGGTAAGTCGCCACGCAGTACCCCGATGTTTGTTCAAGGCAAGCTGTTCACCACGGGTGTCAACGGAACGATGACCTGTTTCGATGCGACATCCGGCAAGGTTATCTGGCGCGTGGATCCTAGCAAGCGGTTCCGCGTACCGATGCCTGTTTGCGGTGCATCCCTCTCACCACTGCTCGATGGCAAAAAGATGTATGTCCATATTGGACATGAAGCCACGGGCGCGTTCCTTGCTGTTGACCGTGAAACCGGCAAAGATGTCTGGGCGTGTCAGACGGAGGGTCCTGCGTATACAAGCCCTGTGATGGTGCGTGTGAATGGACAGCCACAGATTGTGACCGCGACACACAACATGTGGTGTGGCTTCTCACCCGTCGATGGCAAGCAGCTATGGACCATCCAAAATCGCCAGAACATGTTTAACCACAACTCCATCACTCCACTGGTTGTGGATGACATGATTGTCTGCGGTGCCAATCAGCGGCCGACGTTTGCAATTCGTATCAAGTCCGTTGGTGGCAAGATGATTACGGAGAAGGTTTGGGAAACCCGTGATGTCACGATGTCAACATCCAGCCCGATTCTCGTTGGTGATCGAATAATTGCTGTCAATGAGAAGCGCCGCGGGCAGATTACCGTCCTTGAGAAGGCGACGGGAAAAGTTATCTGGATGTGCGACGGCAACAAGGGCGAAAACGTTACGCTCTATGCAATGGGACAATATGTTGCTGCGTTCAGTGCGGATGGCATGATGCACGTCTACAAACCTAGCACTGCGGGTCTTGATGTCGTCGCAGTTCACCAAGTCGCTGACAGTCAAGTATGGGCCAGCCCAGCTGTGTTTGGTAATCAGGTTTTGGTTAAGGGTGCAGAGCAGCTGAATCTCTGGGAAATCCCGGCGTAGCAGCGGCTGGTCAGTCTGTGGCTGTCTCTATGCCGGTTCAAACGCGTAGAGATAGCCATCATCCGATCCGACATATATACGGCCGTCATGAATTAGGGGACTACACATTACGGCACGACCGATGGTGTACTTCCAAACAAGCTTCCCGGTTGCGAAGTCAAGAATGATGAGAGTGCCATCCTCCGAGCCAACGACCACTTTGTTGTCGCAGATCGTAGCACTGGCATCCACTTTCCCCCGCGTTTTATAGACCCACTTCTGCTTTCCGGATGCTTGGTCTAAGCAGTGGACTTGACGGTCCCGCCCTCCGATGACCACATATCCCTGGTCGATTGCCGGGCTGGCGAAGTAAGGGAATCCCTTGTCGCGGAAGGTCCAAACGATTTTGCTGGCCTTGATGTCCACGCAAATCACGGCATTTCCGTAGTGTCCCAAATACGCACGGTCTCCATCGACCGTGGCTGTTCCTGCAATATAGTCGCCGATATCGATCTGTGAACGTTTCTTGCCAGTGGCGATATCGATGACATGGAGGATGCCATCACAGCCACCAAAGATTGCCGATGTTCCTGAAACAACGGGCATACCATTGACATAATTGTCCGTTTCATATGTCCAGACCCCACGGCCGCTTCTGATATCTACACAATGCACTCGGTTGTCATAGCTGCCAACCATAGCCCATTGTCGCCTGCCATCCGGGCTGGAAATGACATTTGCGCTTCCAAGAATCTTGTCTTCTGTGCGATAAGCCCAACGCGGTGCTCCGGTTGGGATATGAATGCCATAGAGCCTTCCATCCGATGAGCCAATGACCGCAAGGTCATCGATAATCCTTGGGGATGCCTCCACCGGACCTTTGGTTGCACAGCCCCACAGACGTTTTCCTGTGGAAACATCCAGGCAGTAGACATTCTTGTCCTCGCTGCCGAAGAGGATTCTGTTTCCAGCTACAGTAGGCTGCCCCGTTACTGCATTACCCGTCTTAAACTTCCAACGCAGTTTGAAACGCGTTGCCAACGGACCATCCACGACACGACGGGAGAGAGCTGAAGACGCACGGACTGTCTGCATGGTTACTTTCGGGTTGGAGCTGCAATACACATCATGCGTTTACTGGTCCGGATGAACAGCTGGTTCCCCGCAATCGCGACGCTTGAGCGAACTTCTGAACCTTCTTCATCCACGCGGTTTTCCGCAAGGAGCTTACCGGTGACAATGTCGTAAACAAGGACAATCCCACCTACATTTGTTGTGTAAAGTTTGCCATCGGCAATTGTAGGGGAACCCCAGCACATATTGAAGCCAGGCGTATCCGTTGACCACACGATTCTTCCTGTCTTGGCCTCAACGCACGAAACTGACTTGCGGACATCAGAGACGATATAGAATTTGCCATCATGGAATGCAGGCGTGGCTACATCCGATGTCACATTCGAGCGGTCATCTGACTTCCATAGCAATCCACTCGCGCTGATGTCTCCCTGCTTATCCGTCGGGCAGGCATAGACCGGTGACTTTTTCGGTGCACATACGAGAACTACACCATCACCCGCGACAGGACTTGGGACGAGGCGCCACCAAAGTTCCCGGTGACCCGGGTTCCATGTGCCCCAGCGCCACAACTCTTTGCCATTCTTGGGGTCGTGGCCGCTGAGGTAATCACCACCGGCAACTAACAGCTGGTCACGCCCAGCGTTCGTGTAGGGCATCGGGGTGCCGTACGACTCCCGACTCTCATTGGATGCCTCACTTGGACGAGCTGCCTTCCAGAGGTCCTGACCGGTCTTTGGGTCCATTGCGAGCAGATAAGACTCCCCGCCGTCCTTGCCACGCCGGCCGACTATCTTGTCACGTTGAAGGATTTGCAGATAGAGGATGCCTTTGTAGAGGAGGGGACTGGAACTGAATGTCCACATGAAGTTGAAGTCATGCGTATCCTTCTGGATATTGCGGGACCAAACCTTCTTTCCATCGACCGTGTAGCATCCAAGATCGCCATTTCCAAAAAAGAACCAGACGTGTTTACCATCCGTGGTCGGTGATGGAGCCGCGTAGATGCTTCGTTCATCCAGCTGTGTGACGGATCCCTCATTACCTGAACGGTGTCCGGTGCCCAGATTATCGGCCCAGAGGACTTTACCCGTCTTGCGATCAAGTGCAACAACCTGCAAGGCACCCTGCTTGACATTGGCAACGGTCGTAAACACGTACTTGCCATGGACGATTGGTGTTGAATGGGATGGCCCCATGAGGTCTGTTGACCACTCGATGTTTGTAAACTTGGTCGGGAGATTGGTCGCGACAGTGGTGCCGTTGTATTGGGGGCCGCGCCAGTTCGACCAATCGTTTCCTTTGTTGTTCTGAAGTGCTGGCATGGGCTGTCGTCGGTTAGCGTGTGTACGGAAAAACATCATCATCGATATCCTAAGGTCCTGATCACTATCGGCATAATAGCATGACCAATTGGCAGGCGGGTGGCACATTGTGGTGGATGTGCTCCCGGAATCGCTAGGCTATCTGTTCGTATAGTTGATGACAGACTGCCTTTGTAACTGGGACAGGGTTATGGCTGCTAGTCCACTGGTCCATCGCCGATGATGCGAGATTCTCGAGATTAGGGGATGAAATCGACAGTGCTCGCAACGATTGTTTCAGTCCGAGCATCCCTATTAGCCCATACACCGCAGCTGCAAACGTACCTGCACCGAGATTACATCGCGTCTCAATCACCCGGTAGGTTTCAGCACATTGACTGCTGGTTTCATTGAGCTGAATCACACCCGGGAGCATCAGAGCAACCGCCTGACCATGTGCAACGCCATACATCGCCGTAAGCGGATTCGCACACCCGTGCGCCGCACCCAGCATACTGGATTCGATAGCCATCCCTGCCAGCATCGCTCCAGCCTGTAGCTGCTGCTTCGTCTTCTCGTCGGCATCGTCGGGCGCAGCAGCTAATACCTGCAGCGCTGGCCAAAGAACCTCCACAGCGTCGATAGCCGCAGCCACGCTAAAGGATGTTGCTGTACGCGTCACAGCTGCTTCGATCGCATGACTCAGGGCATCGATACCGGCAAGGACCATCACGCCACGGGGACACGAGTCCAGAAGCGCGGTGTCCAGGTACGCACGCGTGGGAGCAAGACAGAAATGTCCAACAGCCATTTTGCGATGTGAAACGTCATCACTGATCAACGCATGGCTCTGTACTTCTGATCCGGTACCGGCGGTCGTCGGAAAGACATAAAAGGGAGGGGTGTCGATGGTATCAGTCCGATGTGCCGGCCACCAATCCTTTGTCGTACCGCCCCCGTATGCCAACAGCAGTGCCATTTTTGCCGTGTCCAGCGTGCTTCCACCACCAATGGCAATCACGCACTCAGCATGGGTACCTTTTAGGAAGTTCGCGGCAGTTGACACGGCGTTCTCCGTAGGATTTTCCTGAATTGCTGTGTAAGTCTGTACGGCACATTCAGATGAAATGCCTGCGATTGCACACCGCACGTAGTCAACCCCGATCAGGTTTGGGTCTACAAAAAACATCGCATGGGATAGGCCATCGGTTATGGACCGGAGGGCTTCTCCAAGGGATGCATCGCAGAATCCGATGTCGGTCGGATTTGCGAGTGCACCCCGATGCCTTGACAGCAAGCTAATTAGTACGTTGGTTTGTGCTGCCATTGGATACTTCTGCGGCGGTACAGAAACTCAAAAAGGTTGCCTTCGTGTGGCTGGTTCCATTCCACATGACTTGTTGGCAGGGCTCCAACATTCAGGCGGTCGATGTGCGGGCAGGCCATGACTTCATTTAGAAATGCCTCATCTTCGGTGATGGCAGTCACGATCAGGCTTTGACCGATCTTTGTCAACATTTCGGTCTGGGGCGTCTCGATGACCTGTGCGAAGGGGAACATGTATTCTTTCCCCGCAAGCGGATGATCCCAGGATGAGCAGTGAATAATAGTTGGGTGAAGATAGGTACATCCATCACGCTCAACTTTGCGTGGACCCTCATGCTTGTTCGCAGAGCAATCCACCGCACCAGGCGTTTGCAGGGCTGTGTCGATGGCGGCATCCATCATTTCCGCCATCCGGGGATTTGCAAATCCACTCAGAATCGCTTCCGGATCTTCCGGGCCACGTGGAAAGACCTCTGCAACTTTCGTCGCAACAGCCTCGGCGATTTCTTTGCCATACTTAGGAACAACTACAGTTGATGCATTTATACACGAGCGTCCGCCGTTTGATGCGATTGATGTCGCAATAAGGTCTATATATTGGGGCCAGTTCTCAATGCAGTCATCGCCAATCAATATCTTCGACCATCCGGGACCATGAACTTCAACGCCTGGATTCGCAGCATACTTTTGGACGGTGGATACATCGCCGAAGATAAGCGCCCGGGATGCTGCATCCATGACGGCTCCGCTTCCTTCGTGGTCTGTTGGATAGAACGAGAATGCCTCGGCCGGAACTCCTGCTGCAATGAACGACTGAATAATACGAAGGGGAGTCCACGGTTCTTCCCGTCCGGGTTTGAGCACCAAAGGCGTTTTCAGGGCGATGCTTGGCATCCACAGTGAGTTCACTCCTGGGGAGTTGCTCGGTAATACGACGGCCAGGAATGAAGCCGTTGGGAAGTAAGCAACCGGGATATCGCTTTGCTCACCATAAAGTTTTTCCATGACATCCAAACCGAGACCACGGCTCAACCCTGCCAGAATCGTATCCATCTCGGTAAACACCTGATGGATTTTGGCCATGTTACGGCGAACAAGCGAGTGAGGAAGGCCACTCGTCTCAGAGAGCTGGTGGATGTAGTCATCCGGTGACTGCAGCTGGTCTCCAACCGGCAGCGTGGATTCCATAAAGTGTCGTCCCGCTTCGTTTGTCATTTTGACAAGTTGTTGCACCGTCAAATCTTGGAAGCAGCTACGGTCTAGTCGGCGAAGATCACGTTTGATCAGCGCTGCATTCGCTTGCGCAACACGTGCAATCACTTCACCTGTGCGCACACTCTTTAGTTCAACGTGATCATATGATGCGTATTCGACGCCTTTTCGAAGAACAGGAATAGTTGGAATCGACATGTTTTTTCCTTTGATGTCAGGCCAGCACATGGACCTTTGACAAGGTACGGGCAACCACTTGGTTGCCGAAGACGCTTAGCGTTGAATGAGAGTCTTCACCTAGTTGAAGCGAAACCGGTACCCCAGGTTTTGCTGAATCACTGATTTTGATGACCTCACCTTTTCGAGTGATGTTCAGGATGGCATTCTGCATCCGGATTGGGGATGCAAATGTAGCATCCGAGATTCGTTCCTGATAAACAGGCGTTCCGCTAGACGACGCAACCCGGAGGACCACACCGTTATCACCCCAGAAGACCGTGTCATCATTGATGGTAAGCGGGGTCGGAACATAGCTTGTTGCTCTGGTCAGTGACCAGCGTTGAACAGGGGGACCTGCCTTAGAAAGCTCAAAACCAATAGCGAGGCGTGCTCCGGCGCCGCTACCGGTCGTAACGACGAGCGTGCTTCCATTGCGCGTTACGGCGCCAACGCAACGCTGTGTGAATGGTGTTTTTTCGAGCTGCCAGATAACATCGCCAGTATCCAAATCCAATGCAGTCAGACCAAATGCGGTACTGGGCACTACGACAGCATCACGACCATTTAGCTGGGTGATCAGCGGTGCAGCATACGGAGCATCAGCAGACATACGTTTATGATGCCATTTGACTTTTCCAGAGACGACATCGACAGCTAAGATGCCTCCCATGGCAAAATCCGGTTCGGCTGCGATGATAGCTGTCGTTCCGACGATGGTAGGTGATGCACCAAAGCCGTGCATGGTAGGAAATCTGCCGAGCTCCAATGTCCACGTTTTCGTGCCATCAAGAGAGAATCCAAATGCCTGAATATTCCCGGACATTGATGGGGCAACAACGACGCCCCCTTTTGAACAGATAACCGGTGTTGAGCTGGCGTATGTATTGAACTCGTGTCGGTGGTAGGGAGAAAAAGGAGTCTTGATCGTCCAAGCAATGCGGCGGTTTGGCGCATCTATGCAGTGGACCAAGTGCTGATTTGATGATGCATCTGCAGCACAAGTGAACCAGCGTCCCCCTTCTTCTACCAAGCTCGAGTGGCCAGTTCCTGTAAACGGAAGCGACCACTTAACTGCCTTGAGATCGGGTGGACGGATCTGGGAGGCATCCCCGTCCCCGCCGGGGCCCCGGAGACGGTTCCACGGGGATGCCTTGAAGCTCACTTAGTAAACACCTTCAATGGTTGTTGTGCTGAGAGCACCGAACGGGCGGACTTCAGCTACACCATCCCATGCAAACCTTCCAAACGGTTCGCGACGTATGGCTTCATCCCGCTCGAGGAAGCGTGGCATAAAGAACTCCTTCGTAAGCGTTGTCAGCTCCACGCGTCCCCATTCGCCGTATGGAACGGTCTCTTCCGTCTTGTCCGGGTTCACGACACGAAGCACGGCTCTCGGCTGCGGAGCGTGATACGTGATGGAGTATTTGTCCTCAGCACTAATCGGTCTGGAGCAAGCAAGCCCCATAAGCGTGTTGCCATAGGTTGGGACAAACTGTGCACGGTTGTCCAAAACCTCTTCAACGGAGAAGCGCACCGTTTGCGGTGTCATTTGCGTGCCACCACAGAAGACACCCTTGATACCGGCATCTGGGATATTGATCAGCTCATCCAATGCTTCGAGCAGGAGCGGTGTAGTGAACAGACAGGAAATCTTACGGTGCTTGAGGATGACCGCAGCCTGCTCTACGCAGTGACGCTTATACTTTTTGGCAGTTTCAAAGTCCTTGTCAGCGATCAGGCGTTTCACCCAACGCGGATCCAGGTCGACATGATAACAGGAGCCACCACGATGATTTGCCAGGTGCTCAATCGCAAGGCGTAAACGGCGTGGACCCGTCGGACCAAGCATCAGCCAGTTGCCGCCTTTTGGGAAAAATTCATCATCCAAGTGGTCGCTGAACTCTTCGTAATCGTACTTGTGGTCATCCCAGCCGATACGCTGTTTCGGCATACCAGTGGTTCCTCCGGTTTCAAAAACAACGAAGGGCCGACCGGTCCATTGCTTTGGAACCCAGCGCTCATTTTGTTCATCACGGAGCCACTCATCCTGAAAATGTGGAAATTTAATCAGGTCGTCTGATGACGTTATTTCTTTGCGTGGATCCCAGCCTGCATTTTGTGCCCATTCCAGCCAAAAAGGGCTACCCGTTTCAGGAGAGAAGTGCCAATCGATGATTTCGACCACGTGTTGGTCGAGGTCTGCCTTTGCGGCATTGATACGGTCTTGTGATACTGGTTCAGACATGCGAAGAGATTACCTCAAAGAAAAGAGGGGATGACCTTTCGATATCCCCTCTGCGGTCAATAGCGGCGAAAAATTACTTCGAGAAGTACTTGTCGATCGTCGCTTTACTTGGTGGCGGGGTTAGCAGCGACACAAACAACATCAAGAGCGCAGAGCCGACCACCATCGGGAAGACGGGGAGAAAGCCGTAGACGGTTACGTTTACCGGACCACGTAGGAACATGTCACCCAGCTCTGGGAAGATACGTACCTGTGTTGGTGGCTTCTTCTTTCCGCCTGGTCCACCTGGTCCACCCGCACCTGGACCGCCAGGTCCGCCGGCACCAGGACCAGCTGGACGCATCCCTTCGGGAGCACCGCCTGGAGCACCACCTTGTGCGGTTTGCAGCACGGATGGTGCCGGTGTCGGGCCATCGCCTGTAACCTGTGGCATTCCAGCCGGCTGTGCATTTGGGGAACCAGCTTGCGGTCCACGTTGAGCGGCAGGACCGCCTCCTGCTGCCGGACCGCCACCCATCGCTGCAGTTGTTGGCCGCTTCGGAGGCTTGGGTGCAATAGCATCAGAAATGTTTGTAAGGTGCCAGTTTGCGAAGATGCAGCCTACAACCCACACGGTTGCTGCAAGGGCCCCCCACTTGGTAGATCGCCTCCAGAACAAGGCTGCGAGCATCACGGGAGCCAGTGCGGCAAAGCCTGAGAAGGCAAAGCGAATTGCCAACTCAAAGATGTTTGCCTTTTCCTTAAGCGCAAGGGCGATGACGTAGCTGACAAGACCAATCAGGACGATAAAAGATCGGCCCGCCCAGACTTCTGCTTTCGGGCCAAACTTCTTACGACCGCCGTAGTACGCAAAGAGGTCTTCCGTAAACACCGTCGAAAGTGCGAGTATCTGCGAGTCTGATGCCATCACACAAGCCATGATTCCAGCACCCAGGACGCCAGCAAGGACAGGACTTGTGTTCTGCGAGAGTAAGCGAATGATGACATCGTTTGCTTCAGCAGGTGACAATCCTGGGATGACTTTGCTCGCGACGACACCAAGGTACACGGATGGCAACCAAATCAACAGAATACATATCGGGTAGAGGACGACCGTTCGCTTGAAGTGGGTAACCTTCTCGGCGGTCATACACATAATCGCGATATGCGGGAACATCACCGCACTTAGCGGGATGAACATATACGAAAAGAACTCTTCCGCCGGCATTCGTTCCCGGGTCAGGAGGAAGCTCTGCGGACCTTCGCTGATCGCCTGCATCGTGGCTGGGAATCCACCAACGCTTTTGGCAATCAATGTAAACGCGGTTACACCAAAGGCCAGGAACAGAACCGTTTGAAAGGTGTTGACCCAAGCCGTTCCGCGCATTCCGCCAAAGAACACATACGCGACGACGGTGACTGCGACGATCGCTCCACCAATCGCATACGGCACTTGTCCACCCGAAATGGTTTCAAGTGTGGAGCCACCACCCATCACACCAATGATGATGTACGGGACGAGCATTAATGCCGTTACTGCCGCAATAAATGTCCCAATCCCACCGGATTCCCACCGGTCTCGCAGGAACTGTACCTGCGTGATGTGGCCATGTTTCTTACCGAGGGACCAGAGTCGGGTACCAATCAACCACAAGGTCAAGGGGATGACGATACCGGAAGAGGACGCCATCAGGCCATAAACACCAATCCCGCGCTGATATGCGAAACCGCTCGATCCGAGGATCGCAACGGCTGTCATGTTTGTGCCGAAAATCGACAAGAGGAAGACCAGCGGACCCAGCTTTCGGCTGGCCACAAAGAAGTCTTCACCGCTTCCTGCCGATCCCTTACGGAATGCAAAAATGCCTATGTAGAGGACGACGGCAAGGTATGCAAAGACAATTATTGCTGGAATCATGCTGTCACCTCATCATCGTCATCCAGATTCTTGGGCCATGCGTACTTGACGAGAATCGCCATGGTTGCACTGGCTAAGAGGGAATAGCCTACATGGTAGGCCAGTCCTTTTGGAAGAAAGCCAAACACAAGAGAGGCATCCTTCCAGTTCCATACATCGTGATGCAGCACGAGAACGGCTGCGACCAGCAGAGCGAGACCAACCTTCATTGATTAGTCCTCCTTCACTGCGCTGCGTCCATCCGTGAGACAGGATGTCAGCGCTTTGTGTTCAGCACGTGCCTTAGCGGCATTGATTTCCATCCGGGCAAGCTGGGCCTTCGCGAGTGGAGTGGTATGGTCAACCGGACCCTGTGCTGACTTTGCTTTACCGATTGCATACAGGTGTGTAGGTGTCGCAACATACAGTGTTCCGTTTGCAGCAACCGCAGTTGAGTACACAGGTGCCCGCATGTCGAAGCGACCAAGCTCTTTCATTTGCTTTGATGCAGCAAGGACGATGACATCACCGTCTTCAGTTCCGATATACACCTTGCCGTCCGCAACAAGCGTACTTGCCCAGATATGCGACTTCGAATCAAACACCCAGTAGGGCTTGCCTGTTGCGACATCCACACAATGGACAAAGCCACTGAAGTCTGCAACAAACATCAGATTACCGACGATGCTCGGAGTGGAAAGCGAGCGGTGGATCTTGTCATACCGCCAGACAAGACCGGTTTTCTGCAGGTTTCCGCGTTTAGTGGGATCGATACATACCAGACTGCCAAGCCCCTCACCGTGCTCCGGGTCCTGTCCAATCGGGACGTAAACCTTGTCCTTGTACAGTACAGGAGTTGCGATAACCTCGGATGGACCGTTAAAGGTCGCGTACTTCAGCTGTTTGCCTGTTTTGTCTTTACGGTACGTTGAAGGGTTACAGTCGAACCGCCATAGCTCGTCCATGATCTCAAAGTTGCCTTTGAGCGTGGTCTTTGTATCGAGGCCGTAGCAGAAGCCATCGCCGCCGCCAAAGATCACCATGTCCTTGCCACGTACTTGCCCACCCGCTGCACTGGACCAGTTTGAATGCAGCGTTCTGCTCGATACACCGGAGTTTTCTTCACCAAGAAGCGCTCCCGTGTTTTTATCGAGCATCGCCAATGCCGGAGCCTTGGGGTTTGGCATGTTGGTATGGGTCCAGTCCACGCCATTGGATGTCGTGACAATTACCTTGTCGCCAACAATCAGCGGACCACAGTTCGTGATGTTATGCGGGAAAACACCAAGCTCCCGGCGCATATCAAACCGCCAGAGAATATCGGCATCCTGTGCGCCCATCGTCACATTTTGTTTTGTTCCCAGCGTTGCGTACTTGGCTTCATCCTGATACGGGCCATCGTTTCCATTCGCCATTCCGTTGAGGTCAAGACAAAGGACCTCGCAGCGGTTTGATACGACATACACCTTGTCGCCATCGATGGCAGGCGATGAGCACAGTCCCAGAAATTCCCAGTCAGAGACTTTTCCGGTACCAAGCTTTGGAATTGCCAGCTGCCAGAGCATTTTGCCTGACTGCTCATCGAGACAAAGCAACACCGCTCGGTCGCCTGTGAAGCGTGCATCACGTGGGACTTCATTATTGGTGCCCACAAGGACTTTGCCTTTGGCTATGGTCATGTTGCCATAGGTCTGCGAGCCAAGCTTTGCTACCCATTTGACATTCTTGGTGGTCGCCATGTCAATCTCTTCCGAGCCTTGGACATAGCGGCCGGCATCCCAGGATTGCGGAAGGCCTACTTCAGACGAGACCATGTTTCGGGATGAAGATCCGCCCCAGAATGGCCAGTCGGCAGCATTTCCGACCAGAGGGACAATCGCCGAGATGGCAATGGTAATGGCAGGTGCCAGGATTGATTTTCGCATCATTCGTTAACCTCAGCGGCTCGACTTCACGGAGATGTTATCTACGTAGACTTTATAGAGACTTTGTGGAGAGAAGCCAAAGATGCCTGGTGAACCTTGACGGTGCACATTTTTATGCTTGACTTCCAAGGTCCACTTGGCGGGTTCTGGCTGACCTTTGGGCCAGACCTTTGCACGGACTATACCTGAGCCGTCCGGCTGAACATCCACGCGCGCTGACATCACATACCAAACTTCCGGCTCCATCTTGAACGGAACGGTGGCCTTGATTCGCTCTTGATTCGAGTTGATCTCCAGCTCCTGTGCATTCCCGTTTAGGATGACATAGTAGCGTTGGCAAACAAGTCCGACCGTTGACATCGTTCTCTTTGAGCCATCAGCACGGACTTCTGCGGTAATGGTGTAATCCTTTTCATCCGGATGTCCAAAAAAGACTGTTGCCCGTTGGAAGAAGATGTTATCCAATGTCTTTGCGAAGACCTTGGATGCATCGAGGTCACGGACATCGAACTTGCCACGGGCGCCAATCCACGGCAGGGGGGGATAGGCGAACAATGGACCTGGCTCATAGGTATCCGGTTCCGTTGGCGTGAAGTTTTCAAAATCAATATTGAACGGCAGCCGTTGGACACTTCGTCCACGCAGCGTGCCACTCAATGTCCCTACAGTGGCTTTGAAGGCTCCGGCACTTGGAGCACCGGCCGTAAAGACGCCATTGTTATCAAAGGTACCCTCAAGGGCTGACTTCACTTTAGCGGTAGGCGGAACAAAAGATGCGAATGTGGCATCGGTGACAGGAATATTCTTGACCGGAAGTCCATTCGCATCAACACTGCGAATACGAACCTTGGCTTTATCTCCTGTACGAAGCAACAATTCGCTCGGGATAATCTGGAGGCTGGCTGCAGGACCTGACGCCGGATACTTGGCGACATCCTTGGGGAGGCCCGCTGTCTGGGTCTTTGGTACAGCTGCATTACCGAAGCAATACAAGCCGCCGGTTGTGAATACGTACACCCGCCCGTTCCAGACTGCAGGAGCTCCGATTCCGCGACCAGCCAGTTGGGTTTTGGAAAGAACAATGCCCTTGGCAGGGGTCGGCTTGATTACATAGAGCTGTCCGTTTTGGAACGGGATGTAGAGCTTGCCATCTGCGTAAGTCGGAGATGCATGGAGCTGATCAGGGGCGAGTTTGAGGGTCCATATCACAGCACCCGTGTTTGCGTTGACTGCTACCAGCTGACCGGTGGCATTTGTCTGGTACAGCGTGTCGCCCACCAAAACGGGAGTTGACGAAATAGATGTAAGTTTGTTGCGCCACACCTCCGCTGCTTTGTCGAGTGCGGGAGGCTCGCCTTCAACTGGTGTTACTTTGCCATCAACTTTGACCGCAAGCATGCGACCTTTTTCCGAAGAGTCAAGGTTTTCATCGCCGTGAATGCCGATGACTTTGCCGTTATGCAGCACCACAGTGGCGTTCATTCCGCCTGCGCTAACAGGGAGGCGCCAAATGGATTGACCAGTACGGGCATTAATACAAACGATTGACCCATCTCCGGAACCTGAGTAGAGGACACGCTTGCCATTGAGCCATCCGAATATCGGGCGTCCAAATGTATTGTCCTTTGGAGCCTTGCCGGGGCTTGCGCTCCAAACGATTTCACCCGTCTTCTTGTCGAACGCGTAGAGGCGGTCCATTGCCGGACCATCCGCACCCCAGTTGCTGGTAATTCCGCGAATGATGACAAGGTCCTGCTCAATCGTCGGTGCACCGGTACGTCCATTTGTAAAGGTCAGGCGTCCGAATGCTTCCATCATAGGGATACGGAAAACCGGTTTACCATCCGCTGTGAACGCGGCGAACTCACCTGCAGACGTCAGGACGTAGACATTCCCTGTTTCTGCATCCACGGTCGGGCTACCAATGGTGTAGCGGTCATAGGTGATATCTGAGAGAAAGTCGCTGAAACCGTGTTCCCAGAGAACTTTTCCTGTGTCAGCACTGGCACAAAACAGAACTTCCTGCAGATCAGGGCCGGTGCCACGGTACCCAAAGCCATAGACTTTGTTTCCCGCAATGACGGGTGTACCGCCACCTGCGATAGGAATCGTCCAGCGATGAACGGGTGTGCCTACCGCAAGCTTGTCTGGAAGTCCCTTTTCACGGCTGACGCCAATGCCTTCCGGCCCCCGCCAGTTTAACCAGCCATCGACATCCGCAAATGCCGCAGATGACATCATCAGGGCAGCAGCCACCAGAGAACCCGTGAGAATTCGCATTTCCTTATTCCTAACTACGCCCGCTTCAGGTCTACGCAGACCGCTGTGCCCTCATGGCTGCGCGCATACAAACATCCACCCGCAAGTGTTGGATGGCTCCAGCAGGTGCCATTCAATATCGTGCTACGGGACCGCTCGGTCAGTTTGATTGGGTCAGCATCAATGAGAATTAGCTCACCACGCTCCGTGAGGACGATGAGCAGACCATCTGCCATCATCAAGCCACCCTTACCAATACCGCGAAGGGCCCACTTTTCTGCTCCAGAGCGTGCATCCAGGCAGCGAAGCGTGTTCTCATCATTGCCGAAAAGATGCCCGTTACTCAGGATGCAGGTATTGAAGTGATTCCGCATCGTGCGGGTTTCCCATAGCTGTTTTGGTGTACCGCCTGCCAGACTGACAAGGGCACCTCCTTTACCGTAGTTGGATGCGATAAACACATCATCACCGATGAAAATCGGATCAGCTGCGTTGACATCGTAGGAGGTCTGCCATGGAAAACCCCAAAGCTTACGTCCAGTCTGTGGGTCAACCCCGACGAGTTCTTTGCCGGAAAAGATTGCCAGAATAGTTTTCCCACCAATAGTCGTTTTTACGGGTGTTGCATAACCGGTAGGGCCGCCGCCACTGGACCAAACAATTCTGCCGGTTGCACGATCGAGGGCCGCGCCGGTTACTCCGATGTTAACGTAGACACGGTTACCATCCACCAATGTAGAGCCTGAGAACCCCCACGTTGGGAGTGGACATCGCGTTTCTGCTGCAACCGCACGTTGCCAGACAACTTGTCCGGTTTCAGCTGCAATCGCATAAACAACGCCCTCGCGGCTTACCGCATAGACTACGCCTCCGACAACGCAGGGAGTTGCACGCGGTCCACCGTAGTCTCCGGGCGAGCAGGGGTAGGAGTATTTCCAAATGACCTTGCCTGTCTTTGCATTGAGCGCTGCGATCGTGTCGGTCCCGGCAACATTCCCGCTGACAAATGCTTTGCCATCGGAGACCGTGATGGTCGACCAGCCTTCACCGATCTGAGCTGTCCAAAGTTGTTTGGGCTTTCCGCCTGGAAAACTACGCAGAAGTCCTTTTTCCGAGCTCGTTCCGTTACCATTTGGGCCACGCCAAACGGGCCAGTTACCGGATGGTGCGCCTGGACCAATCATTTCCCACCTGCCTTTACATCGTAGCAAAGGAGCACATCCATATCGCGGATGTATAGCTTTCCATTGGAAACAACGGGGTATGGCCAGGACGGTGCCGTGCTTCGCTCTGGTTGCTCAAAGCGTCCAAGCTCGGTGTACTTAGCCGGAGTGGCTTCGACCAGAGCGATAGGACCACGCTCTGAGCGACAGATCAGCATTCCATCGGCGAATGTCACAGACCCTTTGCCAACGCTACGGTCGGTCCATACAACCTTGCCCGTTTTGAACTCCATACAGGTCAAGTTTGAATTATCGAATCCGTAAATGTGGTCACCTACGAGGACCATGCCACCGTGGTGATTTTGCATTTCCTTCGTGAAGTACACCTGCTCAGCGGTTGTGCCAGTTGCCGTCTTAGTTAATTTGGCAAGTCCGCCACCGTTTTGATACGCGGATGCCGCGAAGACAAAGCCATCTTTGTAGAGAGGCGCGGAGCAGTTGATACCCTGCCGGCAAGCTGGTGCATCGTAGTTCCACAAAAACTTGCCGGATGCGGCATCCACTCCAACGACTGATCCTGCCAGAAACTGAATGATTTGTCTTGATCCGGTGACATCAGCAAGGATTGCGGATGAATAGGATGCATCGTTACGTCCGGGAACGTTGGACACCCACACCTGTTCACCGGTTTTTTTGTTGAGGGCAACGATGGACTTTGCACCACCGGGAGTCACGATGACGTTATTGCCATCAATGAGAGCTGACTCCGAGTATCCCCAGACCGGGACGCGTCCGCCGAATTCTTTCACTAAGTGACGACGCCAAACGATGGCACCCGTAGCCGTGTCCTGGCAGATGACATCTCCTGCGACACCAATCGAGTACATTCGATTGCCTTCAACTGTTGGCGTTGAGCGCGAGCCATTCCCGCCTTGCGGAGCATCCAGTCGGATTGCCTTGGCGATGGGGGTCGCCCAAATGTCTTTGCCTGTTTTGACATCTTTGGCCCAAATGACTTCATCATCTCCGCGGAGACCCATTCCGTAAATGCGGTTTCCGACGATGCTTGGAGTCGCGTGGGCATCCCCGCAGCCCTTTGCCGACCAGACCAGCTTTGGCCCGCCTGCCGGCCATGATTTCAGGAGTCCGGTTTCCTTGGAAATACCAGTCCTGTCCATTCCGCGGAACTGTGGTGAGTCCGTTGGAGCGATGGATGTAAACCGTGGAGCGGCAACAGAGGTCGCTATTAGTACGGCTGAGATCAATGGCATCATCATTTCGTCTTCCCTCCCAATATCATCATTACTTCAAACCAAAATGCGGTCATCCCATTTGGGATGACCGCGCTCCGTGATTAATCGGCGAGACCGCTTGCCTCAACCTTACCGGCATAAAAGCCGCCCTTTGCTCCGATTGTGTAAACTTTGAGCGACTTGCCGGGCCCCATGACAGTGAACTGTTGGGTTGTCGTCTTGGTATCTGTGGCGGGGATGGAGCTTGCGTGTCCATCAACCCATGCAGCATTGAATGTACTCGAATGGCGGGCTTGAACCACCTGCACCTGCATCCCTGGATATGGGGACACACCTACATTTCCATCGTAGAGCATGATGGTGCCAGTCACGTTTTGCACTGCTGCCAGAGAAACCGGTGCAGCTCCGGGGAAGAAGCCATTGGTCATCAGTCCGCCGTTAACAACGATACTGGTCCACGGTGGCGTATTCGGGCAGGGAGCACCTGTCGTCAACTGGGTATTGATGGCATCTTTGTCGGATGGGCAGCGGTTGATCTCGTTGTTCTTCACATACGGCGCAACAACGCTGTAGAAGGTGTCTACACACTGACCATTCAGGTTAGCTGAAAATGGAAATGTTTCGTCGTAGTCCTGCACATACATAAGCGCTGCCGTTGCGTATTGCCGGTGGTTACTCAGACAGGAAGCCTGGCGGGCCTTTTCACGTGCCTGTGCAAAGACAGGAAAGAGGATGGCTGCAAGAATCGCGATGATGGCGATAACGACCAGCAGCTCGATAAGCGTGAATGCGCGACGGGATGTCATAAGTAGTGGCTCCGATATTAAATTACCCCGCCAAGCGGCAGAGTTCCTTTGCATGATTCTGCATTGAACCGTGAAGTATCTTCAGTCTATCCGACGATGAGAATTGTAAATCAGTTCACGATTGTACTCAAAAAAAACAACCCCTCAATCGAGGGGCTGTCGTCGTGTAGCAGTTAGACTGCTTTTGCGGACTTGACCGTTTGGATGATTCTTGCAGCAACCTTGTAGGGGTCTGCTGCCGAGTTTGGCCGTCGGTCTTCCAACCAGCCCTTCCATCCACGCTGCACGGTACCCATGGGGATACGAATCGATGCACCGCGGTCAGAAATGCCGTACGAGAACTTGTTCCACGGAGCGGTCTCGTGCTTACCGGTGAGGCGCATGTGGTTGTCAGGTCCGTAGACATCGATGTGGGCCTGAATGATGTCTTCAGGAGCAAAAGCTTGGCAGATCGAGTCGTAAACTTCCTTGTTACCAGCCGTGCGAAGCGCCGTGTTGGAGAAGTTTGCGTGCATTCCAGAGCCATTCCAGTCGGTGTCACCGAGTGGTTTACAATGCCAGTTGATCCAGTAGCCGTACTCTTCACCGATGCGCTCGAGGAGGTAGCGGGCGATCCAAACCTGATCACCGGCTTCTTTGGCACCCTTTGCAAAAATTTGGAACTCCCATTGTCCAGCTGCAACCTCTGCATTGATACCTTCAACATTGAGGCCGGCCGCAAGACATTGCTCTAGATGCTCTTCAACCATATCGCGTCCGTACGCATTGCGTGCGCCGACAGAGCAGTAGTACTGACCTTGTGGGTTTGGGTAGCCATTCGCAGGGAAGCCAAGTGGCTTGTTGGTGTCGGCATCGTAAAGGAAGTATTCCTGCTCAAAGCCGAACCAGAAATCATTGTCGTCGTCATCAATGAGCGCGCGACCATTGCTCGAATGAGCATCACCATTGGCGTCAAGAACATCACACATCACAAGATAGGCTGGTGTTCCGTATGCGCTACGACCTGGATCAGGGCAAACAAAAACAGGCCGCAGTTGACAGTCTGATGAACCGCCTGGCGCCTGTTCGGTTGAGGAACCATCGAAGGACCACATTTCACAGTCCTCCAACTTACCGCTGAAATTATCGACAATCTTGGTCTTGCTACGGAGGCTCTGCATCGGCGTGTAGCCGTCGAGCCAGATGTACTCCAACTTGGCCTTGGACATATTCATGACACCTTCTTGGGATTGGCATCCTCGGCCGGACCGACGTGCGGCTACCCGTGCCGATGGGTATGCTCGATTTGAGTGAAGCATATCATTTTGATGAGTTGTTAAGCCAATCCAACATTTCGGTTAGCTCGGTGGCAAAACAAAACCCCGGAAACCTTTCTTCTGGTATTCCGGGGTGCAACTACGTTGAATCCAACCCTACTTCACAAGAGTGGCCTTCTTGATGCGGTCCAGCTCTGGGAAGTTCTTTTCGAGAAACTTATTGCCCTGTTGGGCTATCTCGCCCTGCAGCTGGGTGACCTGCTCACCATAGCCGCCGTAAAGCTTATCAACGACATCCATTCCTGCAATGACCTGTCCGAAGGGCGAAAAGCCCATTTGGTCAAGGCGTGCATTATCCTTGAGATTGATGAAGAGTTGAGTCGAGCGGCTGTTTGGTGCGCTTGACTTTGCATACGTGATGTAGCCACGCTTGTTGCTGGCAACAACCGCATCGTCATCAATGTTGGCATCCAGCCACTTGCTCGCATACTTTGGGTTGCCATGAATGCCGAACTGCACAACAAAGTCCGGGACTACACGGAAGAAAATCACATCCGAGAAGAAGCCAGCACGAACCAGGTTGTAAAATCGATCAGCACCCAGAGGTGACCATTTGCGCGTAACTGCGATGGTGAAGTTGCCTTTGGATGTTTCAAACTGCACTTTAAAGGTTTCCGGCGCCTTTGCCATGTGCTTTGATGGATCATCAAGTCCGGGAATCGATGCAGACGCCGTTTGTGCCTTTGCCGCAGGCTTTGCTTTGGTTTGGGCCATCGCCGGGACAGCAAACAACGAGAGTGCCAGCAGTGCTGATAATGTGGTGTTTCGCATATGTCAGTATAACCTCATCGAACGCCCGGATTGGTTCAACCAGTCCAATGGATTCCCGGGCTATACTGCATCATCGGTCACATCGGCCGGTCAAAGGAGACCCGATGATGAAACTCTCCCGCCAACAGGCGATTGCTTCCCTCTTTACTGCAGCGCTGGTCGGTCCCACCGTGCTTGCATCCGCTTCACAGACATCTACGAATGCCCGCTACGGGATGGTCGTTCAGAGCAAGGGTAAAGTCACCCGCATCGACAAAGCCGGAAACATCCTCTGGCAATATGACTGTGCATACAACTCCCATGACATCCGCTTACTACCAAATGGCAATGTCCTCGTTACGACTCAACCAAGTGTCATCGAAGAAATCACTCCTGAAAAGAAGGTTGTCTGGTCCTGGAAGGGGAAAGCCGTCGCGCCACACGATGGCCCAATCGAGATTCACAGCTTTGAGCGCCTTGAGAACGGTAACACAATCATCAGTGAGTCCGGAAACAAGCGCATCATCGAAGTGGACCCAAAAGGTACGATTGTCCACTCCATCGCGCTAACTGTCGAAAAGCCGGATTGGCACCGCGACACCCGCCGAGTCCGCCGCACTGACAAAGGCACCTTTCTGGTAGCCCATGAAGGTATGGGACTGGTCCGCGAATACGATAAATCAGGCAAAGTCCTATGGGAGCATAAGCTGGAACTCGGGTCTGAACCCGCAGCACCGGGCGCAAATGGTCATGGCGTGTCCATCTTTAATGTACTTTCCTTAAAGAATGGCAACGTGTTAATCGGCGGCGGAAATAACAACCGAGTTTACGAAGTTGACCGCAGTGGGAAGACCGTTTGGAGTATCGAGCGGGATGAGCTGAAGACACCGGATGGCAAAGCGATTCACCTGTGCTGGATCACCAGTCTTAATGTGCTTCGTAATGGCAACATGGTTTTCGCAACTGCGTTTGCCGGTCCTGATCAGCCTATTCTTGTCGAAGTCAACCGCAAGAAAGAAGTCCTCTGGGCCAAGTACCCGGATGCCACTATTGGCGATGATGTATGTGCATTCTGGCTCACGGATATTCGTGGAAGTGTAATCCGCTGATGCAACCTAGCAAACAAGGCCTTACCCGCAAGGGGTTTCTTGCTGGAACAGCCGGTGTCATCGCCGGCTTTCCGACGGTTGTGCATGCATCCGTCCTTGGTCGTGGTGGCTACACAGCGCCAAGTAACCGTGTGACGGTCGGGATGATCGGCACTGGCAAAATGGCAAATGACTTCCATCTGCCAACGCTGATCGGCTTTCAGGATGTCCAGATTCTTGCCGTGTGCGATGTCGATACAACCCGTCGTTTGGCAGCACAAAATCGAGTGCTCACGAACTACGACAAGCAGGGCCGGAGCGGCGCGCACGTCGATGTTTACAACGACTTCCGCGATGTCATCAAACGCAAGGACATTGATGCGGTTTGTATTGCAACCCCCGAGCACTGGCACGCCATCCCGATCATCGAAGCCGCAAAAGCAGGCAAGGATATCTATTGCGAAAAGCCACTTACATTGACGTTGTTAGAGGCAAAGCGCTGTATTGAAGCGGTGCGGAAGCACAAGCGCGTGATGCAAACCGGGTCTCAGCAACGTTCCAATGTCTTCGGTCCCTTCCGGGAAGCCTGCGAGTTTGTGCGTTCGGGGCGTATCGGTACGGTCAAGTCGGTGACGGTTGGTGTTGGTGGTCCAAGTGTCAAGTGTGACCTCATTGGGGAACCGATGGAGCCCGGTCTCGACTGGGATCTGTGGCTTGGACCAACGCCGGATCGACCATATTCATCGGTGCTTAGCCCACGTGGAAATCATAATCACTTCCCGGCCTGGCGTAACTATCGGGAATTTTCCGGTGGCGGGCACGCCGATATCGGCGCACATATGTATGACATCATGCAGTGGGGACTCGGAACGGATGCATCGGGTCCGGTGGAGGTTCTCCCACCTGATGACCCAGCGGAGGGGCAGGGAGCCCGCTTCATCATGCCAAATGGGGTGGAAATCACCCATGGCGGCGCGAGTGGTGTTGTCTTCACGGGAACACGTGGGATGCTGCGCATCGACCGTGGCGTCCTCTTCAGTAATCCAAAGGAGCTCATTCAAGACCCTCTCGCGGATAATGAAGTACATTTGTTCAAGTCGCCTGGGCATCACCGAAACTGGCTGGATTGCATCAAGTCGCGTGAGCGGTGTCTATGTGATGTTGAAATCGGCGCACGTTCCAACCAGTACACACAGCTTGGCAATCTCGCTTATTGGCATGGGCGTAAGCTCAAATGGGATCCGATCAAGTGGGAGTTCCCGGGGGACAAGGAAGCCAACACTTGGCTTGACTACGAGCGCCGGCCACAGTGGAAATTGCCAAAGGCCTAACAGGCGTTTCAAATGTCAGTTTTCAAGCCCCATGTTTCATCCAAACGTGGGGCTTTTTTACGCCAGAAGGCCATTCACCACATTTCTGTAGACATCCGTGAGGCGGAAGTCGTGTCCTGCATAGCGGTAGGTCGGACGTTTGTGGTCGAAGCCCA
>CAZSGJ010000014.1:43352-46348 GCA_964606305.1 uncultured Armatimonadia bacterium
CGGAAGTCGCGTCCTGCATAGCGGTAGGTCAGACGTTTGTGGTCGAAGCCCATCAGGTGCAAAATCGTCGCGTGCAGGTCATGCACCGGAACCACATCCTTTTCAGCTTTGAACCCAAAATTGTCCGTGGCTCCATAGATGGTTCCGCCTTTGACCCCTCCGCCAGCCATCCACATTGTGAAGCCATACGGATTGTGATCCCGGCCCTTACTAGGTCCCGTAAGCTCAACCACAGGCGTGCGACCAAACTCACCTCCCCAAATCACAAGGGTGTCCTCCAACATCCCTCGCTGCTTGAGGTCACGAAGAAGCGCTGCGATTGGCTTATCAATCTGTTGCGCAAGCGTCCTGTGCTGCCCGATGTCATCGTGGTGGTCCCAAGGCTGACCGGCACCCTGCCAGATCTGCACCATTCGGACACCGCGCTCCACAAGGCGGCGTGCCGTTAAAATAGAGCGTGCAAGCGTGCCACTGCCGTACGCATCCCGGACAGACTGCGGCTCAAGGTTTGTATCGAATGCATCCGTGGCCTCACGCTGCATCCGGTACGCCAGCTCATAGCTCTGGAGCTTGGCTTCCAAGCGCGGCTCAGATGCCCGGGTCGCCAAATGCTGTTGGTTGAGGTCCCGAAGTATGTCAAGCGTCCTGCGCTGCTGCGCTGCGGTTTGATTGGCACTTTGGATGTTCTCAATCAACTTTGCAATATCGGTGTGTTGGGTGTCTATGCTGGTGCCCTGGAATGCGCCAGGCAGAAAAGCACTTCGCCAGTTTTCTGAGTCTTTGATGGGACTGCCGCCCGGGCAAAGCACTACGAAGCCTGGTAGATTTCGATTCTCGCTGCCGAGTCCATAGGTGATCCAGGAACCCATCGATGGCCGTACCTGCACCTGGTCACCACAGTGCATCAGCATCAGGCTTGGTTCATGGTTCGGTATTTCGGCTTTCATGCTGTTGATGACGCAGATGTCATCGATGCAGCTGCCGACATTCTCAAAGATCTCACTGACGTAAATGCCGCTTTTGCCATAGCGCTTGAACGCAAAGGGGCTGGGAAACAAGGCTCCTGTCTTTCGCTCGGTTTGGATTCCACCGCCCGGAATTGGCTGACCCGCATACTTGGTTAGGTCTGGTTTATAGTCAAAGGTGTCGAGATGACTTGGACCCCCATTCATGAACAGCTGGATGATGCGTTTAGCCTTTGGGGCAAAATGTGGCGCCCGGACCGCAAGTGGGTCTATCGGTTGTTGCGCAAGGCCATCGTCAGCAAGAAGGCCCGCAAGCGCCACGGCTCCCAGTCCACCCCCGGTTTGCATGAGAAAATCGCGACGGGAAACGAATGGTTTCAGCTGTTTGATGTGATTCTTGTGCATAGCGGTTTCTATTCGATGAAAAGGACACGGTTCGACATGATGAGCGCCTGGACAAATGCTTCAAGAGCGTTGCGATCGGGAGGAGTTTCGGCAAGGCCAGACTTTTGTGCGACAGCAAGTTCACCGTTGGCTGGATTCCGCTGCAATACCTGTTCGTAAAGGTTCGTGACGGCTGCGGTCCCGGATGAGAATTTCGCACAGTGATCGACCAATGCCTGTGTGATTCGCCCTGTAAAAGGATGGTTTAGAAGAAAGAGTGCTTGCTGGGCAGTTGTCGTTTCATGGCGTTCCGGTGTGTGTTGATCAGGGTTTGCGAAGTCGAATGCACGCAGCACACCGGGTACAAACTGGCGATCGATTGTGGCGTAGAGAGTCCGCCTTGCGGGCAGCGTTGCTGGAAACAGATCACCAGACCGTCCTCCAGTGGTTGGATTCAGGGAGGCGCTGACCGAAAGAAGTGTATCCCTGAGTTGTTCGAACGAAAGGCGACGCACCGGCATGTGGGAGAGGAGCGCGTTGTCCGGGTCTTTTTTTGTTGCGGCAATCGATGCTATTGATGATTGTTGATAAGTTTTTGTGTTTAAAATCGTTTCCACAAGCCACTTGGTTGACCATTTGTGCTTGATAAATTCGGTTGACAAATAGTCAAGGAGCTCCGGATGGCTGGGCAGTGCTCCGCGGGTACCAAAGTCACTTTGCGTGGCGACAAGGCCTCTCCCAATGAGCATCCCCCAGATGCGATTAACATAGACGCGTGCGGTCAGCGGGTTGTCCCGTGCAATGATGCTCTCTGCGAGCTCACGCCTGCCGGGTGTCGTGACCGCAGCTGGGTAGGCACAGCTCGGTAAAGCGGATAGAAATGCTGCTGGGGCAGGATCCGCAGGCAGGCGGGGGTCACCGCGTCGATACACTCGCTGAGGCGCTTTTCGTGGCGTTTCGTTGAGGACCATTGCATGATCCGGTGCCACTGGAGAGTCGGCATCCAAGGTATCGATGGCCATCTTCAGACGGTTAAGCTCGACACGGGTGCCTTCATCAAACAGCCATTCCAGCTCATTCATCGCGGCATCGGGTACGGTGAAAACAGAGTCGCTTCCGTAGATAAAGCTTCTAAGCTCATCCGCTTCAGGGTCTGGTAGAGCTGTAGGGAGAGGATTTCCGGTGCTCTGCGCATAGGTGATGGCTACCTGCCACTGCGCATCTACTGCCGCAAGGACATCCCCAAAGATTTTGCCTGCTGCTTCATCGGTGGAGTCGGGTTTGAGGTTTGATAGAAGGGCATCCACGATATGCGTGTTGAACCGCTTCCTAAACGCAGTATCGGACCGTAAACGCTCAAGGACCCGCGGCGCTTGCGCCTTGAAGCGTGCGTCATCACCGATGCCAAGGGCATCCCAAAGCATAAAGATGCGACTCTTGCGGGAAACAGCTTGGTCAAGCTGGGTCTTGAGGCGGCGGACGACAAAGGGGTTGATGTCATCTTTGCCTAGGATGATGTAGAAGTCGGCGCTTGGCAGGGATGCAACATTTGGGACGGCTTCCATGTAGCGCGGCAGCTGGCTCCGTAGTCTGGATGCGAGATTTCCGCGCTCGTTCTCTACACGCTTCGCGAAAGATGTCAGTGCC
>CAZSGJ010000015.1:0-34394 GCA_964606305.1 uncultured Armatimonadia bacterium
GCTTGCTTCACCATCCATGATCACACCCATGGCATCCATGGCTTCCTGCTGCGTAAGGGGAATCCCCGATATCACACGCTCAAGTGCAATCTGAATCGGTGACATCTCAGGCTTCCTTCATCGGTGCTATCGGTGCCAATAAACGCTCGCGAACCTCGTGCAACAGGTCATCTACGAACTGATCAACAGACCTGCCACCGAGATCACCCAGCTCACGATGCCGGACGGAGACATTGCCTGCCGCGATGTCCCGGTCACCGATAACGATGAGATACGGAACGCGTGCAACCTGTCCCTCGGCAACCTTCTTTCCAGTCTTTTCTGAGCGGGAATCGACAGTTGCACGGATGCCCAAGCCAACAAGACGGGTCTTCAGCGCTTCACACCACTCTGCATGACGATCCGCAATCGGAAGAATACGGACCTGCTCCGGTGCAAGCCACGTTGGGAACGAACCGGCAAAATGCTCGATTAACACGCCGACAAAGCGCTCCATAGAGCCGAATGGTGCACGGTGAATCATCACTGGCCGATGCGGCATGCTGTCAGCACCCGTATAGGACAGATCAAACCTTACAGGGAGGTTATAGTCGACCTGTACGGTACCGAGCTGCCACTCACGACCGATGACATCCTGGACGACGAAGTCAATCTTCGGTCCATAGAATGCGGCCTCACCAGGCTCCTCCGAGAACGGAACGCCAAGCGTCTGCGCCGCTTCACGACACGCCGCTTCAGCTTTGTCCCAGTTCGCAGGATCCCCAACATATTTTGTCGAGTCAGGGTCACGAAGGCCCACACGGACGCGGAAGTCCGTCATACCCAATGTGCCAAAAATGGTCTTGACCAGCTGCAAACATCCCTGAATTTCGCCAGGAACTTGTTCTTCGGTACAGAAAAGGTGGGCGTCATCCTGAGTAAATCCACGGACACGCGTCATCCCGTTCAGTTCACCCGACTGCTCCCAGCGGTAAACCGTTCCGAACTCCGCGAGACGAATCGGCAGGTCGCGGTAGCTGTGACGCTGACTTGCAAAAATCTTGATGTGATGCGGACAGTTCATCGGCTTCAGGAGATAGCCTTCGACATCTCCATCCGAGAGTTTGTTACTCAGCTCGCCACATGTACATCCCTCACCTGCAAGCTCCGCAAGGAAATCACGTTGAACCAGCGGTGGATACTGGCTTTCTGCGTAATACGGGAAGTGGCCGCTGGTCTTATAGAGCTCCAGACGACCGATATGCGGTGTATATACCTGATCATAACCCTGCTTACGCAGCTCATTTGAGATAAAGCTCTGCAGCTCAGTCCGGATAGCGCCTCCAGCTGGCGTCCACAAGATAAGACCCTGGCCAACGGTTTCATCAATATGAAACAGCTTCAGGTGCTTGCCGACGACCCGGTGGTCGCGCCGCTTTGCTTCCTCGAGTTTAATGAGATACGCATCCAGCTCATCCTGAGTCTCAAAGGCTACGCCGTAGACACGGGTTAACTGCTCATTCTCAGCCTTGCCACGCCAATAGGCGCCAGCAATTGACATCAGCTTGAACGCGCCTATCTTTCCCGTCGATTCAACGTGCGGTCCCTTGCACAAGTCGACAAAGTCACCCTGCTGATAAAAGGAAATCTCTGCTTCATCCGGAAGGTCGTCAATCAGTCGGACCTTAAACGTCTGCGAAAGCTCCTCGCAACGCTTGCGGGCTTCCTCACGCGGCTCAGACCAGCGAACCATTGGTAGGTCAGCTTTGACTATTTCACGCATCCGGGCTTCGATCGCCGGAAAGTCATCCTCAGAGAGATGCTCGGGAAGCTCGAAGTCGTAGAAGAAGCCATTGTCGATGACTGGGCCGACGCCCATTTGTGCAGCTGGCATCCGCTCACGTATTACCTGAGCCAAAACGTGTGCCGTCGTATGACGCATGCGGGAAATAAAATCGGATGGCGATGAAAGCTCATCCACGGATGAAGTGTGGGACATTCTAGCTGTCTCCCTTACAAGAGGATAAGTTCAGAATATCACGGGGGGTGGAGACGGTAATTTCGATCCTGTGAATCCACTTTTAGATAAGAACAGAGTTTAAGCGAGCGTTACATCCGCCCAAACGATTCGGCGACGCTTCCACGTGTAAACCACTGTGACTTTGTTTGACCCACTCGTCTCAATCGTTGGATAGCTGAACTCAGACTGCGGCTCCGTTTCAAGGTCACAAACCTTTGTAAAGGTTTCTCCGTTGTCCTTGGAAACAAGAATGCTAATTGGGGAGCGGTCCGGCCAAGTACCACGTGGGATGGGATTGCAACACAGGACAACACGGCCATCCGGCAGGGTACAGACATCCACGCCGCTATTGTTATGTGGAACTGGTATGCGTCGAAGGGGAGACCATGTACGGCCATCATCGGATGAATCCGAGCGGCCAAGCCATCCACTGGTGGTGCGACAAAGCATGTGAATCTGACCTGCACCGGATTCCCACAGCGCTGGCTGAATCGCGCCGGGATCTGGAAACTGGCTTGGGTTTCGCTCTATCCATTTTGTGGATGTCCAAGACTTACCATGGTCGGTCGACCGGTCGACAAAGACATCCCACTTTGCATCAGTAGCTTCATCGGATGCCGTTTCAAGGCTTGCGCCGGCAAGCCAAACGCCTGAATGCGTGACCAGAATTGGGTTTTTGACTGGACCCCGTCCTCCGATGTCTCCTACTACCAGCTCTGTCGGCCGGCTCCAGGTACGGCCATCATTTTCTGATGTCTGCACCATGGTTCTCCAAACAGGGACATTTGCCCCTACTTTGAACCATAAATGCAGTCGTCCTGAATTGTCTCGGTGGAGAACGGGGTTCCAGTGAGCCTCTGAACCGTAGGCTGCGACAACTTTTGGAGTACTCCAGACACCATCCGGCGATCGCTGCGAACCCCAGATGCGAACATCCGGATGGCGCTCGTGCGTGCCTGCAAACCACACCACATACCATCCACCATCAGCTGTTCTGCACAGACTGGATGCATGGCACTCCGCAAAGGGAACATCGGATGTGTCGAAGAGGAACTCTTTAGTAAACATGCCTAACGTTTCAGCAGGCAGTGGCGGCCTTCCTGCATCCCCGCCAAAAGTTTCCCGAGGGACTGGGAGTGGTCGTGGCGGGGAAAAGGAAAGATGCCACCAAGTTGGTTACCCCTTTAGGGGCAGATCAATCGTGTCGAGGCCCGCTGGCTTGTAGCGTGCAAACCGGAAGTGCAATGCATCCGTGCTAGACCGCACAATCCGCGGCATAAACCCGAGCGCTTGGCTTGCCATCAGGCAGCAATCATATGCATCATCCAGTGACTCAAACAGAAACACATATTCACAGCCTTTTTCGCGGTGAACAACGAGCTCCTCACCTTCGGTGTCCGGAACTGCCAAGCAGAGTGCAGTGCTTGGAACTTCCTTTACCTGGGTGAGGGTGGGGTCGGTTGGGTCTTCAAAATTCATAAACTTGACTCACTTCACACTGGTCGTTGCCAGCGTTGCTTTCACGGAGTCAATGGATGCAAGCGAGATGCCAAAAAACGCTACTTTTAGCCTATGGTGTACGTATGACATCAGGTACATTTTGATTCTTTACCTGCAAAATATGCCGGGAAATTACACCATTGTTAATAACTGAAGGTGCGTCAAGTGACCGCTAATATGCTCATTTTAGAATCTGTCTAATCTGAATAATTTATTATGTTAACGCAAGTAATGGTGAGGCTATGACCACGGAAAATTGTTGAACATAGTCATCGGCTGATACCTATAAACGTTGCGCGTATGTGGATTCGATAACCTCGTGCCGAATATTCGATTGTCCGATTTCGTTCTAAGCTATCGTTGCGCAATACGGGAGAACATCTTGAGCATTGAATTTGGAGTTGGATATGCCCCTGAGAGACCTAAACAAGGACCCTCACCCCTTGTCGGTGATTGGCAGGGAAAGCTAAGCACCGGAGCTATCTCCCTTCGCATCGTCTTCCATATCAAAACCGATATAGCAGGAAAGCTGTCCGCTACAATGGACAGTCCCGATCAAAGCGCATATGGACTTCCTGTCGGCGAGATATCACTGGATGGCAAAGCGGTAAAGCTTACACTTCCCGCAGTGAACGCATCTCTGAGTGGAACACTGGATGACGGTGGAAAAGTGATCATCGGCCGCTGGGAACAAGGCGTCGCTTCGCTCCCACTCACAATCACCCTGTCCGATAAACCCATCGTTCCAACGAAACGCCCACAGACACCTGAGGCTCCATTCCCATACATCGAAACTAATGTCACCTTTCCGTCCATTTCGAAAGGCATCACACTTGCTGGCACACTCACCATTCCCAAAGGACCTGGACCGTTCCCAACAGCCATTTTTGTGAGTGGCAGTGGCGGCCAGGATCGGGATGAAACCCTTCTTGGTCACAAGCCATTCCACGTCCTGGCCGATCAGCTGGCACGCGCTGGTATCGCATCCCTTCGCTATGATGACCGAGGCGTTGGACGGTCAACCGGACAACAGGAAACCGGCACTTCAAGAGATTTTGCGGATGATGCAGAAGGCGCGCTTCGCTTTCTCAAAACGGCTGCCAACATCAAACGAAACAAAATTGGCTTTGTTGGTCATTCTGAAGGTGGACTTATTGCACCAATGGTGGCGGCGCGCAACCCGGATGTTGCATTTGTTGTGATGCTTGCGGGTCCGGGAGTGCCGGGGAAGGATGTCATCCTCAGGCAGTCAGAAGCCATCATGAAGGCTATGAAGGCCTCTGAAGCAGAAATCAAAAAAAGCAGGGAGTCTCAGCTCAGGATTATCGCGGCCGTCGAAGCAGTTGTTCGAAAGAACCCGAAGAATCCAGATTCCAGCAGGCTTGCAGCAGCATTGAAAAAGGAAGCAGATACTTTGATTGCTTCCCTTTCACCAGCAGACCAGGCCGAGGTTAAGAAAAACCGCGCGATGGTAGATGCCCAGATAATGCAGTATGCGACACCGTGGTTCCGATTCTTCCTCAGCTACGATCCACGCCCGGCGCTACGCAAGGTCAAAGTCCCCGTATTGGTATTGAATGGAGACAAGGACCTGCAGGTCATCGCATCCCAGAATGTCCCCGAAGTTGAGAAGGCACTGCAAGCAGCAGGAAATCAACGTGTGAGAGTGCGCGTGATGCCTGGGCTGAACCATTTGTTTCAACATTCTGATACAGGTAGTCCACAGGAATACGGAAGCATTGATGAAACATTCGCCCCGGAAGCCATAAAGGAAATCACAACCTTTATCCGCAGCGTCAATCGAATGAAGTAACGGCACGCAACAAAAAGAAAGGCTCCCGCAACGCGGGAGCCCAACACATTTAAACCGTTCAGTTATACTGGCTACTGCGAAACGCTGTAATCCTGTCGTCGCCCAATATGATTCCGGCGCTCCCATGCTGTGACAAGCTCCAGGCGTGCGCGTGCCGCCGTATTTGCATCGTAAACAGCACCACGAAGCGCACTGAGGTCCGCAAGCGCACGTTCTTCATCAGACATCCGGTAGCCACCACTCGCCATCTGCACCGGCGCACTCACCTGAGGCGGTGCATAAATGGAAACTGTTGATGATGTAGATGGAAGTGATGCGCCAAAACCTGGAAGAGGCGCATTTTGATCACTGCCGCCCACCGGAGACCAACTCTGCCTCGGACGGGACAGACTGCCTGTTCCACCATTTCTGGCAGCTTCTTCGAAATCACGCTCTTTTGCTTTTCCAAGCGTAATCATCACAACTGTCCCGATAACAGCCAACAAAACCGCCATGCCACCGTGCTGTAACATCGGATGTGTCCACCACGGGTCACAGTTGGCACAGCGACCATCCGCGCCGCGCCGCATTCCGCAATCAACACACCATCCACTCTCCAATGTTGGATGCATCACGCGTGCCCCTTATCACTGTGTGGCTGTGACACGCCATGCGTCGGTTCCGCAAGGTGTTCTGCAAGGGCATAGACTTCATCCGATGTCGGTATGGACAGCCTTGGAAAGCGTTTTAGTAAAATGGCCTGAATAGATGCAACGACGGGAACACCGATTACCATCCCAACCAAACCGAACAAACTCGCACCCAATAACAGGGCCAGCATCGCCAGTAATGGATGCAGACCAATCCCACCACCGACAATCCGCGGGGTCACAACATTATCGAAGACCATATTCAGTGTGAACAGGAGCCCGATTTCAGCCCCCACCCACGCGTACGGGATATGCCCGATGACACCGACCGTCAACGTTAACAATGCTGTTCCAAGAAAGCCTACATACGGGACTGCGTAGAGAACGCCGGCGACAACACCGACAAGCAGCGCGTACGATCGAATGCCGGGTGCAAACACACTCATAACCAACAGAGCAACTGTCGCGACAATGCCATATAGCAATGAAACCTGAACCATTCCGCGCAGGTAGTTACCGAAAATTCCACCAATTTCACGAAGGGTATCCACCACTGTGAGCCGGGATGATTCTGGAAGCAGGAATAATAACCGTGCACGTAGTTTTGGCAGGTCGCTGAGGAGGGTAAACGCAACGATAGGGACAAGGATGAGCTGGAGGACGTTTCCCAAACCACCTACAAGGGCATTCGCAACATTGGACCCATAGCGGCGCGCAAACATTGTGAGCTGCTCAGAATACTGATTGGTTACATCCTGCAGCGTGGCAGGTAGCGCAAACGGTCCTATGCTTCTATGAGAGGCCAGCCAGGAGTCTGCCCAGGCCTGCAGCTCTGCTGGGCCATCGGAGGAAATCCAGTCCATTAATGCGCGCACCTGTGCAACCAAAACAGGCACGATCAAAATGATCAGTGCTGCAAAAATCAGGAGAAAGCCGATACCGGAAATGGCAACGGCGATCGATCGTTTGCCGCGTGTAACACGATGAATATGTTCTAAGCGGACAACAACGGGATCCAGCAGGAGGGCGCAAATACCTCCGGCAAGAAATGGCGTGGCTATTGAGAGCAGAGCCTGACCACCTACATAGATGGCAAAGAGACAAAGCAACGCCACGGCCGCGCCCGTAACTGCAAAGAAGCCGCTACGAAATGCATGCTGTGGCGTTGTCATTGATGGTTCATCCAAAGAAATGGAATTCAGTACCTAGGCATCGAGACGCGCGGCAAGCTCTTCCTTCGTCTTCTGGTACGCATCCTTTCCTACTTCGACGGAGTTCGTCAGGCTGTCGCGAGTGCGGTCAGCAAGCTCTTTGGCACGGGTCGCAAGCTCAGATGATGCATCGTTCAAGCGATCGATAGCCTCTTCCGCCTTACTCTTGATATCTGAGCGAAGCTCCTCGCCACTCTTTGGTGCGAATAACAGACCCAGAACGCCACCAATGGCAACGCCTACAATAAGGCCTGCAGCAACACCCAGAACTACCGAGCTGTCATCACGATCTTCATAACGTGCCATCTTATTTCCCTCCAACAACCCACATCTTCGGTGCAAACAACCTCGTGGTTCAGATTTGTTCTATCCTCTGTGTGATGGTTCCACCACCCAGTACCCAATCCACACGCTCTCCGGTTCCATAAAAGACCGCGGCCTGACCAGGCGTGACCGCACGCAATGGTTCATCGAAGAGGACATCAACCAAACCATCCGCACGCCGACGCAGAACTGCCGGTTTGGATTCCATGTTATATCGAATCTTGACTTCGCACGGGATGTCTTCATTGACGGCAGGCTCAGCAAGCGAAACCCACGTTAAGTCCTCAACAACACAGCCCGCTGCAAACAATGCATCGTCATCCCCGACGACAACGGTGTTTGTTTCGGCATCTACCTGAATCACATATAGCGGGATGCTTGATCCAACGTTAATGCGCTTGCGCTGTCCGACCGTGTAGCGGGCAATGCCATCGTGGGTGCCCCGCACCTTCCCACTTGTGTCCACGAACTGACCTGGAACAAGCGTCTCAGGTGCCGACTCTTCGAGGAATTCGGTGTAGTTGCGGTCCTGAACAAAACAAATTTCCTGCGAATCGGGCTTGTTTGCAACCGCAAGGCCATAGTCGCGTGCCAGCTGACGGGTGACATCCTTGCTTGGAAGCTCACCAAGTGGCATCGTCATACGTGCAAGCTGGTGCTGTAACGTTGCGTAGAGCGCGTATGTCTGATCCTTGGAGCCATTTTCGGCGCGACAAAGTACATGACGGCCATCGGTTCCAATGCCGTGGTGTACACGGGCATAGTGACCGGTTGCCAGATAATCGGCACCAAGAGATGTCGCTTTTTCCAAGAGGGCATCAAACTTGATGTAGCGGTTGCAGTTGACGCACGGATTTGGCGTACGACCCCGCTGATAGTCCTTAATAAAGGGCGCGATTACTTTCTCGGCAAAGGGCTCTCGATAGTTAAGGACGTAGTGCGGAATCCCGATTCGATTCGCTGTTCGGCGCGCATCCTCAACCGCGCCAAGCGAACAACACCCGGCTCCTTTCGTTTCATGCGCTGCTTCCTGCCAGATTTGAAGGGTCACTCCGATTACATCGTGTCCCTGCTCCTTCAAAAGAGCGGCGGCGACAGCACTATCGACACCACCGGACATGGCGATGACTACGGTTTTGGGGGATGACATGGCATCGAAGTATACCAATTTACGAGCCATCGTCATGCGTGGACTGTGGTTGGAAGAACGTCCATCGGGCTTCACCAGTGAATTTCGAGAAAGGACATGGTTTTAGAACACATTGCTGCGCTTCCCCTACAGGATTCGTCCAAATATCCCTATAAAAAGCCCTATCATGGTATATTGGCAACGGCCAGTGGTGGGTACCAAATGGCATTGGGAGGAAGCACGTGACGCATCGCTTCGTTAAGTTCGGGTTCGCAGGCATTGCAGCTTCGCTGAGCCTTGGAAGTCTGTTGACTGGTTGTGGCGGTGGAGGTGTGGATCAGAACTATCTCGATTCCAGCTCCCGCGCACTTGTAGGAACATACAGCAAGACCAGTATTTCCGCGCTGGGCACACGGGTAACCTGTGGCGACGCCAGCAGTGTCGTTGGTGACCCAAAGACAGAGCTCAAGGACCGCAATGTGGTCATTGATGTCTGTACACCGACCGATACCATCACGTTCTCTGAAGATGGACGGTACACAATCAAGTCATACGGCGGAACCGAGTCCGGGACATTTACCCGTGATCGCCAGCGACTTGAGCTGGTTCGTGACACGGAAAATGGTCGCGAACTTTCAACTCCGTACCAGAAGACTGTCTACACAATCTCTGGTAATGCAACCGACTTTGTCTTTACCCCAACTGCAGAGGCCGTTGGCTACCAGAAGATTGATCCAGCCGGTGCTGCATTCAATGTCGATAACACGCCTAACTACGACAACCTTGCTCCAAAGGCAAACGCAGATGGCACACTTGCGATTCTGTGGTTGCCAAATGCAGATGCTAAGCCAGTTCTAAAGAGCGATTTGTCCATTGTTCCTGAGCTGATTGCCGATGCAAGAGAAGCCGTGGATGCCCGTGGGTTCTCCAAGCGCTACGTCGTTACGTACACATTCGGCAAGAAGTAGTACGTACCGATTCGGAAATTGTGCCAGCCCCCGCCTCCGGCGGGGGCTGGTTTGCATTTCAGCATCGACACACATCTCAAAACACAAAAGTGTTGTGACCTCTACATCCAACCGGATATCGCCAGCCAGATTGGGACACATCGTGTACAAGGCGATTCGAGTATATTGATGCCATGTATAAAACCAGCACCTATGTAGCCATGACCGTGGCTGTCATTCTGGTCACCCAACATTCGACCAACGCACAGAGCACTGCTACTTACCCACTCACACCACGTGTCCTCCAGCTCATTGGGAAAATGACACTGGATGAAAAACTCTCCCTCGTGCGAGGTGGTTCAGATCCAAACAATCTTGGACAGGCTGGTTACATCCCCGGTGTGCCCCGACTTGGTATCGGTCCGCTTCGCCTCACCGATGGACCAGCCGGGATTCGCGTAGGCAAACCTGCAACTGCGATGCCGGCTCCGGTTGCGATGGCAGCCACGTTCAACCCGGACATTGCACAGCGTTTTGGCGCAACGGTCGGCAAGGAAGGACGGGCCCTTGGTCAGGACGTCCTCCTCTCCCCGATGGTCAACATCGTGAGACAACCCGGCGCTGGACGTAACTTTGAAACGCTGGGCGAAGACCCAATGCTTGCTGCGGCTCTCGTGTCCGCTCAGGTCAGAGGTGTACAACAAAATGGCATGATTGCCACCGTTAAGCACTTCGCTGCGAACAATTTCGAGCAGGGACGAATGGGGGTGAATGTTCGTATCGATGAACGCACCCTCAACGAAATCTACTTACCTGCATTCACTGCAGCAGTTAGTGCTGGCGCCGGTTCCGTCATGGGAGCTTACAACAAAATCAATGGCGAGTATTGCTGTGAAAATTCGGCTCTGCTTGACACGACACTGCGACAGAAAATGGGCTTTGGCGGCTTCGTGATGTCCGATTGGTTTGCCACACAGTCCACCAATGCCAGCATTCAGGCAGGACTCGACATGGAAATGCCCGGGGATGGTATCCGTATCCCCGGACGGGATGGCTACTTTGGCATCGGTCTCCGCAAGGCTATAGAAACCGGCGAGCTGCCCGAGACCACACTGGACCGCTCGGTCGCACGCATCCTGGTCGTGATGGAAAAATTCGGACACTTGGACAAACCAAAGCCGCGACCGGTTTTTGATAAAGCTGCAGGACGTAAAGCCGCTCGCGATATCGCTGAAGCTGGCGCAGTTCTTCTCAAAAATGATCGCTTTGTGCTTCCACTCAAGCCTTCTACGCTCAAAAATGTCGCCTGGGTAGGTCTGCCGTTTACACGGCCAGTTATCGGTGGCGGTGGCTCGGCACAAGTAACGCCAACGAACATCACCAGCATCCGACAGCTACTCCAATCTGTCTATGGCATTGATAAGCCACTCTACGCTCCAGGGATTGACACGGATGGCGTGGCCATTCCAGCATCGGCATTCACAAACCTGACACGTGCCAATGATGCCACTGCTGCAAGACGCCCGGGTCCGCAAAGTGGTGAGGCTGGCTTAGGCAAAGTCAATGATCCTCTGATTCGCGTTCTAGATATCAACCATGTCACAAGTAATGCACTCACCACCCGCATCCCACAGCTTTGGAAGGGCAACCTGATCGCTCCAGTCACAGGTCGATATGGGATCAAAGTTCAGGTGGATGGCGGTCAAGCCAATCTGACAATAGGTGACAACCTCCGTGCAATCGCGGGTGGACTCTTTGGAGGAGGAGCAAGCCTGTACAAGACGCAGGACAATCTCCTTTCCGCAACGCTATGGGTCGATATGGTTAAAGGCAAGCCCGTGCCCTTCACCCTTTCGGCTGCTGCCGGCGGAAACTTTGGCCCACCTGACCCGAACGCAAAGCTCAATATCCGTCTTGCATGGGTGACCCCCGCACGCCAGATGGAAATGATCACAAATGCCGTTAAGGTCGCCAAGGGGGCTCAAGCCGCCGTGGTGATGGTCTACGATGAAGGCAATGAAGGCACAGACCGGACCGACCTTGCGCTTCCGGAGAGCCAGCGTGCTCTAATCGAGGCTGTCGCCGCAGTAAACCCGAACACCATTGTGCTTCTACACACCGGCGCGCCCGTTGAGCTTCCGTGGCGCGGCCGCGTCCCAGCCATCCTCCAGCTCTGGTACCCGGGGCAGGAAGGGGCGGATGCAACACTGCGCCTGCTGACCGGCGCGGTCAGCCCTAGTGGCAAACTTCCCGTGACCTTTCCTGAGCGACTGTCGGATGGTCCGGTAACCAAACCTGAGCAATACCCAGGAATAAATTCATCCGTTGTTTACTCCGAAGGGATATTTGTCGGTTATCGCCACTACGACAATGCCCGCAAACCAGTCGCGTATCCATTTGGACACGGGCTGACATACTCACAGTTTGCCTACACACGCCTCCGGGTTTCGCATTCTGCAGTCGGCACAAAAGTGACATTTAATATCCGCAATATTGGTGATGTCACTGCGACGGACACCCCTCAGGTCTATGCAACACGCCCGCAACGTGCACCTGTGATGCTCCCTGTTCGCTGGCTGTCCGGCTTCACCAAAGTCACGCTTGCCAAGGGCGAGAGCCGGGATGTCACCATAACCCTCCCACCGACAGCCTGGCGCTACTTTGATGACACCGCCCACATGTGGAAGCGCCTTCCCGGAAACCCGGTTGTGGAAATCGGACAGTCAAGCCGCATCCTTCTGTTACGTTAGAACTCTTCGCCCGCGGTCGACATCTTCCGCTAGAATGGAAACATGTCGACCGCAACCCCCTTCCCGATTCTCGTCAATGGCGTCTGGTGTGCTTCCGCTGACCCAACTGGCACTTTCCAAGCATCCAATCCCGCCACGGGTGAGCTTCTCCCCGGGACCTATCCGGTTTCGGGCCCACAGGATGTCCACGCGATTCTGACCGCGGCGGCGGCTGCCAAAGTCGCTATGCGCGGTCTTGATGCAGAAATCCGGGCACAGTTCCTCGAAACCTATGCTGCGAATCTCGAAGCCGCAAAGGAAGCGCTTGTCGCTGCGGCAAATGCCGAAACCGGTCTTCCTGCAGAGCCACGCCTCGGTTCCGTTGAGCTTCCACGTACCGTCAATCAACTCCGCCTCGCGGCAAAGGCGGTTCGTACACGCAGCTTTGTACGCCCGACCATCGATACCGCAACCGGTATCCGCTGCCAGCAGGAAGCCCTGGATGGCGCTGTCCTCGTTTTCGGACCAAATAACTTCCCGTTCGCCTTCAATGCGATCGCCGGTGGTGACTTCGCCGCCGCAATCGCTGCTGGATGCCCGGTCATCGCCAAAGTTCACACATCCCATCCAACGACCAGCCGCCTTCTCGCTGAGTGTGCAGTGGCTGCCGCGACCGTAACCGGCCTTCCCGCAGGCGCATTGCAGCTCGTCTACCGCATCGCTCCTCAGCTTGGCTTTGAAATGGTCGAGAGCCCTGCGGTCGCATCCGTTGGCTTCACCGGCGGCCGCGACACCGGGATGCGCCTCAAGGAAGTCGCCGACCGCCATGGCAAGCCGGTCTATCTTGAAATGAGCAGCGTGAATCCGGTGTTCGTTCTACCGGGTGTGCTCGCAGAGCGCAGGGATGCCCTTGCAGATGAGTTTTCCGGCAGCTGTATGATGGGCGCCGGACAGTTCTGTACCAATCCAGGGTTTGTTGTCCTCCCAGCTGGTGATGCCGGCTCTGCGTTTACCACCGCAGTTATTGGCAAGTTTTCTGCCGCAACGCCGGGTGTGCTTCTCGGCAAGGGCGGCCGGGATGCGATTTCCGAATCCATCAAGACGCTCACCGATGCTGGAGCCACGGTTCGCTGCGGTGGAAATCCGGTAGCAGAGCCAGGCTATCGTTTTGAAAACACCATCCTCACGGTTGATGCCACAACCTTCCTGAAGAACCCTGAAGCACTACAGACCGAAGCCTTTGGCCCGGTCAGCTTATTCGTCATCGCGGATGACGCACAGCAAATGGCCGCCGTTGCCGCATCCCTTGAAGGCAACCTCACCGGGACGATTTACTCCGCAGTGGATGGCTCCGATGATGATGCTTACGCGGTGATTGCCCCGGTTCTCCGTGGCAAAGTTGGCCGGCTTCTGAATGACAAAATGCCCACAGGAGTTGCGGTCAGCCCGGCAATGAACCATGGTGGACCATTCCCTGCAACGGGACATCCGTACTTCACCAGCGTCGGCCTGCCGGCAGGAATAGAGCGTTTCACGATGCGCTGCTCGTACGACAATGTGCGTGCGCATCGCTTGCCAGCTGAGCTTCAGGATGGAAATCCTCTCGGCATTTGGCGCTATGTTGATGGCGATTACACGAACGCATAGAGACTGAAGTTGGGTATGAGGGAGGATATCGGTATGCAGGATAAGCCGTTTCAGCCATTATGGGGAGCCAACATCCCCGGTCAAATCAAAACGGATGGCGTAGAAACCGACATCACCAAGCCAGGAGAAGGTTTGGTGATGGGCAAGCGCGTGGCCCGCATTGCTAATGTCTCTGTACCAGGCATCGCTGTTTACGCTCCCCCAAAGTCAAAACAAAATGGCGCGGCGGTGGTGGTGTGCCCGGGAGGCGGCTTCAGCATCTTGGCGATGGACCTCGAAGGCACTGAAGTCGCCACTTGGCTTAATAGCATCGGGGTAACGGCCATCGTCCTCAAGTACCGTGTTCCGACGGGTAGCTTTGATCCAAACTGGCTGGGCCCGACGATGGATGCGCAACGTGCCATCTCAGTAACACGTCAGAATGCCAAAGAGTGGGGTATCGATCCGACCCGGATTGGTGTTCTTGGTTTCTCTGCCGGAGGTAAGACCGCTGCGATGGCAGCGATTTCAAGTGGTAAGCGGGTTTACTTCCCGACGGATAATACTGACACGATTCCCTGTAATGCTGACTTTGGAGTGCTGGTGTACCCTGCGTACATCGTCGATAAAGACAATCAGCTCAATCAGGAAGTTAAGCTGCGGGTTGGTCGTGAATGCCCTCCGATGTTTTTTGCACACACAGCGGATGACCCGGTTACGCCGCAGAGCACGCTCGTGCTGGCGGGAGCGCTGCAAGCTGCAAAGGTTCCAGTCGAAGTCCATTTGTACCCAAATGGTGGTCACGGCTATGGCTTGCGGCCCGATAAGACAAAGCAGGTCACGAGCTGGCCCGAGCGGTGCGCGGACTGGATGCGAAGCCGCGGCATCATCCGTTGACAACGCTGGCAGACAGTGTTGATGCCTATCTTGCAAGCCATCCTGAGCCAAAGCGCATAGACCTTGGTCGCTTGCATGAACGGTTCAATAACCTGTTTCCGGGTCAGCCTGTTTCCTATTTTGATGGCTTGGATGACAATGGAAAAGTGGTTGCAAATCCTACACTAGGGTACGGAACACACGCGCTTGAATATGCAAATGGTGCATCCAAACAGACATTCAAACTTGGCCTCAGTGCGAACAAGACCGGGATTTCAATCTACGTGATGGGCATCATCGACAAAACGCTCTTGGAATCGATGTTTCAAGACAGACTGGGTAAGGCGAAGATTACAGGCTACTGCATCCGCTTTGGAAAGCTGGCTGACATCGACGTGAATCTCCTCATGGATGTCATAGCCAACGTCATCCACAGAAGAGCCGATTAAAGGATTCGCTAAGTGACTATAATCCGCAGACCGAAGCACACAGATCAAAAGACGAGATTGCGCCTTGTAGTGGTTGCTGCTGTTATTTTGCTAGGCGTTGGTGCATGGGTAACGACGCAGCTGAATACAGATCGCTTCAAGGTTTCCTGTGACATCTGTGGCGGAGATGGCATGGTTGACCGCCCGGATGACTGCACACGATGCGGTGGTACCGGCCGTGTGATGCCCTAGCGACCTGAAAATCTCAGGGTGTACATCACAAAAAACAAGGCTCCCCAATGAGCTGCTGTGGTGATGCTCCCAAGCGTGATGGCGACAATGCAGTGTGCTTTTCCGGGAAGCTCTGGTTGGGCTTTGATGGCATTCCAGCCGCGTATTCCGCGCCAGATAGCGATTGGCCCAAGACCTAATCCAAAGACTGGTATCAGACTGAAGACGGCGATGTAGTAGCCCATCAGCGCCTGTTGATTTTTGGTCGGAACAAGGGTCTCGAAGACGTCCGACCCTGATTGACCTGTTGATGGACGTTGTTGTACGTAGCGTTGTTGCCGCTCGTCTTCACGTTTGACCCAGTCAGGTTGATGCCGTTTTGGGATTCCTGGTTCGTGCTCGTTAGACATCTACACCTATCCTACTGGCTTCGCCTCAGGATGAATCTTGAAAACGTGATTTCCTGAATGGAAATGTGTCCATCCCTGTTGAATCCACTATTGGACAAAAAACGCTCCACGGACCTGGATTCTGGCAGATAAATCAAGATTCGTTCCAACTCAAGCTCGCGAAATCCCCAGTCAATTACTTTTGCCGCAATCAATCGACCATATCCAAACGCCCAAGGGCACAAAACCAGCGCAAGCTCCGCTTCGCCATCATCCGGCTGAATGCCACCCCAGCCTGCATAGCGGTCACCGATGAAGAATGCCCATGGTCCGTAGCCATGCTCTGACCACATAGCCTGCTTACCTGAGATAAAGCTCTCGTAGGCAGCTTCATCAAAGGTCCCGGTGGCGAGCGGAAGGTGACGCCGAACACGGGCATCGTTCATTTGTTCAATGACAAGCGCGCGGGGAGCAGCTTGAATGGGGCGAAACTCTGTCCTGTCACAATCCATACGGAGATTATTGCACAGCGGTGTGTGAGCATTTGATTAACCAACTACATCGTTTCTGTTAATCAAATAGCGGCATTGAACAAATTGAATCAGAAACATTTGAGGGGGAATGCCGCGTAACTAGAAAGAACATACGGAGTGGTCTTGTTGACTGCCGTCCCACCGTTTGTGGTGCATATAGAGGAGAAACACAGGGATGTTAGGTCGTGTAGGAATAGCTCTTTTCGTTTGTATGTTGATGCTTGGTACCGCTCGTGCGGAAAACACCGTTTGGGTATCCGCATCGACACCTACTATCAAGGTCTCCAAGTCGGGCTCTACATACAAATTCGAAACCGCTAAGTCTACCTGGTACGTAAAGCAGGGTGACAAACTACCTGCACATCTTCAAACCGAAGCAGGCAAAGTCCTTCGTGCCGGTGTAAAGCCAGCAGGCAAGGGTAACAAGCATTAACAGGATGATCTGACAAACCATCCGGCGGGGTAGAGGCGATACACTGATCCCGATAATTATGGGCGACAGTAAGGCATTCATCTCCACCCCCCGCGAAGTTTCAAAGAAGCGACCCGTCAGCGAGCGTATCCACGATTGGAAGGAAGTTTACCTTCCGATGGCGCCTGACACGCTCACAACTCAGGCATCCCGCTGTATGGACTGTGGGGTGCCTTTCTGCCACAACGGATGTCCGCTCGGCAATCTCATCCCTGACTGGAATGACCTTGTCTATCGCAACCGCTGGAAGGAAGCCATTCAGGCTCTCCACGCGACTAACAACTTTCCCGAATTCACAGGTCGTCTTTGCCCTGCACCGTGCGAGGATGCCTGCGTGCTGTCCATTAACAGCAAAGCAGTAACCATCAAGAACATCGAGCAACGGATTATCGACCATGCCTTTGAGCAGGGCTGGATTTTCCCTGAGCCGCCAGCACACCGCACCGGCAAGAAGGTTGCTATCATCGGTTCCGGGCCGGCAGGTCTAGCCGCTGCGCAACAGCTTAACCGTGCCGGGCACTTGGTTACGGTTCTCGAGCGTGATGACCGCATCGGAGGGCTCCTCCGCTACGGAATCCCTGACTTCAAAATGGACCGTGCTGTCCTTGACCGCCGCCTAGAGCTTTTGGAGGCCGAAGGTATTCTGTTCCAGACCAATGTTAATGTCGGAGTGGATATCAGCGGCGAGGACCTTCTCCGCGACTACGATGCAGTACTTGTTTGTATCGGTGCACTTCGCCCTCGCGACCTCGATGTTCCGGGGCGTGAGCTAAATGGCGTTCACTTTGCGATGGACTACCTCTCCCGCCAAAATCGCGTTGTCGCCGGGGATGCCGTAGAGGACCCAATCGATGCGAGTGGCAAGCACGTCCTGATTATCGGTGGTGGTGATACCGGCGCAGACTGCTACGGAACCGCTATCCGTCAGGGTGCTGCAAGCGTTCATCAGTTCCAGATTCATCCAGAACCCGGTTCTGACATGCCAGACCTCAACCCATGGTGGCCACAGCCAGCTCACATCCTCAAACTGGGCCCAGCTCACGAAGAGGGAGGCGAGCGCGTCTATGGTATCCATACAACCCACCTCAGTGGCGAGAATGGGCACGTAACGGGTTTGCACACCGTGGATGTCGAACGCGTCGGCAAGGGGCCAAATGGTGAGCGGCGCATCGAGGCCGTCCCCGGATCCGAGCGCGTTTTCCCTGCCGATATCGTGCTACTGGCTATCGGCTACAACGGTGCCGAGCATCCGGTCATTGAAACCTTCGGTCTGGATGTCGATGGCCGTGGCAATATCAAAGCATCCGATGACTACCAGACATCCGTACCAGGTGTTTTCGCTGCCGGAGATTCCCGTCGCGGGCAGAGTCTGATTGTTTGGGCGATTGCCGAGGGCCGCGAGGCCGCTCGTGGCGTCGATGAATACCTGACTGGTAAGAGTCGCTTGCCACTAACGCACGTCGTCGAGTAGCGTTTTTCAGCGGACAGATGTCCGCAAATCCTGTAATGTCGGGGTATGTCCACTATATCCCGACATCCTGACCTAAAAGGCATCCTTGACACCTGGCGTGCACAAGAGCTGCTCGCATCCGCGCCAGCCCGTATCGACCAGCATCGAAAAGGCACTCTGAGCATCCGTGTAACCCGCCCGGATGGCTCTCAGGCCCCGGATGGCATCCGCGTCAACATCCGTCAGAAAACCCACGCCTTTGGCTTTGGATGCGCTGCGCTCAGCCTCCATTCACATGCTGAGCCAGCTGCCGAAGCGCAATACCAAAAGCTCTTCATGGATGCGTTTAACTTCGCGACCATCATGACCTTCTGGCATGACATCGAGAAGGAGCAAGGCAAGCGTAACACAGAGCTCTATCTCCGACGTGCAAAGACTCTGAAGGCGGCAGGGATTCGCGTAAAAGGACATCCACTGATTCTCCCCGGCGTATGTCCGGGGTGGGTTCCCAAGGATGCGGATGGTGGCCGGGATGCGGTCAGGGACTGGATCACGTATATGGTCCGGACGTTTCGCGGCGTTGTCGATACATGGGATGTTACAGGCGACATTTGGACAGCAGACAATCAGAAAAATGGGATTGGCGCATGGGTACGTAAGGTGGGACGTCAGCAGGTCTTCTCAGATGCACTGCGGTGGACCCTGGCAGCCAACCCTAATGCAGTGACACTCTATAACGACTTTGCGCTCGACAATGCCTATGTTGACCTTGTGCGCGGAGCCCTGCGTGGCGGCGATCCGCTGCATGTGCAGGGGCTTGAGGCGCACATGGATGGCGCTGGCTGGCTACTTGAGCAGCTGTGGGTGCATTCGGACACTTTTGGCAAGCTTGGTCGACCTTTGCACTGGTCGGAAATCACGGTCAACAGCAATGATCTCGGGGCAAAGGGCCCGCAGTCCGATATCAGTACGCGTAGTGGTGAGGCGCGACAGGCAGAGTATGCGGATGCTATGTACCGTTTGTTGTTCTCACATCCGAATGTAAGTGCTATCTGCTGGTGGAATCTGGTGGATGGCGACTGGGGTGGCAATCCGGGCGGGTTGGTACGTCGAAACCTGACACCAAAGCCATCGTACGATGTCATTCGCCAGCTGATTCACGAGGAATGGAATTCGACGACAGTGAAGCGTACTGATCACCGCGGGGAGGTGTCGGCGCGCGTGTTCGCCGGAGACTATGAGGTTACAGTTGATGGAAGCGATGGCGGTGCCATGTCCGTGGATGTCACCGCGGGCAAAGCAACGCGGCGTGTGGATGTAACGCTGTAATTACCAGGCTAAACAGATTTACCGCACCTTCTTGATGATAAAGAATGTGTGATAGGGAAACAGAGCATGGCGAAAGTGTTTTATCACGCTTCCATTGGATGTATTGAAGGCAGCAAGTACAGCGTTTAGCGGCGTTTCCTTTTTGCCCAGTTCCCAGTGGTGCTGACCATCAAAGGTATGTGCCTGTGCTGGTCTCAGCGGGTGCCATTCGATTCCGACATGCTTTGGTGCATACCGATAGATGCCCCGCATAAAGGTAAAGCCAAAGTGCGGACGTGCATCCGGGATGGAAATCACAGCATGTGTCCGGCAGACGCGGAGCAACTCATTTGTGCACTTTGTGAGCTCCGAAAAAGGCAGATGTTCGAGGACCTGACAACATATCGCAATGTCTGCATGACCATCTGGAAGGAGTATGTTGTCCACACCGCAGACAACATCCGGTTTGAGGGATGCATCAAAGTCAACCGTTGTTACATCAATGCCGCGCATCCGAAGAAGTTCGGTGACCACCTGACTTCCGCACCCGACTTCGACGACACTCTGACCACCCAGCTCAGAAACCAGACTGACCTGCTCGACATAGCTGTAAAGACGCTCACGTTGCTCATACGTGGCAGCCTGATAGTGCGATGTGTCTACCTGAACAGGCATGGCTGCGCTTATCGTTGATGTCGACATAGCCGGGTATCTGGCAACAAGTATGCCAGCTTAGCGACTACATCGCGCCCATCGTTCCGCCCATGGACTGTCCACCCATCGTCTGCCCCTTGGGTGCCTCTTCTTCCCAAGCCGGGCGGGCAGCACACAGCGGATCGATGCCACGAAGCATCATCCCCTGACCGCGGCTTTCATGTGTCCGAATCGTTGGCGGGTCTGTTGGATCCCTCATCTGAATGAGTAAAGTTGTGCGCGCTTCATCGGATGTGTTGATGCCGCTGCCATGAATGGTCAGGTAGGAGAAGAACAGCACATCTCCTGCATCCGCCGGGCAAGGGGTTGCCGTTTCAACCGAATAGTCATCGGGATCCAAATGCCAGCCTCCATCGCCTAAATGAGGGAGCATCCCGAGCTTGTGCGAACCCGGCACTACCCTGACGCAGCCTTTCTCAATAGGTGCCGCATCAAAGTGGATAATGGCCGCAATCATCGAGTGATTGTCATGCGGGAAATAAGGCGCATCCTGATGCATCGGGAACGGCGAGCCCTTCTCTGCCGGCTTGATAAACATCTTGGTGTGGTGCAGCTGGACGTTTGGGCTTCCAATACAGTCTGCTGCACAGCTGGTAATACGGTCATCCAAAATCAGTTGTGCCAGCTTACCGGATTGAAACTGAACATCGTGGCAGTGGCGGAGCTGCGTGACTCCACGTGTCCCGGCGCTGCCCCATGTTGGGTCTTCGATGCCTCGCAATTCTGCAAGGCGTGTAGCGAGTGCGTGGCACTCATCCCGGTAGCGTGCAGCCTCAGCCTGGGTGATGAGTCCTTTGACCAGGACATAGCCATTGTCATTGAAAAACTGTTTCTGCTCAACTGTTAACATCGTTGTTACCTTCACTTCAACCAGCCGGGTGTTTGGATAGTTTAACGCGAACGGAAGCGAAATCCGCGGAATAACACCCAGACAAAGTGTTGCTCTTGTCGCAGACGTGTGCATCGGCTTTCCGTTTCGGGTCGAACCAAACGATGTGATGACTCCAAATGTATGACCTTGTTAAGCCATGTGAAATGGTCATAATTCATAAATTCATCATTTATTCTTCTGAATTAGACTAATAACGTACGTAACGGATGCACATTCCGGGTTTGCGATGTCAGGGTGAAGCCACATAATGTGAATGTCATTAGGCACTCCCTACTATCGTTAACTCATGGCTCATCGATACCAGCGAAAACCGCGCGTCCTGCTCATAAGTCACTCCTGCCGCAAGGCAGTTGAGGGGCATCCGCGTGCCGCTGCGCTTCACGCCCTTGGAACCGTCGACCTCAAAGTAATCACCCCGCGCACCTGGCGTTTCTACGGCAAGTGGACGGGGGTTGAACATCCACATCCATCGTTGTTTCAGATGACAGACCATGCTGTGGTCTTCCCCTGGCTCCCGGGTATCGGTTCGCATTTGCACACCTATGTCGGTCTCCGGCACATTCTCAATGGCTTTCAACCCGATATTGTGGATATCTGGGAAGAGCCTTGGGCGATGGTCAGTGCACATGCGACGCAGCTGATCCGACGTGATTTCCCTGGAACAAAAATTCTGCTTGAGACAGAGCAAAACTTATTCAAAACGCTGCCACCGCCATTTTCTAATTTCTGGAAGTATTCGTGTCAGCAAGCTGACTATCTCGTAGGGCGCAGCGAGGAGGCAGTGGATGTCTCCAAGGCTTATGGGTATCGCGGTGAGGCTGCCGTCCTGCCGAACGGCGTCGATACAACCCAGTTCCATCCACGCAACCGTGCAATCAGCCGTGTCCGCTTCGGTATTCCGGAAGAACGGTTTATCGTCGGCTACGCCGGACGGTTTGTCGAGGAAAAGGGCCTTATGGACCTCCTGAATGCGGTAGGGACATCGGATCCACGCGTCCATTGCTGGCTTGTCGGCGGCGGACCCCAAAAGGATGCTCTGGCTGGACGGGCGGCGCAGAATGACCTCAAGGGACGTGTACATTTCCTGCCAAATCAAAATCACACTGCCCTCGCGGAGATTATTTCTGCCTTTGATGTTTTTGCGCTTCCAAGCAGGACCGTTGGTAACTGGAAGGAACAGTTCGGTCGCGTCATTGCTGAAGCAGGTGCAGCGGGCATAGCCGTCATCGGGTCTGATTCCGGCGCAATCCCGGATGTTATCGGGGATGCGGGTATCGTCTTTCCTGAAGGCGATGAAAAGGCGATTGCCGATGCGATTCGCACGCTTCATCAACAGCCTGCGCTTCGCGCCGAGTATGGTGTTAATGGTCGCCGCCGCGCTGAGGAGCTCTATTCCTGGCAACCCGTTGCCAAGCAGTACAGCGACCTCCTCCTCTACCTTGCAGGTCTGAAGGAGCGCCCTGAGTTCACACTGGACATACCGTAAGCGCTACAGCTTGAGGTAACGCTGAAGACTCATCAGCGAACCAACCATCCCTAACAAAACACCTGCACCGATAATCGCTCCGCCTACCGGCAGCGGCGCAATCTTGGCAGCGTACATCACGATGATTGGAATCGGTTCAGTCAGCTTTCGGACATAGAAGCCTGCGCCATAAAGAATCAGGCTGGCAACCAGGCCGCCTGCAAGTCCGTGAATCATTCCTTCGAGGACCAAGGGAAGTCGGATGAAGCCAGCGGTTGCACCGACAATCCGCATGATGTGGACCTCGCGGCGGCGTGCGTGAACACTTAGTCGAATCGTGTTCATGACGACGAGCAGCGCACCACCCCCAAGAAGAAAACCACCGATAATTCCCAGATTTCGCAGAAAGTCACCGATGCGTACAACGGTTCTCAGCTCATCCTCAGGAACATCCACGCTCTCGACTTCACCATGCCAGGACTTGGCTTGAAATGCGACATCCGCAGCAGCCTTAGGGTCGCCGAGCTTTACTAACAATGTGTGTGGAAAGAGATTCGGGATACCCGTTGTGTCGATTGGCATCGACTTCATTTGCGTTTTGAATGAGTCTTCACGGCTGATAAAAATGACTTGTTTGACGCCCCGGATTTCGAGCAGCTTACGCTTTATGGGACCGAGCTCGGACTGCGGGAGGTCAGCACGGCAGAATACGCGTACTTCGAATGCATCGACAGTCTTTTGTGCGAGGTGTCTTACCTGCCAGGCAGCGATGAAAAATGAGCCACAGAGACTGAGTGCTACCGCAAGACTTGAGATGGCCGCGGCGGTCATGATGCCGTGGCGCATCAGGTTTACATAGGCTTCTCGGATGAGAAATGGGATTGACCGGATCAACTTGCTTCCTCCAGGTCATCCACGCCGTAAGATCCAACGGCGTCATCACGCAGGATACGCCCTCCAGAAAGCGCAACAACACGTTTTTGAAGACGGTCTACAGCCGACTTGTCGTGCGTCGCAACGACAACAGTCGTGCCACGCGCCGCAGTTTCGACAAGGAGGTCCATAATCTCAGCGCCTGTTTTGGGGTCGAGGCTGCCTGTAGGTTCATCGGCGACGAGGAGCGGCGGGTCATTAATCAGCGCCCGGGCGATTGCGACGCGTTGCTGCTCTCCACCTGAGAGCTCATTTGGATACGCATCTGCACGATGCAGCATCCCGACACGCTCAAGCACCTCTGGAAGGCGCTTACGCGTCTCACGGCGGCTCTGCCCGATGACATGGCAGGCGAAGGCGACGTTTTCCCAAACCGTGCGGCGTGGCAGCAGGCCGAAGTCCTGAAGGATAATGCCCATCCGGCGGCGGACGTATGGCGTGTCGCTGGACTTTGCTGTCGTCAGGTCGCGACCATTGACCCAGACGCGGCCGCTGGTCGCGCGTGCATCCATGTAAAGCAGCTTAAGAATTGTCGATTTTCCCGCACCAGTGGCGCCGACCAAGAAAACGAAGTCACCGTGAGGAATCATCAAATCCACGTCCGTAAGCGCCTTGACACCATTGGCGTACTGGACACTGACATTACTTAGTGCGATGATTGGCTCGGAAACCGATGCCTTCACCTGTGTCCCGGGAGCTGGAGCGGCGAGGAGCGATGCTGGATCCGGTGGCGGTGGTGGTACAAGCTCGGGTCCATCGTGCTCAATCACGGGAGGTTGCACAACCGTAGCTGGTTCCGAGGATACTTCATCAACGAGCCCAAATCCGGATGTCACCAATGGGGGAGCATTTTGATCCTCAGGGGATGGCGGGACGAGGCCATAGTCAGCCTGTTTTTTGGCAAGCGGTACCGCCTCACCTGATGTTGGCGATTCATGCATTGGGGCTGGGTTTGAGGTGGATTCAGGTTCGGTCATCATGAGGAAGTCAATACAGGAAGCTCCAATGGCTGCCGCACCGGTTTTGGTGAGGCTACTTCCATTAGTACATCCAAGTCATCAACAATATTCCCCGCGATTCCATCATTCGTCAATGTATTAAGAGAAACGTTAACCACATTCCCAATCAGCACTTTAGGCGCCGTGCATGTCACCCGTATATAGTTTGTGGTGTAGCCTGACAATGTCCCAGCACTGCCCTCCGAGTTTTCCAGAAGAACTGGCATCGTGCGCCCGATGTACTTTGCGGCAAACTTCCGCGTGGATGCATCCACTACGGCCTGCAGCTCTGCATGACGACGTTTCTTCGTCGCATCGTCGACATCATCCACCATGTCCGCAGCTTTCGTCCGCGGGCGCGGGGAATAGCGGAACACATGTGTCTTCTGGAAGCCAACTCGCTCTGCAAACGCCAGCGTGTTCTGGTGCATTTCCTCTGTTTCGCCGGGATAGCCAACGATGAGGTCTGTCGTAATCGCTACATCCGGAATACGCTCGCGCAGCTTCGCAACCAATGCCTCATAAAACTCTGTCGTGTACGGGCGATTCATGGCAGTCAGAATGGTGTCATCCCCTGATTGACAAGACAAGTGCAGGTGTGGACAGAGACGTGGGGTGGATGCATAGGCATCGATTACCGAGTCGATGACTTCAATCGGCTGGATACTTGACAGGCGGACACGGTCGATGCCTGGCTGTGCAGCGACGCCGCGTAGGACATCCGCGAGCAGCTCACCGCCGCTTCCTGATTCTGGACCATATGCCCCGACACAGACTCCGGTGACGACGACTTCCCGGCAACCCGATGCACCGAAGTCACGGGCTTCGGAAATAACATCTGCGAATGGGCGGCTCTCAAGGACCTTTCGCGTGTAAGGAATCTGGCAAAAGCCGCAATAGTGCTCACAGCCATCCTGAATTTTTAGTGTTGCACGCGTCCGCTTGCTCCGCGGTGGAAGCGTGGCAGGACTGGATGACAGCATATCCAGATCAGGGCGCTGGGCTGCGACCAACGCATAGGCGTCCATTTTGCGGTCGTTCGGGATGAGCAGTGTTGCACCTTCAACCCACCCGCCATCATCAATGACCTGTTGCGAATGGCATCCCGTCATCGCGACAACCGCCGCCGGGTTGTTACGCTGTGCCCTGCGGGCTAGGTAGCGGCTCTTTTTGTCCGCGGCACTGGTGACCGAGCAGGAGTTGATTACGTAGATGTCCGCGGGGCTGTCAAAGTCTACGAGGGTGAAGCCGGCCCGCAGGAAGTCCTCAGCGATTTTCTCGGTCTCGTATTGATTAACCTTACAGCCAAGCGTTGTCAAAGCAGCGACAGGCATGTAAAAAGTCTACCATTTGGGAATAATTCTCAATGGCATCGGACATGGATAGGAATCATTCTACGAATCAGCCAGCATCAAAATGCGAGGCATCTGGAATTGACGTAAAACGCAGGCATGTCGACAACGCTCCTCACTCACTCCGGCCCTATCCGCTGGGGAATCCTCGGTCCTGGTTCCATTGCCCATAAGCTCACCAAGAGCGTTCAGGCACAGCCTGAATCGCACGCTGTGCAGGCGGTAGGATCCCGTGACATCGCTAAGGCCCAGGCCTTCGCCAGTCAGTATGACATCCCGACCGCACACGGCTCCTACGAGGCACTTTGTGCAGATCAGGATGTGGATGTTATCTACGTCGCAACCCCGCACCCGATGCATAAGGAGCACTGTCTCCTCGCGATATCCCATGGCAAGCACGTGCTGTGTGAGAAGCCATTCACTATCAATGCCAGTGAGCTGCAGGAAGTCGTGGATGCTGCGCGTGCCAAGGGAGTTTTCCTGATGGAAGCGATGTGGTCCCGGTTCTTCCCGCTGATGCACAAGCTTCGCGAGCTCCTCGACAGCAAGGCAATTGGCGATGTTCGTATGGTCTATGCCGACTTTGGCTTCAGCGCGACATTCAATCCGCAGAGCCGGTTGTTTGATCCTGCACTCGGCGGTGGCGCCCTGCTCGATGTTGGCGTTTATGCAGTGAGCTTTACATCCTTTGTGCTCGGCGAGCCAGTGCGTATCGAGAGCATGATGACACCTGCGCCAACCGGAGTGGATGCTCAGGCTGCGTGTATTCTCGGCTATGATGGCGGCGAGCTTGCGCTGGTCTCAACGGCTGTGACGACGAACACACCTTGGGAAGCAACCGTTCTTGGGACCAACGGAAAGATCCGTTTACACGCGAGCGCATGGCACCCGACCAAGATGACGGTGTCCGTAACGGGGCAACCGGATGATCTTCAGGAATTCGATGCTCACGAGACCGGCTTCTACTACGAAGTCGAGGAAGTTGGTAACTGCCTGCGCGCTGGAAAGCTGGAGAGTGACATCCTGTCCTTGGATGAATCGCTGGGCATTATGCGGACACTTGACCGTATCCGCGCACCGTGGGGGTTGAAGTACCCAAGCGAGGCGTAACGCATCCGCGATAAGAAAAAACCCCGCCTGTCAATCACAGCGCGGGGTTTTTCGTTCTTTTCGATTACTCCGAATCAGTTTGTGGTGGTGTTTCCGTTTGGGGAGCTGCCACTTCGTCTTTCGCTGACTCTGCCGGTTCAACATCGGCAGTGGCGTCATCTACCTCAGTAGGTTCACCTGTAACAGGTTCTGCTTCAACGGTTGCTGACGCATCATCACTGGCATCGCTCTCGGCGTCCATGCTTATCTTACGCAGCTCTTCCATCCGCAGACGCAGAATTGCCGCCAGACCATCCGGGTCATCCGTTCCAACCCAGACCTTGCGTCCACTCGCAAAAGTCACCTCGATCGCATCCCGACCGCTGACATTAAACAGCCACGCATCCCCAACCCAGCGAATGCCGTAGCCGGCATACCAGGGAACGGTCCGTTCCGTGATTTGCGTGATTTCACTCAGCGGAAACCGGAATGCAAGCAGACCTATTCCATAGCGAACGGTGAGTGTACTCTCGGTGACGATTGTTGTCAGCTGATAGAACACCACTTGTAAAGCCGCAATTAACAGCAGAATGCTTTGAAATCCCGAATTGTCATCCGGAGCAAACGCGGCAACAAGAGCAAACCAGACTGCCATTGCAGTGAGAGCGAAGACTGTAAACCAGCCAAATTGACGATGAATGTACATGAGAGGTAACGGTTAACTTTCTCTATATAAGCCTACCCTACCCACAAGTCATGTCAACCGGCAACAATCTCGACATTTGCACGCGGAACAGTAACAATTTCGCCTGTAGAGTTCAATTTTGCTTCCAATACGCGCACTTCGGCCCCGGAACCTACGGTGACAAGGTGATGTGGCAATGCGGTAACTGTCGCAAGAAGTCCAAAATAGGGCTCACGTATGATTCGGATATTCGTTCCGGGTTCCAGTGAGAAGCTTGGAACAACTTCATCGGCTGCGGTACCCCCTGCATTTTCGGTGTCATCAGCGACAATGACTTCCGGCCGGATAACACCCGCGCGGATTTGGGTGGCACCGCAGATGCTCGCTGTTTTTCCAACAAGTGATTTCAGGAGATTGAATGTCCTGCCAGCCATAGCAATTGTCCCGAAGCCCTCCGTCAGGACAAGCGTGAGCGGGATGTCTTCATGACCTGTGATTGCAACACCGATATCGTAGCCAAGGTAATCGACGAGGTCTTTGTCAACGATTCCACCGACAACGATTCCGGTGACGCCAAGCTCATGTGCCTTGCGCAGCGCTTCGCCGCTCAGGTTGGATCCACCAACGATGATTTTGCCCGCATGTGCAGCCGTAATCATGTCGGCAGTGATGGGTTGATCCGGTCCGGAGGTAATCATCATGATTTCGCCCCGACGTTCGCCACCAATTCCGAAAATACCCTGAATAAGTGCACCGTGGGCTTCGATAACCACGCCTTCGCCATCGAGGACTTCGATAATTTTTCCTGGGATGTAGGCATCCACTTCGATTGGCGTTGGAGCCTCCCGGACGCCGACATTTCCGGTGATGTTGGAAATCAGCTCGACGGTGCCTGTCGTATTCGACTTGCATTCCGACTTAAACAGCCCCCACATCCCCTTGGTGACGGCAACAATATCGCCACGATTCACCTTGTCACCGACTTTGACAGTGAGGAGTGCCGGGACTTCACTCGGTTCGATGCCAAGCTTATTCGCGACCTTGATGGGTTGCATGATGCCAGGAAGCTCGGCCCGCGCGACCTTATCGGCCGGGGATACCCATGTACCCGTGGTCGAAAGAACGGTACCTTTCAGCGGCAAGCGTCGCGTCTTGATAATGGTAGTCCGTGCACTGACGGTAAGTCCGGGTGTGTATGCGCCACTCATCTATTTCTTATGCCCCCATGCGAGGTGATAATACAGCAAGGATTCTGTGAATCCTTCTACCTTAAAGTGGGCTTCCATGTCAGCCCGAAGCTCATTTTGTGTCAGACGGATAAAGTAGATACCTCCGCCGTGGTGGCCTTCCCGCTCACTGAACATCGATTGAGGGAAACCCCAGCGATAAGCGGACATCGCAAATCGACCACCCGCCGCCTTGCTCTTACACACACGTGCCATGTGCTCGATCGCCCCGGCACGCGTTGCTGCCGTCGGGATGTGCTCGTAAACACCAAAGCTTCCAACGCGGTCGAAGGACTCGGACACCAGAGGCAACATCGACAGGTCCGCCTGCACAAAGATTACCTTTTCCAGCTGCGCCGGGCTCAACTTGGTCTTTGCCACTCTCAGTGACTCACGGGAAAAGTCCACACAAACCATCGCTGAACAGGCATCCACAAATGCCGGTGTCATCCGGCCCGTTCCACAACCGCCCTCAAGCATAATATGTGCTGGCTTGAGGTCGAGGAAGGACAGTGTCTTAGGAACCTCGATGCTTGTGAACAGCTTCAGACCCATCATTTTGTCGTAGCTACCGACCTGCGCATCCCGTGCCGCCATCTCGCTACGCTTCTCACGCAGCGTTGGATCTTCAGGCGTCTCATCCGTACGCAAGGCATCCGGAAGCAGATTTGGAATACCATCCACAACCTGATACGACCGACCGCAAGCCGTTCGAAGCGTTGCCTGGTCATCGATGCCATTCCAGCCGGTAAGCGGGTTTCCCGTCTCGGGACAGCGCAGCAGATTTGCCAAATCCTGTCGATTCAAATGCTCATTCTCTTTCCGGTTGGATGCGACATCGCAGCGCTTGGGGATGGCGTATGTTAGCACACCGCCTGCTGCGACCGCATTGCATGATTGCTACAGCGTGCCTCCGATAAGACGATCAAACCGCGTCTCATAGGCAGCAAAGGCAGCTTCCAATGGCTTTACATATTCGGTTCCACTCGTATCTAGAACCCCAAGCTCTTCCGCACACTTTGTGGCAATCGCTCGTAACTCCGCACGGCGCTCGCGGACCTTTGTCAGTTTCTGGTTGAGCGTCGCGCCTGTCGTTTGGCCAAGCTCCATGGTGATGTAAACATCGGATGTCTTCAAATAACGCTCCGTCAGCGAAAGGGCTTTCAGGAAGCACGCGATTTTGACATCTTTTGCAGTTTCAGGTGCGGCCGCGAGCTTTGCATACGCAAAGACGGCATGGGTCTCTGTCAGCTCAGGGATGGCCTTGACTTTACCCGGTAGACCCTCTTCGACATCAATCAGCTTCTTCCAAGTCGCCAGTGCGCCCGCCGTATCTTTCGCGGCCTCCTGGGCTTCCGCGAGTGCACGCAGAACCTGCTGGTTGTTACGGTCGCGCTCAACGGCATTGGAAAGCGCGGCGATACTGCCGGTGATGTCGCCCTTATTTTCGAGGGACTTGCCAAGGACGTAGTAGCGGCGCGCGGTTGGTTCAAGGTTTACGGCGATGTCTGGATGTCCGGTTGATGCTGCCGTGGATGGATTTTGTGGCCAGCCAATTGCACCTGATGCCATCACGAGTCCAAGAATTGCTGCAATACCGAAGCCCGGAATACCGAAACGCGAGCGGCCAGCGGTTGCGAGAGCACATCCAATGGCAACCCAGAGAATGAGCGCATTCCCGGGGATGGCACTCTCCGAATCTAACATCCCACGCGCCGCGGCAACGATGATGACTGCTGGGAGCGCTGATGAAAGGACATCGAGAGGAGCATCTGTCCCCTTTCGTGGACGACGGACCTGCCCCGTAAGCGTCACGGCCAAAATCAGGAGGATTCCCATGAGGCCTGGGAAACCGGACTCGGATGCGAGCTGCAGGTAGCTGTTATGGGCCTGGCCTGTCCACTCCACGGTAGCGTACTTTCCGTAAGTATTTGCAAAATTTCCGGGGCCATGCCCGATAATTGGGCTTGCCTGAATCATCTCGATAGTGCCATTCCAAGTCTCGGACCGGAAGGCGCCGGAGTGATCCTGCGAGGCTCCACCGGCGGTTCGGGCGAGGATAGTCTTGCTTTGCAGGGCCGCACCGATTAGGAAAAGGCCCAAACCAATACCAATCCATTTGATGGGCACTCGGACGCCATCCCGGATGAATGCAACAAGCAGTGTCAGGATGACACCGCTGACACCAAGGGCAATGCCTCCGCGTGAGCCTGTAGCGACCAGGGCAGCACCGAGCATCGCGAGCGAGAGAAGGGATGTCAGGCGACGCGGAATGGCGGTCGCTCCGAGTAGCTGCACGACGACAAATGGCAACGCTGCCCCGATAAAGCCTGCGGCAAAGTTGGGTGAGAAGAACGTTCCAACGCTGCGATGACCAACGTCCGGTGCGCTGATCGCTTCGAGGAGGATGCTGCCAGCGGCAAGGGATGCTCCAATCTGGATGACATCCACGATGCGCTGACGTTGGTCAGGGACAAGCCACAGCCCTGCAGCGATAAGGCAGGCTGCGATATGGGTGAGGATGTCGAGGGTCCCGGGGAGCATCGTCCAGAGGAAGACCTGGGATGTGAGTCCTTTTGAGTGGATTAGAAGGGATGCGACGGTGGAGCCACCGTAGAGGACAAGCCCAAGCCAGGCGGCGCGGGCGGGCCAGCTCCCTTTGAGCAGACTCGGGATACCGGTCAGTGCCGCTGCAAGCAACATCAGAAAACGCAGTGCATGCAATGCTGCATCTGCCCCGAATTGTTCACCGGCAGGGCTGCCACCGATCAGGGGAGAGAGGAGGATTGCCAGGAGGAATAAAACTGGTCCCAGCTTTGCGGTGAGGTTAGTTTGTGGTTCTGATGTTGCCATAGTCCTCTAGTCCGTCGTAGTTGCTTTCCGCTTTGAAAATGCCTGGCCGGTGATTATCCGCTTGAGTATGCGTACGGCCGCTCTGAGGATTGCCCACGGTAGTACAAGAGCTGTTGCCCAGACTGGTGTCCGGGATGCGAAAAAAGCTCTATGTTTCTTCCAAAAGCGCACCATAGCCCGGCTATGTTCGATAATCATCCGCTCTGCAACCTGGTCGCTTGAACCACCGATTTTATGGATGACATCGATGACCGGTGCGTACACAACCCGCCAGCCTGCTTCGTGCACGCGGAGGCTCCAGTCCATGTCTTCGCAGTACATGAAAAATGTCTTGTCATCCAGAGGTCCAACCTGCTCAAGACACGCGCGGCGCATTAGCATTGCGCAACCGCTCAGCCAGTCGACATCAAGTGGGGATGCATGGTCGAAATCACGCATCAGGTAGTCTGCCGCGGGCTGGTTTTGTGGGAAGAGCTTGCCCAGATAGACATTACGGAACAACCCGGCTTGAGGTGTTGGCCACCGTCGACACGAAAACTGCAGCGTTCCATCCGGGTTGAGAACTTTCGGACCGATGAGGCCGGCATCCGGCGTCGCATCCGCCCACGCCAGCAATGTATCCAAACCACCTTTTGGTAGCATCGCATCCGAGTTTAGGAGAAATACGTAGTCGCAGTGGTTGTCTGCCAGCGCAACATTGTTCCCTCCCGAGAACCCAAGGTTTGCCCCGGTTTCGTGGAGATGAACATGTGGAAACTCGGTTCGAACCATCTCCGGGGAGCCATCCGAGCTGGCATTATCAACGACCACAACCTCAACTCGGCTCGCATCTGCCGTACTTTCAGCAAGACTTGCCAGACAGGCATGGAGGTCAGCTTTTGCATTCCAGCTGACGATAATCACCCTAACCGTGCTACGCATCATTGCGAGGCTATTCTATCGGTCGGAAAGAGCGGGCTTCGCGCTTGCCATACCGGTGTTCGTACCTGTCTTGTGCGGATGCAGGCTTCTGCCCACAACATTAATGACAGCAATGGTCGCAGCGGATTCGTTGGATAGTGTTTTTTCCAAAAGCACGCAAATGCACGCCGGCTCTCCCAAATCGCATCCTTACGGATGGTACGTGTTGTTCCGCCGTGATCGTGGACAACAACCGCTGTCGGGATGTACCTAAACTGCCAGCCGGCCTGCTTGGCTCGAAGTGCCCAATCGACATCATTGAAGTATAGGGGAAATGCTTCGTCCATCTCGCCGATGGCATCCCATGCCGCGCGGGGAATCATCCAACAGCTGGCCATCGGCTGTACAGCAATCTGTTCGCGCTCGTAATCAAACCAACGCTGTTTCCAGTGGTCTAAACCACGATGTAGCCGCGAGAGCATTGTCATTTCGAGAAGCGTTGCGAGAGGATCCGGTACACCGGTGATCGCCGCTTGCGTACGTCCATCGGGCCAGACCAGGCGCGGCGCGGCCAGAGACTGCCGGTTTGCGGAAACAGCATCAAGGAGAATGGCCACTGCGGATGCTTCAACACGGGCATCCGGGTTTAGGAAGAGCAGATATTTACCCTTCGCTGCGCGGGCTGCCTGATTGCATCCTGCGGCATAGCCTACATTTACGGCGTTTCGAATGAGCGAGATTCCCGGGAAGTCTCGTTGAAAGGCATCAATGGCATCGGGTTTGCTGGCATTGTCAACGACTATTATCTCAGTGATGGACGCGGTTGAGCTGGCGAGCAGGGAGTTGATGCAGCTACGGAGGTCGTCCGGCGTGTTCCAGTGGACGATGCAGACAGTAATTTCGGCAGTCACTATGCCAACCTGTGAAGTGACATCCCGGCCAGCTGTCGGTTAGTCATCCAACTCGACAATGCCCGCTTCCCGGAGGACACGTTCGGCCATGTAGACAGGGCACTTCGCGCGGACCGCGAGTGCGATGGCATCCGATGGCCGTGCATCGATATCAATCACCGTATCCGAGTTGGATGGTTTCACACGGATACGTGCGAAGAAGGTTCCCTGCCAGATGTCATCTATGACGATTTCCTGGATTTCGGCACCGAGGCGATCGATGGTGATGCGCAGGAGGTCGTGTGAAAGTGGCCTGTCACTTGCCTTTTCGGCAAGCCCTTGGAGAATAGACATCGCTTCGAACGGCCCGATGAAGATCGTGACCGTCCGGCTTTTGTCATCCCGTATCCGGATGGCAGATTCACGAATCGGCCGCATCCAGGGCGGTACCTCATCGTCTTCATCCTCCTCCGGAGCGGCTTCGAAGACACCCAGAACCTCTACCGGATGAAGAATGCCTCCTTCCGGGTCATTGACCGGTTGTTCCGGTTCGTTGAAGTTGTCGGGTGTCTCGTCGTCCATCGGGGTTATTCCATCGACTTGGATGCGGTTGCATCCGCGGGTTTAGCACCAACCATCGCGAGGAAGTCCTTGTTGCTTGGGGTCTTCTCGATACGGTCAATCAGGAGCTCGGTGGATTCCTTGGTGCCGAGGTTTGCGAGGACTCTGTGCAGCTGCCAAATCTTCTTGAGCTCTGCATCCGGGTAGAGGAGCTCATCGTGGCGTGTACCGGATGCCTTGAT
>CAZSGJ010000015.1:34494-45236 GCA_964606305.1 uncultured Armatimonadia bacterium
CGCATGTCGGTGACTTCTTCAGGTCGCTCATCGATAAGGAGAACAATCAGGGTGATTTCCGGGTGGTTTGCCGTGATCGAGTTTGCGATCTGTTTGAGGAGAATCGTCTTTCCAGCCTTTGGTGGAGCGACGATGATTCCGCGCTGGCCTTTACCAATCGGGGCGATCATGTCGATAAAGCGCATCGCGACCTGCTTGGTCTCACGCTCGAGCCGGATACGTGAGTCCGGATAGATGGGAGTAAGCTCATCAAAGTTGGGGCGCAGCTTGCTGACTTCTGTGTTCAGGTCATTAATCGTATCGACGCGCAGGAGGCCGTGGTACTTCTCAGTGTCTTTTGGTGCGCGGACGATGCCTTTAACCAGGTCGCCATTGCGGAGACCGTAGCGCTTGATATGGCTTTGTGAGACATAGATGTCATCGGAGCTTGCAAGTGTTGGCTTCTTTCTAAGGAAACCAAAGCCATCTGCGTGAATCTCGAGCATGCCTTCTGCATCGATTCCATCGACAACCTCTGCATCTGCATCGAGGTCTGAGAGATCCATGTAATGGTCACGGTTTCCGCGGCCGCGTTGTTGCTTGTCACGTCCGCCGGATGCCGGAGCGCCACCGGGACGCATCCGGTGTCCAGGGCGCTCGCGTTGCTCGCGTCCCTGTCCGATATTGGCATTTCCATTGTTGTTGTTCCGTCGGTCGCGGCGGTCATCGCGCTGCGGGCGCTCACGCCGCTCCGGCAGGTCATCCGGTCCCGCAGAATAGGATGTCAGCTGGGGTGCTGAGGCGCCGGGCGTTGCATCAGCATCGGCAGTTTGTGCACCAGCTGCATCCGAATCGGTCTGTGCAGGTGCCTCATAACGGGGCGCACGGTCGCGACCATAGCGTCCACGACGCTCAGGACGCGGTGCACCATCCGGCGATGCGCCGCGATAATCGAATTGCCCATCGGAGGAAGCATCAGAGTAAGACGTAGACTCTGATGTCGCCTGTGTTGAATTGACTGGAGGGGCAACAACAGGGCGCTCTGGTACATCGGTGATGTCCGGAGGGGGAGCCTGAATCACGCGACGCGGTCGACCCCGTTTTGCGACGGGAGCAGGAGCCGCATCGGATGTATCCGGATCCATGTTTAGAACCTGTTTGAGGGTCTCGGTTGGGGATACAGCGTCTGTGGTCGGCTCAGTGTCGGTTGTCGCGGCAGCGCGTCGGGGTCTTGGCATGGATAACTCCAGGGGTTTGTCCACCATACAATGGTGGTATTGGTCTCAAAGGGGTCAGGCAACGGCCTGTTCACGCAGTGAATGGGGCAAAATATGTGTGGAATGTGTGCGGAAGTGCCATCACACTGTGGCAGGTTCACGCAAAGTGCCCGACATATAGCACGGACAGTGAGAATATACCACATCCAGCAACATTGCGTGGATTACTGGCATTTGACAGCGTGTTTATGCGTGAAAACTATCCGCCGCCGTAGATTTCCGGCTTCAGAACACCGATATACGGGAGCGCACGATAGTTACCGAGGTAATCAAGGCCATAGCCTACGACATAGGCTTCATCAAGAGTAAAGCCACAGTAATCCGGCTTGACGGTAACGCCGGCCTTTGCACGGGCATTCGGTTTGTCGAGAAGCGTACAGATACGAACGCTTGCCACACGGCGTGCACGCATCACTTCAGCTAGATACTCTGCACGACGTGCCATCGCCGGGTTCAGGACATCCTCTACCAAAACTACGTGACGGCTTTCCACCGGGGCATCAAGATCCTTGAGAATCTTCACAACGCCGCTGATTTTAGCATCCGGGCCATAGCTGCCCACCGCAAGAAAGTCAAAGGATACCGGGATAGACATTGCACGCACAAGGTCAGCGATAAAGATTGCAGAACCTGTAAGAACACCAATCAGAACTACATCCTTACCCGCATAATCCCGGCTCAACTGCTGGGCGAGCTCAGAGACTCTGGATGAAATGTCATCCGCTGACAGGCAAACCGATGCGATATCTGGATGGAGCTTGTTGGACATAGTACGCTAGTATTCTACATTCCCGCGGGGACAAGTCCCACATGCCGATTAGGCTATATAGGGTCCCGCTACACCCGAAAGGGCATCTTTTAGGGCACGTGCGAGTATGGCTGCTCGTGGTTCATTACGTTTGCGGCTACTGCCGATGATTCGTCGGCAATCGATATAGGCTCCTAGCCAAAATGTAAGACCGGATTGCCAGCGCTTTGCCGTTCGAAGGCGGTTTCGCAAGAGGTAATACTCGCGCTCCATTGGCATTTCTGATGTGTTTGCGCTGCCTTGGTGGTGGACCACCACGCTTGGAACGATTACGGAGCGTAGTTTGTGACGATTTAAGCGGATCCCAAAGTCAACATCCTCGTAATAGAGAAAGCAACCATCATCCATTCCACCAACAGACTCCCATGCATCGAGGGAAACCAGCATTGCACACGCAGGAATATAGTCGACATCCACCACACCCGAACTGCCCAGGTTTGCAACTGGACGTCCGGCTTGTGCATTGCCACCGGCGATGTTTGGACCAATCAACCCACCCGCTGCCCAAATTGTGTCAGGAGAATGGGCATCCACAAGCAATGGACCCACGGCTCCGACACCGGATGCTGTGCCATCGGCATCGGGGACAATATGTGGGATAAGGCTGGTGATGGTGTCCGGTGCCAGACGGATATCAGGATTTGCGATGAAGCCAAGTCGGGCGCCGCCAGAGCGTAGTGTTGCCATGCCAATACGTACAGCCGCTGGAAAGCCAATGTTCGTTGTCTGTGTGAGTACGGTGATATTCGGAAAAGCAGTTTGAAAACGTTGGGGGGCATCCGGTTCGACGCCCTGATCCACCACCACCACGGGAGCCGTAAAGTGCGTCTGGTTGAGGATGTCATCAATGCACTTGAGTGTGGTTTCGATGCCTTTGTAGTGAACGATTACAGCACCTGTACGTGGGATGTCCATGATTTCAGCTAAGCCCTGCTCCGCCATCCACCGGAAGCTCAATGCCCGTGACAAACCCTCCGAGCGGGCTTACCAAAAAGAGTATGGCACCACTGATATCGGTCGCAGCTGCCAGTCGCCGCAGGGGTGTACGCGCGGCAATAGGGGCAAGAAAGTCCTGTCCTTGGGCGTTAGCCCAGTCCGTTGTCACAACGCCTGGGCCGACTCCATTAACGCGAATACCCTGTGGACCGAGTTCGCGAGCCGCCTGGCGGATCCACGTTTGGACCGCACCTTTAGCGACGGCATGTGCTCCATGGCCAGCAACCGGGTGTTGTGGAAGGGTTGCGGTGAGGCAGGTGATGGATGCGTTTTCGGATGTCAGCAAGAGTGGTAGCAACGCATTGATTGGATTTATCACGGGCGCGAGGACAGCAGAAAGCTCATCGGTGTAGTCGGTAAACAAAAGGGATGTCAGCGCAGCAGCATCCCGGAAGCCGCTTGCATTACACACAAGCGCGTTTAGCGTTGATGTTTTCCCACTGATTTGTGTTGCCATTTCGGCACAAGCCATCGGGTCACAGAGGTCAGCGGTAACCAAAAACGATTCTGGAGATTGTAATCGGACCGTTGTAAGAGTGTGTTCCAGCGCAGCGGATGGATTTCTGGCGTGGCAAATGACACGTGCACCGTGTTCGGCGGCGAGGATTGCAGTCGCTTGTCCAATGCCCCGGTTTGTTCCTGTGATAAGCACGGTCACACCATGGAGAAGCGGTTTAAACGGCGGGTGTGTCATTTTGTAGTCCAGCGGAGCATATCAAATTCATTGAGATTGGTGCTTACCATCTTGGCAAGATTCCGGTGCTTTGGGTAGAATGTCCGCGTCCGATTCCTGGTGGTGTAACGGTAGCACAGAGGTTTTTGGTGCCTTTAGTTGGAGTTCGAATCTCTACCGGGAAACATAATGGAGCTGCTATGCAGCTCCATTTTTCATTTGGTCCCATGACCATTTGCGCAAATAATTGGGACTTGACGCGCTCACTATGCCCCGTTAGAGTTGCTGCATGTCAGAAAGTGATATGCCTCGCGTTGTTGCTCCGGTTGCAAAGCCATCCCCGATGCCTCTTTGGGGACGCATTCTTTGGAATCCTACGACATTAATTTTCCGCATCCTCTTTCGACTACATGGTGGCTACCAGGTCGTTGGTAAACATCACATCCCACGTCGGGGAGGTGTGTTGATATGCCCAAATCACGTCTGTGATGTTGACCCGCCTGCCGTAGCGGGTGCGCTGCCGCGCAAGTCGCGCTTTATTGCAAAGCATGAGCTGTTTGAGATGCGTATATTGACATGGGTCTTGCCGATGTTTGGTGCATTTCCAATTCGCCGTGACACAGCAGATCGTGCTGCGGTCAAGACGGCTATCAGTCACCTCAAAGCAGGTGAGGCGGTTGTGGTTTTTCCAGAGGGTGGCGGCAATCCGGATGGTGTTTTGCAGCCACTTCAACCGGGTGCATTGATGATGGCGGTGCAGGCAGGTGTGCCGGTTGTCCCTTGTGCGCTTCTCCATACGAATCGGGTACTGCCCTATGGGGGCACGCGACTTCAGCGTTCGCCTGAGCCTGTGGTTGTTGTCTTTGGTGAGCCTATAGAGGTGTCGGAGTTCGGGACGGGTAAGGCGGGAGTCGAAGCAGCGACACGTATCCTTACTGAGCGGTTGGCGGAGATGCTGCAGCAGCCGGTGCCGGAGGGGCCGCATGTTCCGCATGCCTTGCGTGGCGCGCAGCGGTAAGAAAAAACGGGCCAGCGAAGCTGGCCCGTGTCATATGTATACGGCGGGTTGAGATTAAGAACGCAGAGCGTCTGCGCCACCCACGATTTCCGAGATTTCCTTGGTGATCGCAGCCTGGCGGGCGCGGTTTGCAACCAGCGTCAGGTTCGCAATCATCTTGCCTGCGTTGTCTGTAGCAGAGCTCATCGCAGTCATACGGGAGCCATGCTCGGATGCGACAGATTCGAGCAGCGCCTGATAAACCAGTGTGTCAACGGAGCGCGGAACCATGTCCCCGAAGAGGGTTGCTGCATCCGGCTCGAAGAGAGCTTCTTCTGATGTCCCGGCTGCTGCGTCATCAGAATCTGTGGACAACGGTAACAGCTGAACGCTGGTCGGCTTTTGTGTTAATGCACTAAGAAACTTTGTGTATACGAGGTAGACGACATCCACTTCGCCAGACATGTACATCGCTTGCGCTTTGCGGCTGATTTCGGATGCTTCGCCAAACGTTGTGCCCGTCATGTTGATCGCAAACTCTGCTGCAACAGGAATACCGCGGCGGCGGAAGTACGCTTGTCCCTTGCGCCCGATAACGATTCCTCGAATATCTTCAAGTGCAGGTGTCGAACCATCCGGTCCGCAGGTGCGAACAACTTCAGCAGTTTTCTTGAGGATGTTCGTTGCATAGGAGCCGCAGAGTCCACGGTCAGCAGTGATGGCTACGATACCAATGCGCTTGACGGATGCGCGTTGTTCCAGAAGAGGGTGTGCAACGGATGATCCGGCTGCATTGGCAAGTGAGCCCATAACGGTGCGCATCTGCTCGGCATACGGGCGTGCGGATTGGACACGATCCTGCGCACGCTTGAGGCGCGCGGCTGCTACCATTTTCATGGCTTTTGTGATTTGCTGGATGTTTTTGGCGACCCGGATTCGGGCGCGGACTTGTCGCATTGATGGCATAATTAACTTCGGCTCCCGCTGAAAAAACCGATGCAGTATACCATTGGACCCGGGCGTTGGGGTCGAAAGTGGATGCATGCGGCGGTACACTTGACGCCGTGAGTGACAGCATCCAAAGTGTGGAGCCCCAAATGTTTTCTGATGATCCGCGAGCAGATGACCGTATCAACGATGAATGCGGCGTATTCGGGGTGTACGCACCAGGTGAGGATGTCGCAAGGCTATCCTACTTTGGTCTGTTTGCCCTCCAACACAGAGGCCAGGAGTCGGCAGGTATAGCCGTAACCGATGGCACGCACATCCATGTCCATAAGGAGATGGGTTTAGTCACTCAGGTTTTTTCCGAAGACATCCTGCAGTCCATGAAGGGTTTTGCTGCGGTTGGACACACCCGCTACAGCACGACAGGGTCATCGGTGTTACGTAATGCCCAGCCCATTATGTGCTGTCTGGCAAATGGCGAATACGTTGCCGTTGCCCATAATGGCAATCTGATCAACACAGAAGCGCTGCGCAATGCGCTTATTTCCCGCGGGGTGGTCTTTGAGTCTACGAACGACTCGGAAGTCATCGCGCATCTCATCAGTGAAAACATGCACCTCGGTATCGTGGAAGCCGTCCGTACTGCTGTCGTGCAGCTCGAAGGTGCCTTCTCACTGGTCATCATGTCGCATGACACCGTGATTGGTGTTCGGGATGCCTATGGCGTTCGTCCCCTCTGCCTTGGTCGCCTCGGGCAGACACACTGGGTTTTGGCATCCGAGACCTGCGCCATCAATACGGTAGGTGCAGCGTTTGTCCGTGATGTAACTCCGGGCGAGATGATTGTGATTGGCGCGGATGGCTGGAAGTCGGTCAAAGCCGTTGATATGCAGCGCCATGCGCTGTGTATGTTCGAGACAATTTACTTTGCACGCCCGGACTCCGAAATGTTTGGTCAGAGCCTGCACGCTGCGCGCCGACGGATGGGTGCTGAGCTATACGGAGAGCATCCTGTCGAAGCAGACCTCGTAATCGGAGTTCCGGATAGCGGCACGCCTGCTGCACTTGGCTTTGCGGAAGCCAGCGGAATCCCGTTTGGTGAGGGGATGGTCAAGAACCGCTACATCCAAAGAACATTTATCCAGCCGAACCAGCGGATGCGCGAGATGGGTGTACGTATGAAGCTCACCCCGATTCGCGAAGCGCTTGTTGGCAAACGAGTAGTGATGGTGGATGATTCCATCGTGCGTGGAACGACGACCGGCAAGATTGTGCGGTTGCTTCTGGATGCAGGTGCGAAGGAAGTACACGTCCGGATTTCGAGCCCTGCAGTTGCACATCCTTGCTTCTACGGCATTGATATGGCAACGCAGGATCAGCTGATTGCAAGCCACGCAACGGTTGAGCAAATTCGTCAGCACATTGGGGCTACATCGCTTGGATACCTCAGCACCGATGGACTGAGTAAGGCGATGTCGCTTTCAAACGAGAATTTCTGTCTGGCGTGTTTCACGGGTACGTATCCGATTGACATCCCGGATGCGGTTCGTGCGGGCAAGGATGCGTTTGAGCCAACTCCGAGACGTTAATGTGATTGATGTCAGCCAGCTGAAAATGTTGGTTGCCGAAGGCGTTTGGGTGTTTTCACACCTGGGCATCCCAGTAGCGTGCCGGCCACTGCATATTGATGAAGCCCTTATCGCAGCCGAGATCGAAGCCTCGCGCTTCCATCCATCCACCAGTACGCAAGGATTTGAGTCATTTATTTCTGGTTCAAACAGCTTGTGCTGTGGAGTCTTTGTCAGCGATGTAATGGTTGGGTGTGCAGCGGCCAACATCACTCCTTCCCTCGGTGATGACCCATCCGAAGCGTTTATCGACAACATTTCGATTCTGGAATCGTACGCAGGGTACGGGCTGGGTCTCCTGCTTACGGCTTTTCTTTTGAAATCCGCATCGCAGCCACCACACTCCTGCTCGCGTGCAACACTGGAAGTCCGGCCCAGTAACACAGCCGCAAAACGGATCTACAGCCGGCTTGGCTTCACTTGTCACGGCATCCGTAAGCGGTATTACAGCCACCCAACCGAAGACGCTGAAATTCACTGGCTTGAAGCCATGGATTCTCCTGCATTTCATGATGTTCTTTTGGATGCTGTTTCGCGCGCGTTGGAATTGTTCCACGTGAAACAATCGGATATCCGCGAGGCTAAACGTTGAAGCGACTTCTCAGAGCGCTCTATGCAAGCATCCCATTAGTCGTGTTGCTGTTGCTCGTTGCCTGGACAGCATCAAATGCCGGCTCTTACCGATCGACTTGGATTGGCACGTACTGGGCGCTGAATGCGCTGGCCCCTAATTATGAGCCAATCAGTGACTACGGTGTCAGTATGTATCAGGTGAATGATGCCCTGCGTCGGCTCGCCCATATCCTGATTGGTTTATTGTCTGTAATCGTAATGGACCGCATTTTGCGCATAGCGTCGCGATTACGGGGCGGCCCTAGATTGGCTATCGCATGCTGCCTCTCTTTATTCGTGATTGGAACAGGAGCTGCGGTACGGTTTTCGAGTAGCGAGAGGCATGTACGTATCGTCCAGTTTGGTTCCAGTGCAGTTGGGATGCTGCTTGGGGCCACATTTGTTTCGATTGTGGCACTCGACCGACGGATTGTTTCGCGCTTGCAGGATGCGCCCCCTGAGGTGGTGAAAGGTTGTAGTGATGACGGATGCGATGCTGTATCCGAAACCGATGAAGAGGAACTTTAGACAATGCCAGGACGCATGATTTTCGGCCGTGCCGTGCAGCACCCCCTTCCACCCGATGGCAAAGTGATTCCACCGACAGGGATGGAAATCCCGGCCGCGGATCGCCAGCGCCTGATGGCAGCGGCCGGTGAGCTGCAAAAGCGTGTGGATGTCCTCAAAAACAAAAGTCCGTACTGGCCGGATGTTGCGATTTATGCGAAGGCCGTCCTCTGGGCAGTTGGTGAGAATACCGTTTACAACCAGCGTGAGCTGGCGGCGGCTTATGAACTGATCGATGAAGGCACAAAGCGGGCGGATGCATTGGAGCGCGGGCTGACCCCGTGGAACGACGCAACAGGGCTGGTTGTTCGTGGGTATGTCAGCCGCATCGATGGCTCGGTCCAGCCCTATGGTTTGGTAATACCTGCATCCTGGTCGCAGCGTGGACGCGCTCGCTACCGCCTTGATATCTGGTTCCACGGCCGTGGCGAACAGCTGACCGAATTGTCATTTTTGGATGGCCGCCGCAAGTCGATGGGCGATTTTGCCCCTGATAATGTCTTTGTCTTGCATCCATACGGACGCTTTTGCAACGCAAATCACGTTGCCGGCGAAACGGACACGTTGGAAGCATTGGCAGATGTTCAGCGGCGCTACCGTATCGATGATGACCGTGTCACCGTCCGTGGCTTCTCGATGGGCGGCGGGGCGACGTGGCACTTCGCGGTCCATCACGCAGACAAATGGGCCGCCGCAGCGCCCGGAGCCGGCTTTAGCGAGACCCCTGAGTTCCAACGCTCCTATTCCAATGGAGCCACATTCCCGAAATGGCAGGTTCAGCTCTGGAAGTGGTACGACGCCACCGACTGGCCAACCAATCTCTCCAACCTCCCGACAATCGCCTATAACGGCGACAAGGATGGCCAGAAGCAGGCTGCGGATGCGATGGAAAAGGCGATGAAGGCCGTCGGGCTTGAGCTCCCACGTGTGACAGGACCCGATACCGGGCACTGGTACCACAAGGACAGCAAGCCGGTCATCGAGGCCTTTGTCACGGCTGCTGCCAACAAAGGACGCATCCGCAACCCGGAACGTGTACGCTTTACTACCTGGACGCTACGCTACAACAGCCACTATTGGGTAACCGTTCAACGCCTCAAAGAGCACTACGCTGAGTCACTCGTGGATGCCACACGCTCAGCAAGCGGCGACAGAGTGGATGTCAAAACTAAGGGCGTAGAAAGCTTCTCCCTGACGCTTGAGCCAGCACCAAAGCGTGTCAGCATTGATGGACAAACCGTGACACCCGGTGCCATTTACGTCAATCGCAACGGTCAGTGGATGGCTGTAGCCAACCTCCCAACAAAGCGCGGAGAGCTGGTCAAACACCACGGTGTGCAGGGACCTGTGGATGATGCTTTTCTTGACAGCATAATCTTTGTCTCGCCAAGTGGATCGCCAATGGTTGGCAGCACAGGTGCTTTCCTTGAAAAGGCACGCCTGCGTGCGGCTGGCGATTGGAAGCGCTTCTTCCGTGGCGAGATGCCGACTGTTGCTGATCGCGACCTGACTGCCAAACAAATCGCAGAGTCACATATCGTGGTCTGGGGAGACCCGCAGAGCAACTCTGTCCTCGGGAAGGTGATTGGCAAGCTTCCAATCAAGTGGGACAAGCGCGGTCTCTCTGTAAACGGGCGGCTCTATGGCCCTACGGAAGCGTATCCTGTCCTCGTTTACCCAAATCCACTCAATCCTGAGAAGTACATTGTGCTCAACTCGGGCTATACCTGGTACGAGCACAGCGCAGGCTCCAATGCCCTGCATACGCCGAAGCTGCCTGACTGGGGTGTCGTACGGGTCACAGATGGACCACAGCAAGTGCTGGATGCTGGATTCTTTGATGAGTCATGGCAGCTGCGAAAAGCCTGACGTTAAGAACAACAAGCGGCCCCCTCCGGGGGCCGCTTGCGCACATTTGTAGCGAAAGCCTACTTCTTCTCAGCCATCGCCTCGAGCAAAATGATAGTCCTGTCTATCAACAAAACACCCTTTACGAACTCAATCAGGGCCAATGCCTCAACTTGATCCTTGGGAGCTTTCTCCGGGTTGTTCTGAAAAGCCTTCGGGACACGCTTGCCACCAAATGCCTTTTCACTCTGGCGTAACAATTCGCTCTTTTGCGGCGCGGTCAAGACCTTCAATGTCACCGCAAGTGTCGCTTCAACCGACTTCTGATAGGCAGTAACCTGACGGGTTTCCGCGGCCTTTCCCAAGTCATCGATTTTTTTGCTTAGCTCAACCGGTGCCTTTTTGCCAG
>CAZSGJ010000016.1:0-1350 GCA_964606305.1 uncultured Armatimonadia bacterium
GCAAGCCGCTTTGTTCTGATGAACCTGGATGGCTATGAGCCTCCGGTTGCGCTTCCTGCATCCGATGACCTCGTCGACCGCTGGATTCTCGCGCGTCTGGACCAAACGGCGGAGGCAGTCGCTGCAGGCTTTGAAGGCTACCGTATGGATGATGCCAGCCGGGCGATTCAGGAGTTCTTCTGGGATGACTTCTGTGACTGGTATATCGAAGCGGCGAAGCCACGGCTTTCTGCAACGGATGGCACAGAAGCGACGGCAAAGGCTGTCCTTTGGCATGTGCTTGATCGTTCGCTAAAGCTGATGCATCCAGTATTGCCCTTCCTCACCGAGGCCATTTGGCAGCAGCTGCCATTTGCACGTGAGCGCGCGGGCGTCGAGCATTTGATGCATGCTTCGTATCCGGCAGCTGGTACGACGCCCCGGGATGAAGCGGCTGTTGGGCGTTGGGACACGGTACGTGAAGTCATCCGTGCCACACGCAATATTCAGGCGGAGAACCAGCTCAAAAAGGGTGGGGACATCTTCCTCAATGCCGCTACGGATGAAATCAAGGCATCGGTTGCCGCAAGCGAATCGCTGGTCCGGTACCTCACGAAATGTGATGCTGTGCATTTCGAAGTCGGACCTGAGGATGGCTTCCTTGCGGTGACACCTGTTGGAGAAGTTCGTTTGCCGAGACCAAGTGCAACACCGGAGGTCATTGAAGCTGAACGTAAGCGTCTTTCGGGTGAGCTTGCGAAGATTGACAAGGACCTCGCGGGACTTGCCGGGCGTCTGAGTGACCCGACGTTTGCTGAGAAGGCTCCAGAAGCAGTGGTTGCAAAGGCCCGTGGTCAGCAGGCTGAGCTGCTTGAGCGGAGAGGGAAAGTCGCGGAGCGTCTTGACCAACTTGGGTAGTTCCAAGGGGTCTTAAGTCCCGTCTATAGTCCCGGCTTTTTTGGTTCTGCCGGGACTTTTGAATGTGCCTTTTGGCTCAACCATCAGATGATGAAACAGTGTTATAGTCTGACCATGGAACCAACAATCAATCAGGATAGTCCGGCGTGGATGTTCTTTGTACACGCATCGTTTGCCGTCAGCTGTATCGCGATGATTATCGGGATTTGGTGGCTACCGGCAGAGCTGTGGATCAAGGGATTCCTTACTATGGGATTCTTTGGAACGATTCAATCGGCATTTACATTGTCAAAGGCACTGCGTGATCAGCATGAGTCAAGGAAGATTCATCACCGTATTAGCGAGGCAAAGACGGCGCATATATTGAAGGAGTATGAAATCGCCCCATAGCCTTGTTTGTTAGGTTGATGTGTTTAGTGCAAAGCCCCTCGGGAGACCGGCGGGCTTTTTGTT
>CAZSGJ010000016.1:1450-23064 GCA_964606305.1 uncultured Armatimonadia bacterium
GTTAGGTTGATGTGTTTAGTGCAAAGCCCCTCGGGAGACCGGCGGGCTTTTTGTTTTCTTGGATGTGAACGGAGTTGCATACATTCGATGAACGCGCTTCATGAAAGCGTCATCACCGTATCAGCGAGGCAAAATCGGCGCTTATTTTGAAGGAGTATGAAATCGCCCCGTAGCCTTGAAGTTTGCGTTGATGTGTTTAGTGCAAAGCCCCTCGGGAGACCGGCGGGCTCTTTTGTTTTTTTGGGGATGTAAACGGAGTTGCTTACATTCGATGAACGCGCTTCATAAAAGCGTCATCATTGGATCAGCAATCCAAAGACGGCGCATATTTTAAAGGAGTATGAAATCGCCCCATAGCCTTGTTTGTTAGGTTGATGTGTTTAGTGCAAAGCCCCTCGGGAGACCGGCGGGCTTTTTGTTCCGTTGCCGACATCCAGCTTAAATCATCATGAGATGCTAAGTGCTCCAATTGTGGAATCTGTAAATTGTAGAGCATTGCATAGCCACTTTGTCGGTCAAGTGTGTCATCCCATATTACGTAAACGAAGGGTGGAATTATCGACTGTAAAACGCCGCAGTCATCAAAATACGTACTCCACCCTGTAAAATACAGTGTCCTCATTCTTGAGGACGCTGTCGAATATGGAAACCAACGCCGTGCAATCCGTCCCAAAAATCATGGTCGTCGAGGATGACCCACATGTCCTCCGCCAAATAGCCTTTGCACTGGAACATGAAGGTTACTCTGTCACGACAGCGACGGCGGGTGATGACGCGCTTCGTCAACTGATGCGTGAGCGACCCGATTTGCTGGTTACCGATGTCATGATGCCGGGCCTGGACGGCTATGATTTGGTGGACCAGCTTCGCAGAGATGAATCCTTGTGCGACTTACCTGTAATCATGGTCACCGCACGCACAGCAGATGAAGACATTTCCAAAGGATTCTCCAGCGGAACCGACATTTACATCGAAAAGCCCTTCAAGCCAGCCGAGCTCGTGGCATTTGTGCGACGCTTTGTAGGTCCTGCGAAACAGGATGTCCTTCCGTCAGGACAATAGACTAAAGCGATATACTTTCACAACAGCGTTTCGCTGACGCAAAGATGCGTTGCACCAACCGGTGCGACGCTTTTTTCATTTGAGGACATCGCAAAATGGGACGTATTTTCAACTTCTCCGCCGGACCAGCCATCCTGCCGGAACCTGTGCTCGCACAGGCTGCCGATGCGGTTCGCGAATTCGCCGGGAGTGGAATGTCACTTCTTGAAATGAGCCATCGGGATAAGCGTTACGATGCCATTCACGAGAAGGTACGTGCCGGTGTCGTCGAGACCCTTGGCCTCTCAACAAATGACTATGACTGTCTCTTTATGGGTGGCGGGGCATCCACGCAGTTTTCTTTGGTCCCGATGAACCTCCTGACCCCGGGGCACTCCGGTGCGTATGTGGATGGCGGTGAATGGGGGGCGAAGGCAATTGAGTCTGCACGCTTTCACGGTGATGTCGATGTTGTCGGATCATCGAAAGCGGATAACCACAGCCGTCTTCCCGTGATTGGTGCCATCCCAGAGCGCGCCGCATACGTGCACATCACCACCAACAACACGATCGAAGGGACACAAATGGCTGAGCTGCCATCCATGTCCGTTCCGCTCGTTGGTGACTTGTCATCGGATATCTTCGGGCGTGTACGTGACAATGCACGCTTTGATCTGATGTACGCAGGTGCGCAAAAGAATGCCGGTCCCGCCGGCGTAACGCTTGTCGTCATCCGGAAAAGCCTCCTCGCGCAGTGCAATCCGCTGCCACCGATGTTCTCCTACAAAGTGCAGGCAGATAAGCACTCCGTTTATAACACTCCGCCCGTGTTTCCAATCTACGTTGTCGGCCTTGTCCTTGATTGGATTGCAGCCGAAGGTGGTGTCACTGCCGTTGCGGAACGTAACGAGCGCAAAGCACGTCTCATCTACAATGCCATCGATGCTTCCGCTCCCGTCTTCTCCGCTGCTGTTCCCGATGTTGCAGACCGCTCATGGATGAACATCACATTTAGACTTGCATCCAAAGAGCTCGAAGCCGAGTTTCTTGCTGAAGCAAAGGCAAATGGTATGGATGGCCTCCCCGGCCACCGTAATGTTGGTGGATGTCGTGCTAGTATTTACAATGCATTCCCCGAAGCGGGATGCAAGGCGTTGGCGGACCTCATTTCCGACTTCGCAGTCAGGAAGGGTTAGTCATGAGCGGGCATGTACATATCTTTGACACGACGTTGCGGGATGGCGAGCAGTCTCCCGGAGCGGCGTTGCATATAGATGAAAAACTGGAAATCGCCCGACAGCTCGAGCGCCTTGGCGTCGATATCATCGAGGCAGGCTTCCCGATTTCATCCCCTGGCGACTTCGAGGCCGTCCGCCGCATCGCCGCCATCGTTGAACGAGCCACCGTTTGCGGTCTGACACGTGCTGTTCAAAAGGACATCGATGTTGCATGGGATGCCCTCAAAGGTGCGAAGCGCCCGCGCATCCACACCGGGCTTGGTGTGAGCGACAACCATCTCCAACACAAGCTGCGCAAATCGCGGGATGAAGCCCTTGAAATCGGGACATCCGCTGTTCGCTATGCCAAGTCGCTCGGTTGCATGGATATTGAGTACTTCACAGAGGATGCCGGGCGTGCTGATCCGGATTACCTCTGCCGCGTCGTTGAGGAAGTGATCAAAGCGGGAGCAACCGTTATCAACGTGCCAGACACCACCGGCTACATGACTCCGGAAGAATATGGCGCATTGTTTGCGATGCTTTTGAACCGCGTTCCTGGATCAGAGAATGTGGTTTTCTCCGCGCACTGCCACAATGACCTTGGCCTTGCGACTGCAAACTCACTCGCTGCTGTCAGTGCAGGTGCCCGCCAGGTCGAGTGCACCGTCAATGGCATCGGTGAGCGGGCGGGTAACACCAGCCTTGAAGAGGTCGTGATGGCGCTAAAGGTCCGCGGGACCCAGTTTGGTGGCGCGTTCACAAACATCCAGACGACAGAAATCTTCAAAACCAGCCGCCTTGTCTCCAACCGCACGGGAGTTTTGGTTCAGCCAAACAAAGCCATCGTGGGGGCAAATGCATTTGCACACTCAAGTGGTATCCACCAGGATGGTGTGCTGAAAGAGCGTTCCACGTACGAGATAATTGACCCCGCGGATGTCGGAATATCTGAGAGCAAGATCATTCTCTCGCCGCGCTCGGGACGTCATGCGCTCAAGCACAGATTAGAGGTACTTGGACATACATTTGATGCAGATGATGCGTTTGAAAAGGTTTATCAGCGCTTCCTGCTCGTCGCGGACCAGAAGAAGCTCGTTTACGATGAAGACCTTGAGGCAATCGCATCCGATGAGGTCCAAATCGTTGGCCGCGCTTACGAGCTGAGTCAGCTCCAGGTGATGTGTGGTGATAAGTCGATTCCAACGGCAACTGTAAGTCTAAGACATGCAAACGGAGGCATTCTGACCGATTCACATCACGGAAATGGCCCGGTGGATGCTGTTTATCGCGCCGTGAACCGTATCGTAAATGTTCCGAATGAGCTGATTGAAATCAGTCTTCAGAGCGTTACCGAGGGAACAGATGCACTGGCTAATGTCACAATCCGTGTACGCAGTGGGGATGACATTTACTCCGGACATGCAGCACATACCGACATTATCGTGGCTAGCACTAAGGCGTACGTCAACGCTTTGAACAAACTGATTATGGATAAGCAGGGCGTAAGTGGCCGTAAGGAGACTGCCGACCTGGATGGCAGCGTTTAGGGTATAAACGAGTAATGGACTCCAAACCAAGCCCTGGTGAAGCGACTGAGCACCTGCGGCTCATCCGCCAAACGATTGAGCGCAGCCAGCAATACTCAACGCTATCCGGCATCTCAGGTGTTGCCGCCGGAGTGATTGTATTGATTGCCGCGGTCGTCGCCGAAGGTGTTATCGGAGACCCCAGTCAGCCTGGGCGTCAAGGTGCCTTTGTTGGTTTATGGTTCACAACGCTGGTCGCTGCCGGTTTGGTGGATGTGTTGATCACAAAAATCAGGGCAATGCGTGTTGGGAAGACACCATTGTCCGGTCTCGGGCGTAGCTGGCTTCGTTCAGTGACTCCTGGCTTGCTCAGTGGTTTGATTGTGTCCCTGATGTATTATCACCAGCCTGAGCGCTTTGGGGATGCGATTTACGGTTTGTGGATGCTTAGTTATGCCATGTCTCTGCTTGCGATTGGGCAGCTTTCCGCACCTGCAGTCAGTGTCCTCGGTTGGAGTTTTCTTGCCGCAGCTGCTTGGACATTGCTTGGTCCGCAGGGTGTGCCGGTTGGTCCTCGCGGGATGCTTGCCGTGACTTTTGGTGGCTTCCATATTGTGTATGGAATCGTCCGCGGAATACGGGATGGATGGTAAGTAAGGCTATGGCGATGGATCAGGCACTTCCTGCTCATCCACGCAAGGAAAAGTCCGCGCGTGCCACGGCATCGGCTGAGCAACCTGATGGCATGACGCGTCCTCTTGACTTACTTGATGACGTGATCCATCAGAAGGTTCGCCTTGGGATTATGTCGTGTCTGCTCGCGACATCCGAAGCCGAATTTGGATTCCTAAAGTCTGCCCTTATGGTCTCAGATGGCAACCTGAGCACTCATTTGACCGTACTCGAAGATGCAGGTTATGTCGCATCAACCAAGGTCGCAGGAGCTAAGCGTCCTGGAAAGTCACGCTATGTGCTTACTGCAGCCGGGAGGCTTGCGTTTGCCGCGTACGTGGCGGCTCTCGAATCCTTGGTTCGGCCGGAATAGCCACGGATGGCAGCTGGAAAGACTCGCATCGTTTGTCTGGTACTTGCCGGACACAGTGGAATCGACCCGGGAACAAGCTCTCGTGGCTACACAGAAGCTGAGTTTACCTTTGCTCTGGCACTCGATTTAGTTCGGGCTTTGGAACGTCACAAACCACACATTGAGCCGGTTTTCCTGTCGACCGCCGGCCATCCGGGACCGAAAGCTAGCGTTGGTGTGCTCAAAAAGCATTGCAAGGATCATCGCTTTCTAAACATTGCCGCGCCGGGCGACAACATTGACCGTATTAATCAAAAGCTCCATGCGCTGACGGTGATTCAGGCACTGTATCGGCAAACGCACAAGGCGGAGTGTGTGTTGATTGAAGTGCATGCGGATGCGCGTAAAGGCCCGGATGGTCTCCATGTGCTCTACGGTGCTACCGGTAGCGAGGGGCTGGCAAAAGGTGTCGCCGGTGGGAACAGCAAGGTCACGTTTCGGGATGACCTGCGCTTGTTACGCCTTGCAACGATGCCTTCGGTCATTATCGAAGCGTTTAACATGAGCTCACCAAAGGCACTTAAACTGTTCTTACGTAAGTCTCACCGGATTGCATTTGCCAAACAGATTGCCCAACGGCTGTGTAACTACGTTACGCAGTAGGTAAACAGAGTCTTGGTTTACACAAGTGGTGATCCGACCTAACAGCGGTTATACTTCCCGCCAAGACAACGTCGTCATTAGGAGTCATCATGCATCCCACAAGTAGAAGTCACACCCCAATCATCGATACCCATCTCCACTTATGGGATATGAAGCAGTTCCGTCCACCGTGGCTAAATGAGCCTGCGGAGGCAAAGATTCGCAAGCCCTGCACGCTGGTCGAGTATCAGGCAGAGACAAAGGGGCTGAACATTGCGCATGCGGTTTACATGGAAATCGACATCAATGTCGACAAGCAGGTCGAAGAAGCGGACTGGATTTCCGAAGTTTGTCGCTCGGGTAAGACGAAGGTTGTAAAGGCAGTTGTTTCCGGGCGTCCGGCAGATCCTAACTTTCGGGCATATGCTCGGCGGTACAAAAACGATGCTGCAATCACCGGTTTTCGCCAGGTTCTGCAGGTTCCCGATGCAAAGCCGGGCCTCTGTCTCACAAAGACCTTTGTCGAAAACATCCGCTATTTGGGGAGTATTGGGAAGACGTTTGACTTCTGTATCCGCCCAGGCGAGCTGCAGGACGCGATGAAACTGGCGCGTCTGTGCCCGGATACACGTTTTGTCCTCGATCACTGCGGAAATGCAGCGGCAAGAAATCCAAACCAGACGAAGTGGGAACACGACATTAATGAGTTTGCAAACATCCCGAATGTCGTCTGCAAGATTTCAGGCATTATTAAGACCGTCAGGCCTCAGTGGGATACCGAGCGTGAGCTGTTCCATATCGTGCGACATGTCTATCAGTGCTTTGGACCGGACAGAGTGATGTTTGGTGGTGACTGGCCAGTCTGCAACAAGACCAAGAGTATGCAGGACTGGGTTGCGACGCTGGACAGGATTCTTGTTGACAAGTCTCCTGATGAGCTTGCGAAGTTCTATAGTGGTAATGCTGCCCGCTTTTACGGCATTCCGTTTCCTCGAACCCCAGGAGCCGGTTAGCCAGGAGGCTTCAAGGGTTATTAGCCAGCGGACGTCAAAGCGACTTTTAGGATGTCAACAAGACCAGGCGGGATGTCGGCTACGGTTGAGAGTTTGACTTTGTATTGACACATCCCTCCAGGGGGTTGTGCAAGCAGCCAATCAAAGTCGCCGAGGTCTTTGCCATTGATCCCAAGTTCAACCCGTGTGTTGGTGGCTGGTCCTAACATTGCAAACTGCTTTTTACGTCTAAGGCTTATGTAGCCTTTTTTTGGTGCGATCTCGAAGTCTCCCAGAGGTGTAATCAGGTCCATAATCGCATCGTGGATGGGGCGCAGCGCGGCTTTTGGCCCGGTGTAGATTTCCTCGACGATATCCATCGCGGCGGCAGGGGCGATGTTTGTGGCAGACCAGCCTCCGCGGAAATGGTGTGCGATAGCGTTTGCATCACCATGAGTGAAGCCAAGCTCACGCTTCAGATGGTCAATCAGCTCGCTATGTTTCGTCAGGCCTGTCTTCGCCAGTAAGTGACAAAGTATTTCACGCGACTTACCGTATCGACCTTCAATATTCGTGAGCTGTGAGGAATATGCTTTTTCGATATCTGCCATGGTCGCATTCCACCATGTTTCACGATTGATATCACGACGTGGTGATTATTGAATTGGAGTGTGAAACGCACTCTGGGCCGGTGCCAGAGTGCGTTTCAAAGGGAGACAAACACTGCAGTAGGAAATGAATACAGCTCTGCAGTGCACCCATGTTAAGAGGAAACACTGCCTGTGCGTACTGTCATTTCTACCTGTTGCCTTCGTTTATGTATCATTTGGCACGGTAAATGCTTGGAAACCGGGTCTATTTACGGGGAGGTGGTGACGCAGGCAATCGACGTGTGTGCACCATCACACATCCGCCTGGCATCCAGATAGCTGATGGATGAAAGGTCATCCGGCCAGTCACTCAGTATCACGCCACTGCCACCTGTGCTGTGAATGTACTTGCCTAGGCTATGGTGCATCCCGACGTGCGTAACCCGATCAGGCGTCCCGAAGAAAACAAGATCGCCTACCATCAGGTCATCGAACATAACTGACGCAAAGCGGGAATCATCGCGCTGCAGGTGCGCATCCCGGCGGAGCATCACCCCGCACATCCGATACATCAGCTGTGTTAGTCCCGAGCAGTCGATTCCATATGCACTGCTTCCACCCCAGAGATATGGAGTGCCAAATAACTGCATCGCCAACTGCGGCGCCTTTGTATAGTCTGCATGGATTTGTCCAGAAAGATCCGTGAGCTGAACAGTCATCACCCAGCCAGTCTCGCCACCTGGAAATCCTATCCGTGTCCACTGCCCGTGTGTTTCAAGGCGGCTTACGGATGATCCGATCGAAAGGCGGATTACCAGCTGTGAGCTACGTTCTGGAGAGTGACGTACGCTTGCAAACGGAACGCAGACAACTGCATCCGGCTGGTCTGCATCTACCGTCAGGAATCTCCGTTCAACGCATCCAGAGTAGTCATCATCCCCGACCGCCATGCACCAGCGGTCATCGATGTCATCGGTGATTGTCATCGGCTGCCCGAGGACCCGTTGGGAGATACGCTCGCTGTCGCGGCTGGTGGTTTTCCAAACATCCACAACGGGACGGTTGATACGAGCGGGGATATGCGTCATGGAATTGCAGGCTTACTTCTTAAGATCACGGAAGCGCATCAGGATGATAGTTTTGCTGTCGCCCTTCGGGGAGTCCTGAACCTGAACAAGTGCCATGTCCTTGTTCTTCATGTACTGATGTTGTTGATTACGTCCAGTGCTTTCACGAATTCCAAGCGGCTTCCATCCCTGCTTGACAAGTTCCTGATCGTACCAATCGATTACTTTGCTGGTCGGCGCATTGCAGTCCAGTGCAAGGGCTGCGGAGTTTCCTGCTGGAATAGCGAAACTCATCGCCTTGAGACCGGCGCGGGCTGCTTTAGATTGCAGCTCATTAATCGATGCATCCGGATACAGCGGGAGGTCACCGATCACAGACAGAACAGCTGCACGGTCAAATGGCTTTGCCATTTCGGTTTTGACATTTCCAGCGATGACAGTGACAAAAACGATGAGTGCGAGGATGGCAACAGTGAACAATCCACCGCATCCGATGGCAGTCCACGCCCACGGAGAGAGGGCTTTCTTTGGCTTAGGAGGTGGGTTGAATGCTGTGCTCATGGTGAGATTTCCCTTTCCGCATCTATACGTACGCTGTACGCAGACCGATAGATTGATTGTACATTGCACCTGGAAGTAACGTCGAATCCTCATGCGCATCGCCATCATCAGTCCCTGGAACCCTTGGCCCATTGATTCAGGGAGCCGTCAGCGCGCAGATTTGATTATCAATGGACTTTGCGCCAGCCATGATGTCTTCGTTCTTTACGGTCTTCAGCATCCGACCCATGGTATTCCCGCTCTCGAACACAGTCCGCCGAATGTTAGCCAATTCATGACCTTCAGTTGGCCCCGTGGTGAATCGCAAGCTCATGTGCGACAAAGGTTTTCTTTTGACATCCGGCCTCGGGATATCCAGCGGATGCAGGCGTTCATTCCAGAGCTTGATGGACCGCTCGCAACCTTCAAACCGGATGTGATCCTGGCTCTCGAGGCTGACGGAGCACTGATTGCCGCCAGTCAGGCGTGTTCAGCCGATTACCCATGCGTGGTGGATCAGTGGGAACCATCCCGCATCGTTGCTGCTCGATTCAGTACACGTATCCGATCGCATGTGTTCTGGCGGCCACTAATGAGGCGTGCTCAGGCGGTGACGGTTGTAACGGATGCCGAGCGCGTTGCGGGGCAAAGGATTATCGGTACATCAAACGCGATCACAGTGGTTGCAAATGAGGCTGTTCGCAGCGAAGGCTATTTGCGAAGTCCGATGTCACGGACATTGCTGTTTGCCGGAAATCTGGATTATCCGCCAAACAGGGATGGCATTCTCTGGTTTATTCGTGCTGTCCTGCCGACAATCCAGAAGGAAATGGCAGATGTAAAGCTTGAGATTGTTGGTCATGGGGCTCCTCTGTACCCGGATGGCCTCCCCTGCGGCATTACCCAGCACGGCCGGGTCAATGACATCTCTTCCTGCTACAGCACGGCCGCACTTGCGATTAACCCGGTTCGTTCCGGACATGGGTCACGCGTCAAAAATCAAGGTGCGATCATCCATGGCGTACCGTTGGTAACATTTCCCGATGGAAACATAGCAGAATCGCGGGGAGTCTATTGCGTAAGCGGTACAGCCGATTCCGCCGATACATTTGCCGCGGCTTGCATCGACTGGCTACAAAACCCGCCAGATGTTCCACTCCCTGACAGGAAGTATCCTGCAGAGACATCGCTGGTTCAGACCCTCGAAAAGCTATTGCATATTGCTGCGGGAGCACACAACTAGTGGCTGTCGCACCGATAGGCAGTCCGCGTGACCCGCTTGCATCAAGGATATGGACATCCTGGTTCACGGTGTTGATTGCCGTTGTCGTCGGACTTGCCATTGGCGTCACCGGACTTGTCGCTTCCAGTGCAGGTACCCGTGCGATCAGCTGGCTTGGCATTGCATCCCTTGGCGTCGCCTCAATCTGGATTTCCATCGTCCGTCCCCATTGGCCGACCGTTTTACTTGTCGTCGCGGGGTGGCTGACCCTTGGCACACCGGGACTCACTCAGGGGGGAAGCGGTGAAGTCAAAGGCCTGTACATCGGAGAGGGACTGGCTCTCCTCGCCATTATCGGGACGCTCGCACCGCTCATACGTGAGCGCAAACAGCTGGGGATTCCAAAAGCGATTTGGATTCCGATGGCGATATTCATGGGGATTTCACTCTGGTCAGTTGGCCACAACGCATTGTTTCCCGATTTGAATGTCATCGAGTTTTCGACGTACAAGCAGCAACCTCTGGTGAATGTTGCGGAGCTGGCGTTGCGTCTGATGGCAATGCTTGCCCTCCCTGTTGGCGCATTGCTGGCTCGAAAAGGGTATCGGGACCTGATCCTAAATGCGCTCCTCGCTGGGGGTGTGCTTTCGCTCATTGTCAGCCTGTCACCGCTGTCTGGTTATGCGCCAGCATTCGCCGTACTTGGGCGAGCGGTTGCCGTTGGGCTTGCCGTATATGCCGCTGCTTCGGATCAGTATTCGCCAATCATGCGTATCGTTTCGGGATGCTTTGCGCTGAGCTGTGTGGTCGTTAGCGGAATCGTTGGCGCAGAGTGGGTTTCAGGTTTGGTTGCGGTGTCAATCAGCCTGATGTTGGTGCTGTTCCGGGTGCGGCGGACGTTATTTTGGTGGATGATTGCGGTTGTGGGAGTTTTTGTTCTGGTGCGAGCTGACAGCGTTGTTGAGCGAATATACCGTCCCAACTTCTACGCTGGAGGGCAAATGCAATGGGGCACCCGTACGCTGGGAGATCGTGCGCCGTGGATGTTTGAGAACGACAGAACACGGATGCTGATTGCTGCTGTACGCTATGCAGAAGCATTTCCACTCGGCGTTGGTCCGGGGAATTATCGGATGGTGAATCAGTATTACGGACGTCGTGATGTCTGGAATACCACGCAGTTTACGAGTGCCCATGGGACGATAGCGCAGACGTTGTCTGAGACAGGGTGGGTTGGATTGCTGTCACTTCTCGCCATGATTGGTGCAATCCTGCATCGACTCTGGCAGCGCTCAAAGCACGACACAGTGGTTACAGGAATTGCGGCCGGATGCACGGCGATTGCCCTTGCAAGTCTTCTTGGAGACTACTTGTTCCCAACGTACCATAATGGTGGTCTTGCACACTTTGGTGCAACAGTTGTGTTCTGGCTTGCTGCTGGTGTGGGTATCGCTCGCATTCAAGATGGCACTTCGGACTATCATTCATAATGCAAGCGGCCCGCCCCGATGTTTCCATCATCGTAATCAGCCATAACACGCGCACATTGACGCTAAAGTGCATTGAATCTCTGAGGCAGTTTGCAAATTGTGAAGTGGTTGTTGTTGATACCGGTTCGATGGATGACACCATGGCATCCATTGCACATTGCGACACCATACTTGTGTCCGCACCATCATCAACAGGATACGCCGCAGCTGCACACCTTGGCGTTGCCAAGTCATCGGGAGAAACCCTCATCGTTTGCAATGCCGACACAGAGTTTTTCCCCGGGTCAGTCCCCCGCCTAATGGCTGTGTTGGCAGAAGATGATATCGGTATTGCAGCGCCTCGCCTATTGAACCAGGATGGCAGTTTGCAACAAAGCTGGGCTCGCTTCCCAAACCTGATAAGCGAATGGACTGGGCAGCTGGACCGGAGTGAAATCGACAGCTCGGAAACCGGGATGCATGTAGTCAGCTGGGTTGGTGGTGCATGTATTGCACTAAAGCGGGATACATGGAATGCATTAAACGGCTACAATCCAGAGATTATGTTTTATGGTGAGGATACCGATTTGTGCTGGCGCGCATCGAAAGCCGGACTAAAGACCGTCCTGGTCTCCGATGCGACAGTCCTCCATCATGGTGGACAGTCCTCAGTATCCCGAACCCCGTTGTGGCTGCGTCGGCAGCTGCTCCAGGCACGACTCCGTGAACTACGGGCTGTGCATGGACCATTCGTAGCAATCCCTGCGCAGTGCATCGCCCTCGCCCGCTACGCGGTCTGGCTGCTGAAAGGCTTTGGAACTCCCGGTGCGCATCGTCATTGATGCCCGTGCACTGACGCATCCAGGGAATGGAGGCTACAAGTCACACACCGTTGCAGTGCTTGATGGTCTCCAGAAAATCGCACACAACCACGACATCACTGTTCTTGTCGACAGGCAACCCAGCCGGGAAACGGCAGCATCCTTGCTTGGGGATACGACTATTGTTAACGTTGGCGCAAAGCGTCTCGTAGCCGATTTTGCACGTATCCCACAGGTGGTAAACAGTATTCGCCCGGATGTCGTGATCGGCATTACCAACTACATCCCACTCATCACCGGCACACCCGTCATTGCACATATGCTTGACACCCTGCTTCTTGTGCCTGCGCCATGGAAGCGGGCAAGACGCCCGCGTCAGGTGGGACTCGATAGTTACTTTGCCCGGATGCAAGCGTGGACAGCTCGTCGGGCACGGCGGGTAGTCACATTGACACACCATAGCGCGCTGCAAATTGAGGCTTTGTTTCCAAACCTTTCCGGACGCATTGACATCATTGGTTCAGCACCCGTCCTCCCCAAGCCGATGTCGGTTGACTGCATCCCGCACCGTATTCTGGCCCTTGGTCAGCGTGATCCGAGGAAAAACCTCGACTGTGTGATGCAGGCATGGGCAGAGCTCCTGCGTGAAAGTGACCAGCATACTGCGCAGCCCGAGTTGGCACTGGTTGCGGCAAGATCAAATTGGACTTATTGGCGGGCAGCAGCGAATGCTTACCGGGTTCCTGAGCCTGTCTTAATCGATGCCGCATCGACGCAGGAGCTCGCAAATGCATATGCACAAGCAGGCGTTTTTGTTTTCCCAAGCAGAGCAGAGGGCTTTGGTCTGCCGCCTCTCGAGGCGATGACCTGCGGGACCCCGGTTATCTGTTCACGGACCGGTGCAACGGGAGAAGTCACGGGTGATGCGGCCATTTCCATTGACCCAGACCGGCCATTACAGCTGGTTGAAGGCATCAGAAAAATATTCAACGAGCCGTGGTTTACGGCTGAAATAATCGAGCGGGGCTATCAACGTGCACAGGCATACACATCTACCGGTGTGGCCCGGCGCCTCCTGGACTCCATAGATGAGCTGGCCCGATGAGAGTCGCATTTTTGGCACATCTGCCGCCTTGGCCCGCAACATCCGGGGGGCAACAAAAGTCCATTCAGACACTGGAAGCGCTGTGCCGTAGTGCGACTGTTGACATTTACACTCTTGCACGCTCCGAGCGTGATGAGCAACAGCTTCAGGAGCCCCCTCCGGATTGGTTCAATGGCACCCTCAAGGTGTTCCGTATTGGACGTGGCCCGGTTCAGGATGTCATTGCCTGGCTACGTAGCCGCTATCTCGTGACGCCGTGGTTTGTTGAGCGTGATCGCAGCACTGCCCTTCGGGATGCAGTATCTGATGCGCATACATCCAGCCCATACGATGTGATTTGGGTTGACCATTTGCAAATGTGGGGAAGTGCTTCAGTGGATGGTGTTCCGGCGGTCTTGGATGCCCATAACATCGAACAGGACTTATTGCTCCAGCGCTCACAGGCTGGTGATGGCTTTGCGGTCTTTGCCCGAACCGACATGGATAGGGTCAGACGCTTTGAGAACCGTGTGTTTTCGATTGCTGATCATGTCTGTGTGATAGGTGCTGCCGATGCAGAACGTGTTCGTGAGCTTGCACCTTGGGCAACCAAGCGGATTAGCTTGCTACAGCCGGCGGTGCCTGTAACACGCGTTGACACCACATTCGACATCACCACAAAGCCCACACTGGGATTTCTCGGGAGTATGCGGTGGCTGGCCAACAAAGATGGCATGCAACATTTTCTTGCGGTCACTTGGCCTGTGCTCGCGCGTGAGATCCCTGCACTGCGTCTGGTATGCGCAGGTCGGGATACTGATAGTTTCTGTAGTCACTACCTCAAAAGTCACCCCGAATATGCGGGCCGTATCATCGGGCTAGGTACGCTTCCAAACCTTGGGGCGTTCTGGGACCAGATTCATATCGGAATCGCGCCGTTACGCTGGGGGGGCGGCGTAAAAATAAAGCTTATTGAAAGCTGGGGAGCCGGTAAACCAACGATAGGTACGCCGGTGGCAACGGTGGATATTCCAGTGGAAGCCCGCTTTCATACCTACGCAACAAGCCCGGAAGAGTGGTGCGCCGCTGTCCACCACCTTGTAGCAACCTCCGATACATACACAGCTTCATCCACACATGCAATCGCATTTGCGAGTGACAACCATACGGTAGTGGCATTACAGAAGAGAGTCGCTGATGTCTTAGTTGCAGTGACAAAACCAACTCAAACTGGAGCGCCGCAGTGACCATTTGTGCGGTGTTCCCATACAACCCCTGTCTCCTGCGGCCACGTTCATTACATGCAATAAAGGCGATGCTTACCGCCGGGCATAAGGTAAACGTCGTCTATGTGGCCGAACGCTTTGGAGAAGATTTTGCTGAATCGGAAGTTGGTCAACAGTGCGTTCGTGTGCGAAAGGTACCCTTTGCCGGAGCAATCCCAACGACTTGGAAATGGCTTGGTGGCATGTCGGTCAGTCGGGCGTGGTGTGGATCATCGGCGGCGAGGGAGGCAATTCGTAACTTTGCATCCGTAGCTGATGTTGTATGGGTTGAGCATTTACGCGGTGTTGGGATGCTCCCGGATGGCATCACCTGTCCGGTAGTCTGGGATGCTGTTGATGCACTTGGACCGCTCTTTAATGGAAGATCGACTATCATCACCAACCCTGCAAAGGCGTTTATTTTTCGATGTGAAGCAATAAGGACGAGACGTGAGGAAGCCGCATTTGCATCAAGGTTTGCCGCCACGCTGGCTGTAACAAATCGCGAAGCAGGCAGCATTGGTCCAAATGTAGTGGCTATCCCAAATGGTGTTGACTTTGATTACTTCAAACCATCCAATATGGATGATTCCGCTGCATCGCCGCTCATAATTTCGATGGTCGGGCGTTGGAACTACCTCCCCAATGCCGATGGCTGCGCGCGTTTTTTACGTGATGTATGGCCGCAGGTAAGCCGTGCATTCCCCGACGCGAAATGCTCCGTCATTGGACCCGGGAGTGAGCGTGGTTCTCTGGTCGCAGCTGCCGCTGCCTCATCCAGTGCCTGCGTAAGTGTGGACATCACTGGACCGGTGCCGGATATACGTCCATACATCCAACAAAGTGTTCTTACCGTTTGTCCTGTGACGCTTGCTGCCGGAATGCAAAACAAAATCCTGGAGTCTCTGGCGTGCGGTGTCCCGGTTGTCTGTAGCGCAATCGCCGCTGATGGAACTCTTCCCGGAGGAATGCCTGGTCTCTTTCAGGCAAACTCGACTGCTGTCATGGTCAATCAAATCATTTCGCTGCTATCCAACCCCGTTCAGGCTCATTTGCTGGGGAAACAGGGAAGGGATGCCCTGGCGCAATCCATGAGCTGGAAACCCACCTATGAGAAAATCGCAGCACTTTTGGAACAAGTCTTGCAGAGCAGGTAACCGTGGGCAGCAAATATCTGACAAGTCCCCTGAAGCGCGTCGTAGATTTACTCGGCGGGCTGTTGTGTGTTCTTGTCTTAATGCCACTTATCACTATTTGCTGTGTATTAGTAGCAGTTATTGATGGCTTTCCTGTCATTTACAAGCGTGTGGTTTTATCCCGCTGTCTGACCTGTGGTGATGCGCCTAACTTACCGACATTTAATGCGTACAAACTCCGCACCATGAAACTCTCCTCAACCATTGATACATCGCTCGAGGATGAATACTCAGCATTGCTGCTTCAAACGGGCAAAGGCGAAGGCGATCTTCGTATTACTCCGCTCGGCCGGATACTACGTCGGTGGTCGCTTGATGAGCTGCCTCAGCTTTTTAACGTGTTGACAGGCCAGATGAGCTTGATTGGACCGAGAATGATGACGGCAGAGGAATCCTGCATTTATGGGGATGACCTTGCAGCCGTCCTTGCGGCGCGACCAGGCCTTACCGGATGGTGGCAGATTAATGCCCGAGGGGATGGACATCCGGAAAATCGCCGCATCTTCGACATGGAATACATTCGGGAAGCAAGTTTTGTCTTTGACCTCCGTATTCTCCTAATGACCGTTTGGGCAGTTATCGGTGGCAGGGGAGCAAAGTAATGCTACACCGTGCCAAAGTGACAATGTTGACCGGCTGGATATTTTGTCTGGTGACAATTGCAGTCACATTGTTCAATGTCGTTCGCTTTGGCGGAGATGAACCGCAGACCCATGGTGCACTCGAGCGCACCGTGATTGTTCAGTCATCCGGTGGTGCAGATGTCCTCACTGCTCCATTCGCGTACCCGATGTCACTGGCGGCAGCCAATGGCGATAACAGATTTCTGAACCGCGCTCAGCCTTTGCTTCCACTCGTCGTTACGGGACAAATGCACCGCTTAGTGCAAACATTTTCCAATCGTCCGGTAACGGTTGCCGCTGGTCTTGCAACATTCATCAGTTTTCTTCTTCTTGGATGGATTGTGAATGTCATCGCGCGTGAGTTGCAGCTCGCAGCATCCGCCGGGTGGGCCGTTGGATCCCTTCTGGTCGCATTGCAAATCCTTCAACCCGTTAACGACTATCCGCCGGGACTGCTGGCTGCCATCGAACTCGCATTGATAGCTCGCTTCCGCCTACTTCCGAGCACCTTTGTATATGACAATCGGCGTCAGTTCGTCCTATGTTGGGCAGGCTTTGTCTTGTCGGTCATCCTTTTGCCGTGGACCATTGAGTTTGGGTGGTTCATCTCTTTAATGATCGGTCTCAGTGCACTGATTGGGCACCGTCCCGAGCTGTGGCGCTGGTCAGTATTGACATCCGGAATCGTCGCAAATGTAGTGTTCTTCGCATGGCATGACACCGCAGCGAATGTTTGGTGGTACCGGGATTCGGTTATCACGGGTCTCGCTCGTAGCGATCAGCACCCGATGGTGGCACTAGGCAATGCAAATCATGGGAGTCTGGTCCCCAAGCTGATCGGAACATTCTCGCTCTCCGGTGTACTTTCGCAGCTTCAGACCATTGTGATGACCATTGATATCGCCACATTGATTGTGTTTGGACTGATCGGTGCCTTTGCCATTGTTGCTATGTTTGTACGCTTTGAACATTTCGAAGTTGCCCGGGCGAGGAATGTCGTTTGCCTGATGTTCATCGTAACGATGGCGGTCGGGGCAATCGTGTTGCAACCGGAACAACTGGTTCAGCTGCTCACCGCGCAAGTCCCCGTCGTTGCATTCTTCGGGATGAGCCTCTGGAGCACTGTTCTGCTCCGCCGTGCCTGGGCAGCACCGCACATGATTGCCGCAGCAGGCGCAATCGCAAGTGTTCTGGTTGGTGCATTGTTGTTACATACATCTGCGGGACAGACGACAGTCTCTGTCGCAGGGCTTAGGGATGCGTTGAAGCAAGTTCCATCCGTTCTTCCATCCAGCGGTACACCCCGGCTTGTGTTGTGCAGCGATCCTGCCATCCTTGCGCATATTAACGGGGGGCATGTTATCGGACTACCTACAACAAAAGCTGATTGGGATGCGCTCAACGTTATACTCCCTCTTGCTGAGGCACCGATTGTCCTGACTGCTGCAACGCTGGAGCGCGGCGAAAATGATCCCTGGTACCAGCTTTATGCAGGTGTTGATCATGTTTGGCGGGCGATGGACAGAATGTCTGGAGAGGATGCACGGCTGCTAAGGAGCGGCTTTCAAGTACGGATACCGCCTGAACTCGATCCTATTCTGAAGACATACCGGGCTGATACCGTCGAGTTTCGCAAAGACTGTGGCACTGTTATCGTGCTCTCGCCTCCAGCCATAGCAACACGGTAGTTACCAAGCCATCCAGCATCGATCCAAACCGGGCTGTAACATAGTGCATGCCAAAAAATGCAGGCGGATTGCCGAAATGGGTGCCGATTGTTATCGCTCTAGCATTTCTTGTCCTGTATGTCCCAGTCTTTGTTTCGTTTCTGATCCCGCGCTGGCTCACGGATGAGTCTGTTACTCACGGGTGGTTGGTCATCCCGATTGCAGCTGCTGTCGTTTGGTATAAACGTGCAGAGTTGGCATCGCTTCCTGTAGCTCCCGATTCTCGCGGCGCAATTCTCATCGCCCTTGCCGTGGCCCTCCACCTGACCGAGAAAGTTCTTGACCTTAACGGACCATCCCCTATCTCAATCCCGATTTACGTTGCCGGCGCCGTTCTCTGGCTTGCAGGTGGGCGGTGGCTGCGCGCACTTTCATTCCCTATTGCGTATCTGTTGTTCATGGTCCCGGTTCCGGGGGGATTAACGCAGGTAGTCTCATTTCCCTTGCGAAAGCTGGCTACGGACGGTTCTAAGCTCATCGCAGGTAAGTTTGGCATCGAAATTTACGGTGCCGGAATGAACCTGGAGTTCATGCAGCCACGCGGTATTGAGTACATCCGAATCATCGTTGCGGATCCCTGCTCGGGACTCCATTCACTGATGGCAATCAAAGCCCTGCATGCAATCACGGCTTATGTTTCGCGTCTACGCACACCCTGGAAATGGGTTCTCTTCTTCCTTGCACTTCCGATTACGCTGGCAGCGAACATCTGCCGCATGACACTTATCATTCTGGTCTGCGCATTTGTCGACAAAAAGTTTGGCCTGACTCTCTTCCATGACTACAGTCCGTACGTATTGTTCCTGTTTGTCTTCCTGATCCTCATTGGAATAGGGCAGCTGATGGAACGCTGGACGGGTGGCAACGCCTGGTGGAAAGCGCGAAAGGCAGCGGGTGCGTTTGTGTACGGACCGGCAGCGACACTTTCCGCCGCAACTGCACGGCGTATCTCACGGGTTACCGCGATACTGGCTGTTTTAAGTTGTCTTTCGAGCGCGTTTGCCTTATGGATTGGAAATCGGCCTCCAATCACGGCCGCGAGTGCGGATGTTTCCCGTATTCCTGTCGAATATCTTGGCTGGAAGTCGCTGGGAGATATCCAGTCGGATCCCGAGACAATGAAACAGATTCAGGCCGATTCTTACATCAACCGACGCTATGTCAATGCAAAGGGAGATATTGTCGACCTGATGGTTGTGTACCGTCGGTACGGCCGCCGTGAGTTTGCCCACCGTCCCGATCAGTGTTTCCCTGCGGGTGGCTATATTGGTGTTCGGAACACCATTGCCGCATTGCCTTGGGCTGGTCGCGATGTGCCGGTGGTCTATTGGCTCTTTGATGGCCACGCTGTTTTGCGTCCGGATGGGCAAACAGGCGTACCAATGACAACGGTGACCTACTTCTTTGCGAGTGCGAATCGAACCGAACATGATTTTATTCGGCAGCAGCTCTGGATGGCTCTCGAGCGTATCTTCCCGAACAAGAACGGCTGGACCTTTATACGGTTGTCCAGTCCGCGTGTTGAAACTGACCAACGTGCCATTGATGCGCAGAGAGCATTTATGTCAGCGATGGAACAAGAGATTCGCAAGGTCATCACGACCGACCAGGCAACGGCAGGTGCACTGTAAATGATCCGAATCGGGGTGTTGGTTGGTGCCAAGGGGCGAGGCTCCAATCTTGTGGCCATTTTGAATGCGATTTCGGCAGGCAGACTTGACGGTCAGGTGGCAGTCGTTATCGGTTCACTCAAGGGGGCACCGGCTCTTGAAGCTGCTGCTGCTGAAGGGGTTGATACCGTGGTGGTGGGCACGGCTAACCGCACGGATGATGAATATGGCGCGGTGTTGTTGCGCGCGATTATGAAGCGGGATGTTGACCTTGTCGTTCTGGCTGGATACATGCGACGTCTGCCGGATGCGCTGACAGATGCATATTCTGGTCGGATTATTAACATCCACCCAAGCTTATTGCCGGCCTTTGGCGGTTACGGGATGTATGGGCGTAAGGTGCACGAGGCAGTACGCGATGCTGGAGTAACGGAATCCGGCTGCACCGTACATGTGGTTGATAATGAGTATGATCATGGTCCGGTGGTAGCGCAACGACGCGTGGATGTCTGTCCTGATGACACCGTGGATGACATTGCTTCACGCGTTCTTCAAGCGGAGCATGCCCTTCTGGTGGATGTTCTGGCGGAGATCTGTAGCGGACAGCGGTCGTTGCCATTGGCATAGGCAGTTGCAATATTGTTGGAATACAAGGTGGCATTCCCTGAAACAGGCTTGTGTGAAGCCGCCGCTCGGAGGTTGATACGATTGCCATCCAGCCAGTAGATTTCGCAACTTTATACGGGTAAACAAAAAGCCTCCCGGATATCCGGGAGGCCTTCCAAGTGCAAAAGACTCTGTGCTCTAAGAGACTTTGACCTCACGCACACGATGAACCGGGGTGTTCACTACAAGTGCGATGCTGTCTTCATCCCGTTCCATTGAGACATTAAGAGCCGTATCATCCAGCTCCAGGTACTTGGAGAGAACCTCGATGAGCTCGATGCGAATCTTGTCCATGACTTCCGGTGGAATCTTGGAGCGGTCGGATGCGAGGACAACGCGGAGGCGGTCCTTCGCCACAGAGCCGGTTTTTTCCGGCTTGCCGAAAATGCGTTCAATCAGATCTGCAAGCATGGTCTAGCCTCCGAACAGCTTCTTGATTTTCGCGAATATTCCACCTTGCTTCTCGTCTGCGAGCTGTAGGAATGGAACATCTTCTCCGAGGAGACGACGGGCGATGTTACGGTACGCTTGTCCAGCACGGGATGTCTCCGACATTGATGCAGGCTCACCGGAGTTGGTACTCGTGATGATGGTTTCATCGTCTGGGACCACACCAAGAAGAAGTACGCCAGTACCAAGAATCTCCTGAACATCCTCGACACCAAGCATCTCACCCTGCTCAACCATTTTCATCCGAATACGGTTGACGATGAGCTTTGCTCCGCGCAAGTCCTGCGACTCGAGGAGACCGATGATACGGTCCGCATCACGCACACTGGACATCTCGGGGTTTGTCACCACGATTGCCTCATCGGCTCCGGCTGTGGCATTTTTGAAGCCTTGCTCAATACCCGCTGGACAGTCGATCAGGATAAAGTTGTAGCCTTCGGCTTTAATATCATCCAGGACTTTGACCATCTGCTCGGGGCTGACGGCGCTTTTGTCCCGTGTCTGTGCCGCTGGCAGGAAGGCAAGATTCTGGTTTCGCTTGTCCTTGATCAGAGCCTTGCGAACCTCTGCACGGCCTTCAACGACATCGACGATGTCATAGACGATGCGGTTTTCCAGCCCAAGTGCGAGGTCGAGGTTGCGGAGTCCGATATCGGCATCCACCAGGGCGACACGTTGATCGAGTGCTGCGAGCGCCATACCGATGTTGGCTGTTGTCGTTGTCTTTCCAACGCCACCTTTACCAGAAGTTATAACGATTACACGGGCATTTGCCATGTTCGGGGTGCTCCCTTTCAATAAAACCTATACAAACCAAATTATACAAAAATGTCAATCAA
>CAZSGJ010000016.1:23164-41909 GCA_964606305.1 uncultured Armatimonadia bacterium
GGGTTGACATCACCGTTAACAATAACGGCTCCGTTATGGAGTATGCGTTGACCGCTCCGGACGGTGTGCGGGATATAGAGTGCATTTCCCTGCCCAATCTGTGGGGCTTGCTCTGGCTCGGGAGCCTGTCCAACTGGGGGCATCACTACCGTCGGGAGCACATCATAAATTGTTAGTGTGAGTCGATCCGCCGCCGCACGGGTTTCGGGTATTTCACTGATGATGGCCGTCGGAAGAATCCCGTAGCCATCCTTGAGAACCCCGATGATGCTATCGAGTGCATCCGGGAGGACAATACGGGTACCAAAGTCGATCGTTGCAACGGAGCCACGCCACAGCTCTAGGTTTCTGCCTTGCTCGAGGCGCTCGCGGATAGCCGCCAGCAAATCATCCAATTCCAATGTGTCAGGGAGGGTCACCAGGAGACCATTCCGCCAACCTTTAACTTCTACCAATTCGCGCACCTCACAGGCAAGAATATCATGCAGGATGTATGCCTCCCGGCAGGTTCCGATTAAGGTCCGTTTGTTTTCTATATCCGGAGGTTGGATGTACTCATCTGTCCAGATTTGTCCTGTTGACCAGGCAGCTTAGTGTGCAAGCATTTTGATCGTGCACTTGCCTGTATCGGGGCTTGTATGCCTCCCGGCAGGTTCCGATTAAGGTCTGTGTGTTTTCTATCTGCGTACAATATTCTGCGAGTTCAAATTCTATTACTCAATGTGAAGTCGCACTCGCTCGCACCGTATTGGTCTGCTAAATCGTCTAATGGCAACACAAAGCCACCACTTCATCACGCATCAAATCACCGAACATTCATATAAATGAATCCTTACTACGGTAGATTAACTCTTGTAATGGATGGCCGGTTGCATCGAGCGCCAGCCGATTGAGGTGGACTTATGTTGGAAGTTTCAGTGAAGACGTTAAAGGCCAAGCTTGATGCCGGGGAAAACTTCATCCTCCTGGATGTCCGTGAGCCGTTTGAAATCGAAATCGCCAAGGTTCCAGGAGCACTTTGTATCCCGATGAATCAGGTCCCGCAGCGCGTGCAAGAACTAGACCCCGATGCAGAAATTCTAGTGATGTGTCGAAGCGGTAAGCGCTCCGCTGACATCACCGCTTTCCTTATGCACCAGGGCTTCACAAATGTCCAAAACGTAGCGGGCGGTATCCTTGCCTGGGCAACGGATGTCGACCCAACGGTCCAAAAGTATTGAAATGACAACAGCCCGCCGGAATGCGACGGGCTGGTTCTTCTACAACATCGCTTGCTGCTGAAGCACGTAACTCAATCGTTGGTCCTACTCATCCAACCCCGGCTGCACAACCTGAAATGTCAGCTGACGCTCTGCAATCGGGATGGTTGTTTCGCCATTGATCCGCTGCGGCTGCACCATTTTGTGGAATGAGCTCGTTAGAACCAAACCAAACACATTGCGGTCATCCGCGTGGAAACACCAAACAATGCGGGCATCCGGTGGAAGGACGATATTCGTCTCAACCTTGTAGCCGCGGGGACGCATGACCAGCCGAACCAAATCCTGCGTCTCGAATACATATGCCTCCCAAGGAACAGGCTGCTGTGGGTCGCCAATATCCGGTAATGGCTCCAACGGAACCGTATCTGCTACATCTCCGATGGGCTGCTCGGCAATGTCAAGAATGTACTCCGGCCACGTGCCATCGATACGCCCAATCGCATTCGACATCGCCGTACATTCCTCAAAAAACTCACTCTCGAGGACCAGTACAAAGCACCCACGGCGGTCATCCCAACCGGCCTCAACCAAGTGGACATCCGGCGGAAAGGTCGGGATCTCCGAGTGGAAAACGCCATCACTGGAGCGAATCAATGCCATCACTGACTCGGGACGCACCATCAACGCCTGCCAGCGAACAACATGCAATTCGGCCTGCTCATCTTCATCCATTACAGGGACATTAGGTACCACAGGTGCGGATGGTTTGAACAGCCTGCCATAGGCTGATTTTGGCGGGAAATTATGTACCTCGGCGTTGCCAGGTCAACTTAGAGTCCCTTTGCGAGAAACCCGCCATCAACAGGAATGGTGGTTCCAGTGATGTGCCTTGCCGCCGGGCTTGTCAGAAAAAAGGCAATCCCTGCAATATCGGCCGGGGATGCAATCCGCTTGTTAGGCGTGGCACCAAGGATGACCTCTAGACGCGCAGGGTCATTAAGCACCGGTGCCGCCAGATCGGTCTGCGTGTACCAGGGTTGGACGGTGTTTACCGTGATGTCCTTACTTGCCCATTCAACGGCCAGTCCGCGTGTCATTTGATCCATCGCGGCTTTGGTCATGGCATACGGAACCCCCGAGCCAACATAGACTTTGCTTGCGACGCTCCCGATAAACACGACGCTTGCACACTGACTTGCAGTAAGGAATGGATACGCTGCAATTGCCGCATCCCAGGCACTCAGCAAATTGACACCAAGAATGTGATCAAACTCCGCGCAGCTGTAATCTATGGCAGCCTTTCGGATATTGGTTCCAACCGAATGGATAAGGACATCACAACCGGAAAGCACATCCGCAGCAGCCCTGATGGAATCTGCGACCTCGCCACCTTTACTGAAGTCTGCGACTACATTCGCATGTCCAGGATTGTCCAGAGGGGCATTTCTGCCAATCACACAGGTCTGATGGCCATCCGCAAGAAATAGATCCGCAATCGCCCTACCGATGCCACGGGTCCCGCCAGCCACGATTACCTTCATTTCTACGCTTTCCTCTCGCCATAAGAACATCGAACAAGATTGGCCCGTCGATTCCACGTCATGCCCATATTGAATACAAACCTCTGGACCATGTACCTAAAACTGCAGCGAATGCTTTCGTGTAATCGCACTCTGCACCATTCCAATTGCAATACAGGTTGTGATCGCACTTGAGCCACCCTGGCTGATGAGTGGTAACGGCACTCCTGCCACCGGTAGAAGGCCACAATTCATCCCGATATTTACAACAACGTGAAAGGCAAGCATTGTCACCACGCCAACGGACACCAGCCTTCCAGTACTGTGCTCGGAGACAATCACAGCCCGCAGCCCGCGATAGAAGAGGAGGGCATATAAAATCAGGACGAAGACAGACCCGACAAAGCCGGACTCTTCCGCGATAACCGTGAAGATAAAGTCTGTCTGGTTTTCCGGAACCCAGTTACCCGTGTTCTGAATACCCTTATTCCAGCCCTGACCTGTTACTCCGCCGGCACCCACCGCGATAGCCGCCTGGACACTCTGATAGTTGAGCTTTTTGTCCGATTTCTTTAATCCAAACAGAACCAATACACGGTCCTTCTGATACTGCCGTAGCACATTACTCTTCCACGCAAACGTAGCAAGGAGCGCACAAGCCACCACCATGAGGGCCAAATGTTGCCAGCGAGCACCGGCAATCAGCACCATCGCAAACCAGATACTGATAAACACCAATGCAGTCGTCAGGTCAGGCTGCGCCGCGACAAGGAGGAAAGGTATTCCGACCACAATCAATGACTGGATCAGGCCGCCCCACGTCGCAATCCGCCCGCGTAGCTGACTTAAGTAATGTGCCATCGTTACAATGACAGCAATCTTGGCAAACTCACTTGGCTGCAGCTGAAAGCCACCAGGGAGCACAATCCAACGGCTTGCACCTTTAATGTCTGAATTTCGGAAAACTGTAGCGACCAGAAGCAGTCCAAATAGGGCTATCAGATACATCACAACACTGGCACGCCGCGAATTGTTGATATCGATACCGCCGACTAAATACATGAGAACAAGGGCAAAGCATTGAATAACCGCCTGCTTGACCACTGTGGAAGAGAGACCAGTCGGAGTCATCGTCGCACTGGCAACACTGACCAGCCCAATCACCGACAATAGCACCGCCAGACCATAGAGGTACCAATCCGAGTTTTTGCGGTAACGTAGTGCCAGAATGTTGAATAACATGAGTGTCATCAGCACCGCGACCATGCTCTCCCGACGACAGCTTGTCCTCGGTACGATCAGTGGAGCGTTGCTCTCCACCTGCAGTCTATCGAACCGGGCTATTGCGGCGCATAAAAGCCTAAGCCTCGGAGCAGACATCGAGCAACGAACAGAAAAAAACGGCCTCGCGCTTACCCTTGCTCCGATGGCTGGAGCTCCATCCGTCAGTGGAACGGTTACCGTACGCTGGGGGACATCCGATCAGCCAACTGGCCAGCGCGCCGATCCCCACATCCTCGAACATGCGTGGTTTCTCTCAACATCCGGTCGTGAACGTGGCGAAATTGATCGCCTGTTGGAGGAAATAGGTGCAGTAGTCACAGCGGTGACGAGCAGGGATGCCATCATCGTCTCGTTTACGTCTCCAAAGTCAAGTTGGCGGGATGCAGTTGTCCTGATTACTGAGCGGATGCTGCGTCCGGCGCTTGTGCCCTCTGAGCTCTCTACAGAAAAGGTCCCATTTCAGACGGAAATAGCACTGCTGCGGGAAGATAGCCAGCGGAATATCCTGGATGTTCTCCTCTCAGCATCCGCCGGACCTGCCTATGCGGCATCCACTGGAGAAGCATCACGTCTCGCTTCGCCCAATATCGCTGTGCTTACTGCACTGCAAAAGTCTATTGTCATACCCGGGAGGATTTCGGTCGCGCTCGCGGGTGACATCGACCGCGAGGATGCCCGTGCCGTTATCACAGCCTGTTTCCCAGATACGCCCGGGCCCCTTCTCCGTCGCGATACGAGAGAGCCGTCGGCGACAACCCGAATGGCCACGCTAGTATTGACATCACCAAACACGCTGGCGACAAGTGTTTTCATTCCAACCAGCACTGGTAAGTCCGGAGCTGAACTCGCTGCGGTGCATGCCAGTGATCTAGCCATCGTTAATGTGATCCAACAGGCACTACGGCAACAGCTCACCGCATCGATTCCAGCATCCAAAAATGCCCTGCCACAGCTCACCGATGCCAGCGCCATCTCTGTTCTGCACCGTGGCATCACCGGCATTCTCCTGAGGGTTGACCATTCAGCGTCTGCATCCCAGCCAGTAGATACGTTCCTCACAGCCCTCAAGGCTGCACAAACGCTGATCGCCGATGAAAGCCAGGCATCGGGGGTTGTTACCGCCACGCGGCGCATCTGGGCCGAGCAGGCAGCGCTTCCTGCGCAAGTGGTCGCGCGTCAGGCGGAATGGGATGCTATCGATGAACCAGATGGACCACTGCAGCTCCTGAAGGCGCTCTCCGGTTTGACATCGGCACAGCTCGTTGAACATATGGATCGGGTCGTGCTGCGCTTCTCCCTGCGACAGGAGGTGAAGCTGTGAGATTTCAGGATGACCTGTCAGATCCAACGCTGGCCGGAACGGCGTATTCTGCCGTGCCACTCCCCGGTTCTAAGCGGTTTGGGATTGCGATCAGAATCACCTGCGGGCTTCGGGAGGATGCCGGTATCTCAGGGCTGTCGTCAGTGCTTGCCAAGTCGCTCGGACAGGATGCGCCCGGTAAGACAGGACCGCTTCTGGCGGCAGAGCTCGGTGCACTCGGCGGATTTGGCATTGTGGATGATGGTGAAGCTATAACGATTTGGGGTGTTTGCTCATCAGACTTTACCGACATCCAGGAAACGGTGCAGGTTGTGCTAAGCGACCTGACCATCAAGCCGCGTATTGATGACGGCGTAGTGCAGAAGGCCCGCTGGATGGCGATGCAGCAAAAGGCAATGGATGCCACGCAGCGGGCAGCATTGTTGCCGAGGGCACTCAGAGCTGCTGCCGCGGGACGCAGCCTGTCCGATCTTCTAAGCCCGGCCATTGACCGGAGGATTGACACGGCACGGGTTCTCGCGCATCACGCAAAGTGGTTTCATCCAAGCCGCGCAGCAATCACTGTGATGGGAAACTTCAACCCAAAGGATGTCCGAGAGGTTGTCCGACGTACCTTGTCGCTGACTGGCTGGGATGACCGTGGGGCGGCGCCGAAGTCGCCGTCGGCACCAACGGTTACTGCTCTCTCAGCAGGATCCAACAAGATCAGTGCTGGCCGTGGTCCACTCCGTGTCCTGATTGCTTCGGGAATACGTCCATTCAATGCCGGATTGCCAGTCCTTGCAGCGGATACGCTGGCAATGCATTACTTGACGGCTGGTCGTGTTGCACCACTCTATGAACTGCGCATTCCAATGGGTTCGATTTACGATGTCCGTGGCGACATTGCATTCGTAGAGGGTGGGTATGTGCCCTTCATCGAAATCGTGACTGCCGATACCCAAAGTGATGTGCTCGGTACGATGCACATCAAGGTCAGGGATACATTGGCAAAGGCTGGCGAGCTCCGAGATAGTGACATCGCCAGGGTTCGCACAAGTTTCTTGCGACAGGCCCAGGAGCGGGAAATCCGGATGCCGAGTGCCTTGCTGGTGGCAACTCAACGTCAGCAATATGGATTGTCTGCATGGGATCGGGATATTGAGCGTCTCATTAGGGGAACCTCCAAAGACCAGGTAATCGCGGCGCTCAAGCGTATTGAAAACGCAGTGCCAACGGTATTTTCGACGGGCGCTGCGGTGGGATAGGGTAATTTGTAGCCGTGATGAATTTTCAAAGATGTTCGCTGGTTGGGTCATTTGCGTTGGTGGTTCTGGCAGGATGTACACCTGCCCCACAGGTAGCAGGCAAGCCGGGACAAACGCCAACAGTAAACGTGGCTGCCAGTGGTGCTGCGTTCCCACAAATTAAGGATCGTCGCCCGGCACCAAAGGTTGCGACTTCTATCGATAAGGCCGAAACGGATGCGGCAAATGGTGGCTCAAAGCGTGACCTTGGCCTTGTGTATTACAGCACCGGAGGCTTTGCTGCTGCGCAGAAGGCCCTTGAGGATGCGGTAGTACAAAAGGATACCGATGGCATGGCATGGCTGTATCTAGGGTATGCCGCGATGGGAAATGGTGATGTCGATCGTGCTGTTGAGGCCTTGAAACGCGCGGGCGAAGCGACCGATCTGACAGCCGAGCAGCGTGCGGCTGCCATGGCAGAGCTTGGCACTGTGCACTATCAAGGCTTGAATGAAGATAAGCAGGCAAAAGATGCGTTTACCAAGGCCATCGAGCTGAATCCGAAGGAAGGCACAGCAGCGCTTGCATTGGGAACGATGCTTGCTGAGGCCAAAGATGCGGCTGGCGCGAAGCGATGCTTTACGCTTGCAGCATCCGGACTTAGAAAGGGTGCAGATCGCGCATCCGTCTATGCCTGCATCGGGCGCCTTGAGGAAGAAGGTGGCAACAAAGCAGCGGCACGTGCGCAGTACGTTCTGGCTCTCAAGGATGACCCGGACAACGCATGGGCGAAGACACGGCTGGCGCAGCTGAAGTAGTTGAGAAGGCGCAGGGCTTTATGAGGCACTGCTATGTAATGTGTAATGGAGGGTTGGAATGAGCTACGAGCTTCCGCCGGACGAGCAGAAGAAATACCATACGATTGAAACCATTTTGATGGTTGTGTTTGGCGGTTTGATTGTCGTGACAGTGGTGGCTGTACTCTATTCCAAGTTCCGGCCATTGAACGCCACGCTGCCACCGCCAAAGGCATCTGATGCAGCCGTAGCCAGTCCGAGTCGCGATAAGCAGGCAGAGGAGCAGAGAATCCCACCATTACCCCCACCTCCGCGTTAGGTCGTTGGCTGACGTTGCACGGGATTGCCTTGCGACAATAGAAATGCAAAAGCCTGCCCGAAAAGGGCAGGCTTTTGTGTTAGCAAACAACCCTGTTTTGGGCTCAGTCGCGGATTGCCGCTGCGTAAAACTGGTGGCATGCACCAACGTTTGCCAACGCATCCTCAGGCGTAAATGGCATCGCACACTTGCCTTGGAGTGCATTTGCAAAGTCTTCTAAACGGAAGAATACGCTGGCGTCGGTCTTGACTGTCGACTCTGTTCCATCTTTGCAGATGATCCAGTCGTCACCATCAGAACGTAACCAGCCATCGGTACCCACGACCCGCATCCAATGTGCACCACCACCAGGATTTGCAGACCAGGTATCTTCCATCACTACGCTTACAGCACCCATTGGCGTTTTGAGGCGAAGCAGTGCCATCCCGTAATCTTCGAGTGGGAGCGACTGATGCAGGCGGTTACCAATATGCCCTGCGACAGAATCAACCTCTGCATCAAGAGAAAAGCGGAGGAGATCGATAGCGTAGATGGCATGGTCCATCCACGCGCCTGTTTGAATCATGCCAGGGTCTATCCACCAGCTTGGCTCTCCGGATTTCATCCCTTCCCACGGTGCCGGGAGGCCACCATTTCCAACCTGATGCACACTTAGGACGCGGCCGATGGTGCCCGCCGACAGTAGGTTTTTGAGTGCAATTGTCTTCGGATGAAATCGTTGAATGCCTTCGAAAGAACCATAGAACACATTGTTTTCGGCTGCCGTGTCGATGATTTTCTGAAGGCCAGTGAGTGTGTTACTTGTAGGCTTCACACCAAGCACATGTTTGCCACTGGAGAGGGCATCAATGGCGTAACCTTCCGCGATCGCGGTCGGAGCACAAATGAGGACACAGTCTACATTGGACGCAGAATATATCTCGTTGGGATCCCGATGGAGAGAAACGTTTGGATACTTGTCCAGCGCCCATGCTGCATGCGCATCATCTTCGGTGCATATGGCCGTTAGCTCAACCAGATCCGATGCCGCGAGAATTTCACAGACGCCAAATGCTGTGTACCAGTGATCGAGTCCCAGAACTGCATAACGCATTGTTTATGTTTACTCCTCATCTGCAGTGGCACCGTCGCCACCAGCATCATCTCCTCCAGATTCTGCCTCGTCGAGCATTGCTTCGAGCTCATCCGTACTTACTTCGCCATCCATTCCGCTTGCCATCTCTTTCATAAAGGAGCGGATAGCCTTTGGATCGTTTTCATCCAGGCGGTCTGCTGCATCAGCGAGGTCATCCAGGCGGGAATCTTCAGAACGAACCCTGGCGAAACGGGAAACACATTTACGGACATTGGTGGAGCCGCATCGTGGGCAAACAGGAGGAGTCGGATCAGCAACGACGCCAATAAGCACCGAGAACTTTCGTCCGGTGCCACAAGCATCACACGTAAATTCAAATATTGGCATGCCTTATTCTACAACTGGACGATACGAACCCGCAGATTAGTTCGATGGTCAACTAGCTTCATGCACAGCCTTAGCCTGGCAAATTGCGATGTAAAGCCCATCAGGAAAGACCATGAAAATACCGCATAGCGGTTGCGTTCCTTTTTGCTTTCCAAGCGCGGTCAATAATGTATCTACATCACGGCCGGCATTGCGGCGTTTGATGATATGCAAGCGGGCATTGTGTTCTTTTAGTATTGGAAGAATGAACTTTGGCTTTGCAGGTATCAGAGCGATCACATTCCAAATCGATGCGAGCTGAGGATCAATTCTTGGGGGCATCGGACCGGAGGCGATGAGGTAGTCATCCATTGGGGATGCCAGGCCAGCGGATGCCAGCTCGCACAGTACGCCAAGTGCGCCGGCACGGCAGAGTGCAGGGTGCGGATCGAGTATCCAGGATGCCTCTGCAAGGTCCTGAAACATCGGAATATCCTCAAACCCGGCGCTTACGGTTTTACCGCTGTCGACAAAGTAAACATCCCCGGATTCCCATGGCGTTTCCAACCCAATGGTAACAATGCACTCTTTACAGTCGCGACCTTCTGCCAGAAACGCATAACATTCGCCGAGGTCAATGGTTTCATCATCCGGGAGGCCCGTTGGCAGCTTGGCAAGACCCATCCCCGTGATTGCAGTGAGGTCATTCCAGACATCAACCGGTGGCTCTAGGCTGTCCATAGACCGGTTGTTCCGCGTTCCATCGGCTCGGCGACTGGGGTCGTAGTAAACAACCATCCCGTCAGCGCATGCCGTGCGGCAGTCGCCGGACACAACGGTAATCCTTCCGGGCGTCTGACAGCGTGCAGCATTGATTGCAGCAAAGTGTGCCCGGGCAGGATCGATTTCATAGCAGGTGACATCCAGACCCGCCGCTGCGAGCTGGAGTGCTTCAATGCCACAGCCGGCTGCAATGTCCAGCACCGGACGTCCACTTGTTGCGAGGAGTGATGCATGGACAGCCACGAGACCGGGACTAGTCGCCATCGAGAGGCCATCATCGTCTGCAAACAAGAGATCTGCAAATGCAAAGCCACGGAGCGTTGCACGTTTTCGAATCTCGCGTATGGTTGAAAGCGCCGCTGTTTGCCCTGGCGTGATTTCAGGAAAGGCTTTGCGGAGTGCAAGCACAGTGGATGCCTTGTCTCTGAGGTCCCATGCGGGGTGGTTCAGGATGACTTGGGCTTCACTTGATGTCGCAAACTCAGCATCTGCGAGTGTCAGAATTTGACTCCAAGCTTGGCTTCAGCTCTGTAATCCGTGCGACCATTTGGGGTTGTAACGGCACGGTTATTCGTCATCGTTCCACTCAGAGAGAAGTTGAACGAGTTCGAAATATTGTGTGTAAACCCGAGAGAGTATGTCGCAAGGCCTTTGTTGATGGACGGACCATAGGCAAATGTGTCTTTGTATCCACCGGTGAGCTGCGTTCCTGAGCCGAAGCGCCAGCCAAGGGTTAGTCCGGTTTCGCCAAACTGCGGCGCTCCACCGGCCTTTGCGATGACATCAGCTGGTGTGCCCTTTAGAAACTCAGTATCGGCATAGGTACCACCAAGCTCAAAGGCACCCAGTTTGGCAGTGATGCCATATTCTCGCTTCTCCAGCGGGTTGAACTTGTCTTTGAGCGCCGGGTCATCCGGGTTCAGAATGTAGGATCCGCGAACGGTGATTCCCTTTATGGGATTGAGAGCAATGTTTGCATTTGCGCTATCGCGGTTGGCAGCCGCATCGCCCATATTGGCTTCCCGCAGACGCAAGAGACCATTTACCTGAAACAGTGTCTTTTGCCCACCAAGCGTCGCAGACACATCGGTGGTTTCCACTTGCTTCTGTCCATCGGTCAGGGTCTGGAACGACGACTGCAGCTTTGCACCCGGGGATGGGACAAGCTCAGCGGATGTCTTTGTTGTGGCAACATTCCTGGATGGCGCGGCGGCACCAACGGGAGTGATGACACCTGATGACTGTTCATTGGCAACGGTCAGGCCCTTGATAGGGTTGAAGGAGACCTGAAAGCCGTTGCGATTCTCAAGTGCGTAGCCCGTCTGGTTATTGAAGTTTGATACCGTGACAGCTGCATTTTGACCACGTCCCCAAATCGGAGTCTGGAGTGTGACGGCCGTGTCGCGGGCAAGTCCACCTGCGCGTGTGTCTTCCTTTGTTGTAGCGGTTTGTCCAACGGCTGCTTTGACATTTGCCGCACCAACCTTGGATGTAACATCCACCTTGTCAAGAACTATACCGGTCTTGTTAGCTGCATCATCCACGATGTCGCCCTGGCTGCGTGTGACGTTCACACCAACAGGCATCTTCTTCGTAGGAGCAACCTGCAGACCAACAGTCTGAAGATCACCGGCATTGGACTTCTTGCCCGATTCGCCATCCGTTCGCTGGAACTGATATGCGAGCTTTGCATTCCCAATATGCTGCCCAAGATCGAATTGGTCGGTTGTCAGGGCAAAAGCCGACCCATCCTGAAGCTGACGGGTTCCATCCGTTCGCTTGAGAGCAAGGGATGGCTGCCCTTTGGCACCACCGAACTTCAGGACAGAAGTGTTTGTGTCTGTGATGACGCGTCGGCGGTCGGCAGTGGCGACATCCGTTTGGAGAAGGTTGCTCGAGAAATCAAGCACACCAACCTTTGTACTAAAGTTCGTTGTGTCGGTCATCGTTCCGATACGGACGCCATTCGGATCTGTTTTGACATCCCCGCCGCGGTTGAACGACAACCCTGGCAGCTTTCCGCCGCCGTAGCTGAACTGTAGTGCCTGTTTGTCAGCAAATGCCGTTTTGCCATCGGTTCCGAGGGAATCCATACGGGTAATGTCCGCGGCAATTTTAGCTCCGCCTACGGCACCCGAGAAACCGATTTCGTTCGTATCTGTGTCAACACGCTTATCGCCCACATACACGGATTGGTCGGTCCGCCCCAGCTTGAGCTTTGGCGACCCTTTGAGCATACTGACAGGTACGACAAAACCTAACTTTTGCTGATCGACCACCGTAGTTGCCTTGTTGGCGCCCAGCGTATTCGACCTGAGATTTTGAACGGTGAAGTCACTCGTGCCAAGGCGTCCACCGAGATTGGTCTGCGTCGCATCGACAACTGTCTTGTTACCGGCAGGATCGACCACGGTATCGGATGTTTGGAGGAGCCCCAGAGACGGCGTCCCGCGCTTGGTATTACCCGGGAGGCCAAACTGCAGACGTGAGCGATCCGATGCTGTCTTCTTGCCATCCGCTGTGTACGTTTCATTGACACTGTTCTGGAACCCAAGTGCACCACCGGCGACCTTGGTATTCAGCTGGGAGACATCATTGGCTGCGCCGACGAGCACGCCTTTTTCGTTACGCTTAATGTCGTCATTGCGGTTGAATCCAAGCAATGCCGGCTGACCCTTGCCACCGGGAAGCGTGAATGCAGCCGTTTCCTGTTCATTACCAAGCGTCGACTTATTTCCGGCAAGCGTACCTGTGCGATTGATGTTGTATGAAAAGGCCGAGCGTCCGAGTGTACCGGCGATGTTGCCTTTATCAGTGGATGTCAGCGAGCGATTACCTGCCGCGTCGAGACGCTCATCCTCAGCCCGGTTAGCTGCAAATGCCATCAGACCTGATTTCCGGGATGGAAGCGTTAGGCCGTAGCCGCGTTGATCCGCCTGGGCTTTACGTCCATCAGGGAGTATGGTGTCCGTCTGCGCTGTATTGAGCTGTAAACCAACGCCTCCAAGCACGGTTCCGAAGCTTGTTTTGTCCGTGACAGAGCGTGTAATCCGACCCGCCGCATCAGTGGTTTCATCATTGGAGCGGTTAAATCCAAGTCCGGGGCGCCCTTGTTTGTCAGCCTGTGCCAGCGCAAAACTCAGAGTTTCATTTGCTGTGGCAGTGGTGTTTTTGCCCGAGAGCGTTTCATTGCGGGAGTTTTTATACGCAAGTCCCAATGCGCCAAACTGTTGCCCAAGAGCTGCAGAACGACCGGATGACCCTGTGGTGACACCTTTGACATCGGTGGTCATCGTGTCGTTATAGGCAAGGTTAAGCGTCGGCTGGCCCTTGCCACCGCCGAGCTTGAACGCGGCAACATCTGACAATGTGCCATTTGGACCATTCAGGTTGCGTGAATCATTGTGGTTGAACGACAGGTTAGCATTGTTCGTTGGTGTCAGCCGGCCGCCAAAGTTCAGCGCCTGAAGCGCATCCGTCATACCAAAGGTCTTACCGAACTGAGGTGCGAACTGCTTACCGCCGCGCTGGAAGCCAAAGTCAATGCCATTTTTGGCATCCCCGCCCTTGTAGCCCAGCTTTACCCCCGCGAGGTTTTCGACTGCGGACTTTCCCGCAACTCCACCAGGCGCTGCCGTTTCAGGTGCGTAGTAAAAGTCGGTTGAGAGGCCACCACCCATGATGTTTTGCTTGCCGGCATAGCCAAGGACCAGACGGGGCATATTGTCACCGGTTCCACCGGTGAACGTCGTCATGTTGAGGTTGCCCATTCCGAGGGCAGCCAGCCGGAATGTCAGCGGAGCCGCCTGGGATGGATTGGCATTACGTTGCGAGCTCTCAGGATAATAGCCATACGAAACTCGGATCACTTCAGCGCGCTTGATGATGCGGTCGAAGGTTATTTCGCCAGTTGCGATATCGAGAACGTAGCTTGCAGTTCTCTGCGGAACATTGTCCACAGTAACCCATACTGGCTGACCTGGACCGAAGAGAAAGTTTCGGTAGGAAAGTACGTATGGGCCCTTTTTGTCCTGACCTAGGAAGGCATCGGACATTTGGGATGGTGGAGCAAGATTGGTGAGTCCACGCGGCCCTGTTGATGTGTTGAACACCGTTTGGGCCTGAACAGATGATGTCACAGAAACAACAATACTCAGGGCGATGACACAACCGAACGGATGCATCAGCGGGGTGACCCTGCTACTGCTCAGCGGCTGCTTTCCTTTGCTTTGTATTTCCATGGTTTTATTGTCGTACTGGAGTGTTATTTCTCTACACTACTTCAGACGTTTATTCTACGGTTTTGGTTTCCCAAACGGGATGGATTTAATGGTTTGTTCCTGTGCAAAATTGCCTGCTGTATAAGGAATACGCGCTTGAACAGGTGTGCGTGACTGCTGTTACTACTTTTTCGACAATTGTCTTGACGGATGGGCGTGCGAGAGCCAGGCAGACAATCATGGGTTGACCTTGCATCCAACGCTGTAAGACCCTGATGATCATCCAGAATTCTCGGTTGGATTTGACAACTTTCAAGGATGCTTCGTACGATGTGTCGAATGTTGACCCTGGATGCAATGTCGCGTCCACATGAAGGAGCATCATGAAACAATCGGTCTCACCTGTGACGCTGATCCTGGTTGTCGTTGCCGCCATCGCGGTGATCGCAGGCATTTTTGTTATTGCCACCAATGGTTCGCAATCAAATCAAAAGGCAAACAATAATCCCGGTGGAATGCCGCCGGATGTAGCCGCCGAATTCTCCAAGCGAATGGGTGGAGCAAATGCAACATCCCCGCAGGGTGCAGGTCAACCCACGGCGCCTACCAGTAAGTAGGTCGCGTTGGAGGGATAGTACATAATTTCACCGGAAAATATGCAAGGTGAATACATGTTCGGTGTTTAAAACTATGTTGACATCGTATCGTTGTCGCTGCGATGTTGTTTCGTTCCAACGACGGAAAGGAATTCATATGCATTCAAGAACACTTCGGGCAACAAAAGCCTTCACTTTGATTGAGCTTCTTGTTGTGATTGCCATCATCGCAATCCTCGCTGCCATCCTCTTCCCTGTATTTGCACAGGCTCGGGAATCCGCACGCCAAACCGCGTGTCTATCCAACCTGAAACAGATCGGACTGGGCGTGAAAATGTACGCCACCGACTACGATGAGCTGCTCCCGATGGGGACGTATAACTCTGAGCGCAACTGGGAGGTCAACCCCGATGTCCCAGGCAATCAGGGCTGGAATGACTGCGCAGGCTGGTGGGCCGGTTACAACATGTCCGCTATTGATGGCGGTCAACCCCTCAGTGGCTGTGCATACGGTGGGGACTTCTACCGCACCCTGATGTCGATTCAGGTCTTTCCGTACACCAAGAATAAGCAGATCTGGTACTGTCCATCGGATAAAGTTCGACGCTTCAGCAATGCCAACGTCGCACAAGGACTGCAGTCCTATCAATGGTTCCCAAACTGGGTCTATAACACCTGGTGCCCAGGCAGCAGCGCCGGGTTCCCAGGACCTTTTCCTTGCACACGCTACAACGGAGAGTATCGAAATCTCTACAATGAGCCAGTTTCTGAAGCATCCAACTGGGTCAGCGAACGCATGATTTTCATCGAACGTGGCGCATTTGGTTGGGATGGTCCGGATGGTTGTGGAGGTGCATGTAAAAACACGAACTTCAACCATAGCCGTGGCTACAATGCCGTTTACTTCGATGGCCACGCGAAGGCCGTCGTCTTTGGAAAGAAGTGGACGACTGTGCCGGCGACGGGATGGGGACCTGACCGCTCACCGTAGGCATCCCGCATAAGTACGATGACACATCACCGTTTTCCGACAAACTGGGAGACGGTGATTTTTTGCGTCTAACTGACTCTAAATGCGGTTGTCTGTGAGAAAATAACGACCATTCCATCCCCGATGACCGCTATACTGCAAACACCATGTTGCACATAATGTGCACGGGTATTTCCAAAATGTCAGATTCCCTCGCACTCTCTGTTCACGGTGTTGGAAAATGCTACCGCCTCAAACGCGGCGGACAGGCATCCACAACCATGGCCGAAGCCCTGATCAACAAAGTCAGAGGCGCCGGCGATAGTGGCTACGATGAGTACTGGGCACTTCGAAATGTGTCATTCGATGTCCGAGCGGGAGAAGTTGTCGGGCTGATCGGGCGCAATGGCGCCGGCAAGAGCACGATGCTAAAGCTTCTAAGCCGCATCACGCAGCCATCCGAAGGCACGATGAAGCTTTACGGACGTATCGGCTCACTCCTTGAGGTCGGCACCGGGTTCCACCCCGAGCTCACCGGACGCGAAAATATCTACCTCAATGGCGCTATCCTCGGAATGCGACGGCACGAAATCGACACGCACTTCGATGACATCGTCCAATTCGCCGGCGTCGAACGCTTCCTGGAAACACCCGTTAAACGTTACTCATCCGGGATGTACGTTCGCCTTGCATTCGCCGTCGCCGCGCACCTAAATCCCGAAATCCTCGTCGTGGATGAAGTCCTGGCCGTTGGAGATGCTGACTTCCAGCGTAAGTGTCTCGACAAAATGCAGGATGTCGCCAATCAGGGACGCACTGTCCTTTTCGTAAGCCACAATATGGCCGTTCTCCAGATGCTCTGTACACGGGGAATCCTGCTGCAAAACGGCACTGTCGGCCTCGATGGCACCATCGAGGAAACTGTTGGTGCTTATCTCCGCTCTGTCGAGCGTAATGCCGGTACCGATGTGCGCCTCCGCAAAGACCGCAAGGGACTCGGGGATGTCAAGCTTGTCTCCGTGGATGCCGAAACAACAGGCGAGTTCCCCAGCAAGACGCTGGCTGTGGGGGATGGCGCACGTTTCACCTTCGAACTCGATAATCCAGCACACGGGCTCAATATTCTGTTCACGCTCTACGATCACCACGGGCAGGTCGTTACGTGCTTCGACAGCGGTATGTCTGGAGCGGATGACCGCCGCGGTATGGCTACCGGGAATACATTTATTTGCGATGTCAGCACAATACATCTTGTTCCAGGGCGCTATCGGATGAACGTTCAGGTGTCTTCCAGCGTCGGTGTTCAAGACCATCTTGAGGGCGCTTTGATCATCGATGTCGAATCCGGAGAGCTTGCCGGACGGGCAGTGACGCCTGAGCGCTCACGAGGCGTACTTGCGCTCCCACACGCTTGGACGACTCCGGAGGAATAAGACAATGCTCGGTGCACTCAGGCAGAAAATGGCCGATCGACAGCTCCTCCTGGCTGACATCGCTGCCCGCAAAACGCTTGCCAACGGAAAGCCGCGACTCGGATACATCGGCGCATTAGGGGATGCTAACCTCGGTGACGAGGCGATGTTCGCTGCGGCAAAGCTGCTCTACCCAAACCATGAGCTGGTCACACTGCTGTCCACATGGCGTGAGGCAGAGCTTGCCACCAAAGGGCTCTCGGGACCGGCATTTTTTGATGGCGTTATCCTCGGTGGCGGAACCATGGTCAGTCCATACTGGCTCCCCGCGATTGTTCATGCACAGGAACAAGGCTGCCGGACTTGGACGCTTGGCAGTGGTATTGGTAGCTCCGGGTTTGGAGATGAGGCTGCCGTTACCCTTAATGGCTGGTCGGAATGCCTTAAGCAAATGTCCGGTGTTGGCCTCCGTGGGCCACGCTCTCTGGATGCCGCCCGCCAGCTGGGAGTCGGTCACGCCGAACTTATTGGTGACCTTGCGGCCGTCCTTACTCCAGATGTCCCACAGACACCGAACGCACGGCGGAAGGTTGTTGTCAATATCGCCGCAAGCCCGGATGACACCCGCACGCCTGCGGACATACCAGCACTCACTGCGGTAGCAAACTATCTGCGGCTTGCAGACCAGTTTGGTGATGAAGTTATCGGCGTCGCGATGCACCGCACGGATGGCGGACCTACACGCCGCGTCCTCGATGCCGCCGGGCTCGAGCACGTTAGCGTTCAGCTCCCCACAGATTTCACTACGTTCGCAAAGTGGGTGAATGGAGCTCACTTCACAATTTCTGTGCGCCTTCATGCTGCGATTCTTGCGGCTAACCTCGGCATCCCTAGCGTCAGCCTCGGCTATCGGGATAAGAACCTCGACTTTATGCAGAGCATCGAACACGACTGTTGGCATGTTCCACTGGAGACATCCTCGCTGGACCAAGTCACCGATGCCCTGAAGGCGATGGAAGTCGAAGCTGGCAGCTTACGCGCTGATATCCATGCACAGCAGCTTGCTTACCGCGGGCAGGTGGAGGCTTATGCGGCCAGGATGACAGCCGCTTAGCCAGAAATCGACCTGACAATAACACGAGGGCATGATACTTTGCGCCTATGCGCATTAACACCGTCCTGGCGTGCACCATCGCCGCCATCGCATCCCTTGGTATGGCCGGACTTTCCGCGGTCGGACAGGGACAGCAAAATCCGAACTCGTTTGCTCCTACCTACGCTCCCGATCGGGAATATGACCTCCTTCATCTCAAGGTCGTCCTGGATGTCAACGAAACAAACCGAACGTTCACCGGGGAGTCATTCAACACAATCCGACCACTCGTCCAAACTTTAACCACCGCGAAGTTTCATGTGGGACAGGGTCTAACCGTTAAGTCGATGGCTATGAATGGCAAGGAAGTTCTGTTTAAGCGGAGCGGTGAGTTTGTAACTGTCCACTTACCGACACCGCTTGCTCCTTCATCCACAGCCGTTATTTCGGCAAAGTACACCGGTGGATCTAAACAGGGTGGCGGCTTCGGATCGGATGGCGGCTGGCACTGGAGGGTACCGACCAGAGTCAATCCTGATAAAGATGGCTTCTGGACGCAAG
>CAZSGJ010000017.1:0-40576 GCA_964606305.1 uncultured Armatimonadia bacterium
TGTGGATGAAACACAGGACATCAGCGAGTGGCGTGCGCAGCTCGATGCATGGCGCACGGACATGCCACTTGAATACAACGATGGCGCTCAGGATGGCACCCTCCACGCAGAGTGGGTCATCCGTGAGATTGCACGCCTGACGGACCGCAATGTGGTTGTAACAACCGATGTTGGCCAGCATCAAATGTGGGCCGCACAGCACTTCGGGATGCGCTCGCCTCGCCAGTTCATCACCAGCGGCGGACTCGGGACCATGGGCTTTGGCCTTCCCGCGGCGATTGGTGCCAGCTTTGGCGTAGGTCCTGACAAGGATGTTTGGTGCATTTCCGGTGATGGCTCGTTCCAAATGTGTATTCAGGAGCTCATCGTCGCGACCATCTATAAGCTGCCCGTGAAGATTGCTATCTTGAACAACACCTTCCTCGGAATGGTTCGGCAGTGGCAGGAAATGTTCTGGCAGAAGCACTATTCGAGTGTCGACATGGAGCGCGCTCCGGACTTTGTCAAAGTTGCAGAAGCCTATGGAATGGTAGGGCTTCGCTGCGAAAACGTCTCGGATGTCGAAGCGACCATCCGTACTGCTATGGAAACCGAGGGGCCGGTGCTAATTGACTTCAGAGTGGTCAAGGAGACAAACGTTTACCCGATGATTCCATCCGGGCAGACAGTTGGTGACATGATTGTCCGCAAGCCGCAGCCTGTGGATGAGCCCGAGAGCACTTGCCACTATCAGCCTCGCGATACCCGGATGCCGGTTGTTGACGAAGTGGTGGATGTCGCCCGCTAATGGCTGAAGCCGCCCGTGGTGTCCATGTCCTGGCGACTCCGGGAGGAACCAATGCTGTGCTCATCCATGATGATGCTAACGCTTGGTGGCTCCTGGATCCGGGCTGCGCAATGGATGCCATCGTGGTTCGTAAGGCAGTTACCAATCTTATTGGCGATTGCACAGTCAGCGGCATTGTGCTGTCACATGGTCATAGCCACGTGGCTGGTGGTGCGCGGGAGTTGTCCACAGAGTGGGCCTGTCCTGTGTACTGCTCAGCTGCGGAAGCACCGATGGTCCACGGGAACATCTCGTATCCGCCCGTTGATACGACCTGTCATGGGATCGCAAGCCTGATGGCAAAGCGCAAGCCGGAGCCGGCAGCGGAGGCATTGCCAAATGCAACTTGGTTCGATGGCGGCTGTCCGGTGAACGGGTGGGAAATCCTCGCTTTGCCAGGGCATACACCGGGAAGCATCGGATTGTTCCGCGCAGCGGATGGCGTGTTGCTTGCAGGGGATGCCCTCTCGACCATCGATTGGGATCAATTAATCCCGATGTGGCGGCAGACCAAGCAGCTTCGGATGCCACCGAATCTGGACACATTGGACTGGGTGGCGGTGCGTCGTTCGCTGCGGTTGATCGCATCGGTAAAGCCGCAGCGTGTCATCCCAGCGCATGGCGAGCCTATGTTGACATGTGAGCGAGGCGTTGCTGAGGAAGCCTGGCACCTTGCAGAAGTCGGAATTGTTGCCCGCAAGGGCCGGTATGTTGCGGATCCCGCAGTTCTGCGTCCAGATAGCACTTGGCAGCTCTATGATCCCATCCCGGACCCCATCGGCAAATTTGGAAAGTTAGCGGTGCTCGCAGGCATCGCCGTTTATGTGTTTTTAATCATCCGCCTCTGGTAGGCGGTAAGGAGTTAGAGATATGGCCACAGCAATCGCTGCTGAAACGCATACCATCACAGTGTTGGTGGACAACCGCCCGGGTGTGCTTGCCCGCGTTTCCGGATTGTTTGCACGCCGCGGCTACAACATCGAGTCGCTCACCGTCAGCATTACGGACAATCCCAATCTCTCCCGTATGACCATTGTCGTTGCCGGTGATTCTGACACGTTGGAACAAATCACAAAGCAGCTGCATAAACTGATCGATGTACATAAGGTCTTTGATTACCTTGACACCCCGATGCTCGAGCGTGAGCTGGTGTTGCTCAAGGTTCAGTCCGAACCCGAGCGCCGCGCAGAGATTCTTCAGTTGGTCGAAATTTTCCGTGGCAAGGTTGTCGATATTGCAGACCGGGCGATGGTGATTGAGGTTACCGGCGGTGGCGACAAGATTGATTCCTTTGAAAAGCAAATGGAGCCGTTTGGTATCCGAGAGCTTGTGCGCACGGGACGAATTGCGATGATGCGCGGATCGAGGACCGTTTAGACAGTCTATGAAGGAGTTAATCACCCGTCCGCAGGCAAACATGCTTATTCTAGGGATTTCAATCCTTGGAGTGATGTTGGCAATTCTTGGCTGGAAGTTGATTCGCTCACGAGAATGGACTGGCTATGGTGTGATTCTCGCGTTGATTGAGCCATTGTGGCTCGTTTACAACGCAATTGAAGATGCATTTGGCCTCGATTCCATCAAGGCATTGCTGATAAACGCAGCATTGTTTATTGCCCTCGGATTTGCCGGACGTGTTGCATGGATGAAGTGGGTTGGAAGATCATTTTTGGATGATGTTTCTGACCACGACGGTAGTGGAGTCAGTGATGTCGATGCACTGGAGGACCGTGATGCAGCGGGAGTTTGATGAGGCAGCGCATCGCGTTGAGGCGCGCCTGCGTGATCTTCGGCAGCTGGTCGCCGGGCTTCCCATCCTGATGGATGAGCACGAGGAAATGTTATCGGCGTTGGTTGCCCGGCTGGATGCTATTGAAGATGCATCCACTGAGCTGCGTAACCAGCTGCTCGCCGCAGGTGGCGAGTGGCAACCATCCAACCGCACCGCAATCCGGCTGCAGGCGGATGACTTACGGGCGGCTCTTGTTGCATCCGACTACCTGGCGGTCGACGAGAATTAGCTTTTGCCGGGCACTCCGGCGGAATTTTGGTAAGGAGTTAGGAACATGGCAGTAAAGGTTTATTACGATGCGGATGCATCTTTTGATGCATTCCGTGGCAAGACATTGGCAGTCGTCGGCTACGGTTCACAGGGACATGCTCATGCGCAGAACCTTCGCGACTCTGGGCAAAATGTCATCATCGGCCTCCGCCCTGGCAAGAGCTGGGACAAGGCTGTATCCGATGGCTTTGAAGTCGTAACGGTTACCGAGGCCGCGCAGCGCGCCGATGTCATCATGATTCTCGTCAACGATGAGTTTCAGGCAGCACTGTATGCAGCTGAGATCGCTCCAGGCCTGACGGCTGGCAAAGCTCTCGCTTTTGGCCATGGCTTCAATATCCACTTCGGACAAATCGTCCCTCCAAAGGATGTCGATGTCTTTATGTGTGCACCAAAGGGCCCAGGGCACTTGGTCCGCCGCGTTTACGCAGATGGCAAGGGCGTTCCCTGTCTGGTAGCCGTTCATCAAAACGCAACGGGCGAAGCACTCAAGGTTGCACTGGCATGGGCCAAGGGCGTCGGCGGAACCCGTGCCGGTGTTCTCGAAACCACCTTCCAGGAAGAGACCGAGACCGACCTCTTTGGTGAGCAAGCTGTCCTCTGCGGTGGTGCTACGGCACTGGTCAAAGCTGGATTTGAAACGCTGGTTGAAGCTGGCTACCAACCGGAAATCGCTTATTTTGAGTGCCTTCATGAGCTAAAGCTCATCGTTGACCTGATGTACGAGGCCGGTATAGCCGGTATGCGCTACTCGATTTCCGATACAGCACAGTTTGGCGATATGACGCGTGGACCGCGTGTTGTCAACGAAGATACCAAGAAGGAAATGAAGAAGATTCTGGATGAGATTCAGACCGGAACATTTGCTAAGGAATGGATTCTTGAGAACCGTGCCGGTCGTCCAACGTTCAATGCATTAACGAAGCGTGATGACAACCACCTCCTCGAGCAGGTTGGCAAAGAGCTTCGCTCGATGATGAGCTGGGTGAATCAGCGTCAAAATGCTCCTGTCGCAGCGCCGGTTGCACAGAAGGCACAAATCGAGCTGTGAGTGAACCAACCGATGGGCAGCAGACATCGCCCGAAGCAAAGCCTGTCCGCCGGTTGCCAACACCCGGGTTGAATCCAGATCAGTCATGCTTTGGCTGTCTGATCTGGATTGGAATCCTCATAGTGACATTTGGAGCATGGGGAACGGTTTATTACTTTATGAATCCGGAGTTTCATCCGGAAAAGAACAATCCGGTGATCAAAAACATGGGGCGCTAAGCGCCCCTTGTTTGATTTAGGTGATGGAATCGCAGGAGTTGCATTACTGAGTGATTTCTGCCTGATGACAATGATGCCGGCGCACCTCGACCCCTTGGCTGCCTATCTGTCAAAAATTCACTTCTGTGGGGGTCAACGATACGACATTCCTGAAAAAACACCTTTAAAAGTGTAGTAACGACCGTGTTTTTTTCGATTAGTAACTTGGAATGAACACGGAACGCGTTGATAGAACGCTAAAGCAGCTTGTCGATGTTGACCCGCTTCAATGGGCAACGTTAGCCGGCTTACCCAAAGTAGTGTCGGGGACGGTAATGAGCCCTGAGCTTTCTGCTACCCATCGGCAAGTGGATGCATTATTGTCCGTTCGGCTACCTGCTGGTCAGTGTGCGGTGCATCTGGAATTTCAAGCGGGAAAGGATGGCCGGCGCGTTCCACGACGACTTCTTGAATACAGCGTTGACATCACTAGGAAACATAATCTTCCCGTTCATACGTGTGTGTTTTTGTTGACGCCGCGAGCCGACAGTCCAGCTATTTCCGGGGAATATCGCCGTCACATAGCAGGGCAGGGATTCTACTTATTATACTCCTATGCAGTGATCCGATTCTGGAAACTACCGCTGGAGGTACTTTTGATTCCGGGATCAAGCTTAGCGGCAGTAGGGGTTTTGGCCGATTTTGGAGGCCGTTCCTTTCAGGCAGTGGGGACAGCAATCACGCAATGCATTCTTGCCATTCCTGATGAAGTAACCCGCCTTGAAATCTTGGGACATGCATACACATTGGCTGGAATGCGGTTTAATCCTGAGAAGGCGGAATCTATCTTTGAAAGGCAAATGACAATGCTTGAACAATCATCGACGGTACAACACCTCCTCCGCCGCGGACGTAATGAAGGCCTCGAACTTGGCCGCGAGGAAGGTCGCGAGGAAGGCCTTGCCCTTGGGCTTCTTGCGGGTGCCCGTAATCACTTCATCGAAACCGCCACGCTTTTCTTCGGAGCAATCCCTGAAACATCCGCGATGCGTGTAAACACTGCTCAGGAAACCGACATTTCACGGTGGACATCCCGGTTGCGAACAGCAACAAGCTGGGATGAGCTGCTATTGGATGAGGACTGACAATGCTTGAACAATCATCGACGGTACAACACCTCCTCCGCCGCGGACGAAGTGAGGGCCTTGCCCATGGGCTCCTTGTGGGTGCCCGAAACCACTTTTCAGGAAACCGACATTTCACGGTGGGCATCCCGGTTGCTAGCAGAAACAAGCTGGGATGACCTAACGAGTTTGGGATAACAACATGATAGAAACTGTCCTCTCATGGATTGATATTGTCGCTGAGCGCCGCATCGTGGATGCCATGAACGAGGGCGTTTTTGACAACCTTCCAGGCAAGGGGAAGCCTCTCAGTCTTGATGATGACCTTTCGGTGCCCGCACATCTTCGTGTTCAGGCCAAAGTATTGAAGAATGCCGGGGGTGTGCCTGAATGGATTCAAACAGAAAAGGAGTGGCTTCGCGAACGTGAGTACATCGATGTGATGATTCAGCAGGGGCTTCGCTCCCTGGCTCTCTGTGGAACTCAGGATGCAGCCCTCCGTCGGATGATCAAACTGTATGAACAAACGCAGGAACAGCTACGACTCCTGAACACGCTACTGCTCAAATATAATGAATGTACTCCTCAACTTACGCGTAAAGCCTTTCGACCGCTGAAGGCAAACGCTATCCTCGCGGACTTGGAGCGAGACATGCTAATGGCAACGTCACACTTTACGGGGATTCGTGAACTCTGGCGTACTGCCAAGTCGTGAGCATGTTGGACGTCACATCGCCCTTCACATCGGTAGAATAAACGCATGATAGACCTCTCTTCAGATACTGCGACACGGCCATCGGATGCAATGCGCGATGCAATCCACAAAGCTCCCGTCGGTGACGATCAACGTGGAGAGGATCCAACTGTCAATGCGCTCCAGGACCTTGGATGTGAGCTGCTTGGCAAGGAGGCTGCACTCTTCCTACCCAGTGCAACCCAGGCCAATCAGATTGCGATACGCATTCAAACGCGTCCGGGAGATGAAGTGATTTGCGCTGAAAACTGTCACATCCAAAAGTATGAAAGTGGTGGACCTGCTGTCCTTAGTGGAGTTCTCCTGCGACCGCTCCAAGCACCGCGTGGCATCTTCACCGCCGCTCAGGTGCTGTCCGTTCTCAATCCTGCCATCCCGCATGCACCACCTAGCCGGATGGTCTGCATCGAAAACACACACAATTACGCCGGGGGGATAATCTGGGATGATACTGCTGTCCGTGCTGTTACCGAAACGGCGCATGCGAATGGACTAGCGACCCACCTCGATGGCGCCCGCCTCGTAAATGCAGCTGTTGGGCGTGGATGTGACCTTTCAGAAATCGCGGCCCCGTTCCAAACGGTAACACTTTGTCTTTCCAAAGGACTGGGAGCCCCGGCAGGAGCGCTTCTCCTTGGCCCGGCTGCACTCATCCATGAAGCGCGTCGCTGGAAGCACGTTTTCGGTGGTGCGATGCGGCAGGCTGGAATCCTTGCTGCCGGGGGACTTTACGCGCTCCAGCACCACCTTGCGGATATCGAGGTTGACCACGCCAATGCGCAAGCGCTTGCCAGTGTACTTCAGGACATCCCTGGCATTCGCCTCGACCCGTGGCCGGAAACCAATATTGTGTACTTCGATATCAGCGATACCGGTCTCTCGGGTACGGAAGCAATGGCACGCCTCGAGCAAAATGGCGTCCGGGCGAGCGGCATGGGGGCGAGTCGACTCCGCTTTGTTACACATCGGGATGTCAGTACAAATGACATCCATAAGGCGGCAATCGGGATCAGGGCAGCGTTCACCAAGTAGCTGACCATAGGAAACGCTACTTAAGCGCAGCGATTACATCTTTACCTATCAGGAACCACACACCGGAAACAGCCGCAAAAGTCAGAGCCAATGCCTCAAAACGGGCTTGGTCGATCCTCTGAGCGATGCGTCTTCCAACGATTCCGCCAGCAATTGCTGCCGGAAAAAGCATCACACTTTGCCCCGCGGAGTGAAGTGTGATTGTCCCGCCATAGATGCCAAATGGTACTTTGACCCAGTTGAGACAAAAGAAGTACCAGGCACTGGTGCCCAGAAAGGTGAGTTTGGGAAGGCGCATCGCGATCAGGTAGAGGTTCATTACCGGACCAGCGGCATTCGCCACCATCGTTGTAAAGCCAGCCACCAGACCAACAAATCCCGCTGCCCAGGAAGGTAGCGGTTTCTCAGCAATCCCCGCAGCAGTCATCCGGCGGCGGCGTACCGAGAGAGCTACCATTGGTAAAATACTCGCTCCAATGAGCTGCTTAACCGCCTGATCATTAAGGCGCGACAATGCAAATGTACCGATCACAATTCCGGCGAGCGCCCAGGGTGCTAGCTGCAATATCTTCTTCCAGTCAGCCTCCCGGCGATAGGTGAGGACTGCAAGGACATCAGCGCAAATCAGTACCAACAATACAATCCCCACCGATTCCCGCGCCGGTAAGAAAAAGGCAAAAATCGGCACTGCCAGAATGCCGAGTCCAGGGATTCCAGTCTTGGCCATACCCGCAATAAAGGCCCCGGCAAATGCCAGGGCCCAGTGCCACCAAGGGGATGTCAGCGTCATTACGGGGTCAGTATACGCTGATTCAGGAGGAAGAAAATCACGGCTGCCAGAGCAATGCGGTAGAGGACAAAGCCGGCAGTGGATGCTTTGCTAAGGTAGCGGAGCAGCCAGGCGATACATGCGTAACCAACAAGTCCTGCAATTACCGTAGCGACGGCAACCTCTGGCATCGACCAGTTGATATCGGCATCCGCTCCATAAATGTGCTCCTTTTTGCCAAAGAGGTCTTTGAGTTCAATCAAACCACTAAGGAGAATGGCAGGGAGCGACAAAAGGAATGAGAAGCGTACAGCTGCAGAGCGATCAAGGCCTGTGAAGAACGCGCCGGTAAGTGTGGATCCGGAGCGTGATGCACCTGGGATCAATGCTATCGCTTGGAAAAGCCCGACAATGATGCCGTCTTTTATCTGAATGTCTTTGCTGTCCCGACGCGGATTTGTCATCCGCTCTGCAAGTCCCATGAGAAGCCCCATCACCACCAACATTGTTGCGTTGATGTACAGGTTGTGCAGATCCTTCTCGATGAACTTTTTGAGCAACAGACCAATCACGCCGATAGGAATCGTTCCAATGATGACAGCATAGAAAAGACGGGCCTGCGATGACATTTTGTCGCCACCCTTAGAGAGCGACTTAAACATCCCACCAATTGTTTCGATGATGTCGTTGCGGAAGTAAACCATCACCGCGACCATTGTTCCAAGCTGGGTAACAGCGGTGAACTGAGCCCCGGGCTTATGCCATCCGATGAGTTTAGGCACGATATCCAGGTGTGCCGAGGACGAAATCGGAAGGAACTCAGTCAGTCCCTGCACGACTCCAAGTGTTACCGCTTCAATCCAGTGACCCACGATGCCAGCCCTCCAGTAAACCCTACGCCTGTGGTGTGTTTGCCTTGACTGCGCGACTCATATGGTCGGCTTTACGTTGTCTGGCCTGCAATGGATACACGTAGTAGTGCATCAGGAGCAGGCGAACCAACGCAGCGACCGGCGCAGCAAGGAACATCCCCATCAGACCGAAAAACTCTCCGCCTACCAGCAGCGCGATAATCACGATCACAGCGTGCAAGTGCAGACGGTCCCCGAGAATCATCGGGGTGATGATTTTACTTTCGGCAAGATGCATCAGTGTAAAGAGACCCAAAATGATAATTAAGCTGCCATAGTTGCCACTTGATGAGCACTGAACGAAGACGAGGATACCCAGAGGGATGCCACCAAGGAGTGGACCAATCACCGGTACAACGCGGGTTACGGCTGCGATTAAGGCCAGCGTCAACGCATATTTGATTTGGAAGACGCCCAATAGGACACCAATCACAACGCCCGCAATCGCGGCAAGGACAAACTGTGCAATCAGGAAGGAGCGCATGATCAATGCACCCTCCATCATCACCGCGTGAGCAAGACGCTGCTGGCGTACGGGTAGGAATCGCAGAAACTCACGTTTCAGGTCACGTCCATCTACGATGAAGTAATAGGCCATCACCGGCACAAGAATCAGCTCGACAATGTGAGCTGCTGCTGAGAGTGTTTTGGAAACCAGCCCGGTGAGATAGGTTGTGATGGACTTGCCAATTTCAGGTGATTGCTCAGCCCCGCCTGTTTTGGATCCGCCTCCGCCTTGAGGAGCAAGTTTCTGCACCCAGTCCGGAAGACCTTCCCAAGTCGTCTTCAGTTGTTCTGTCTGCTTGGTAATTTGAGCCTGAATGTTCGGCCAATCGTTGATTAGATTCTTAAACTCAACCTGGAAGGGTTGCAGGAATACGACAACGATTCCGACAAGGGCTGCAAGGATTGCCGACAGTACGATGCCCGTTGCTATTGCCCGGCGCGTGTGACGGGGTATCTTCATCAGGGGCTTGAATCGCATCATCGGGTCTACAAACGCCCCCGCAGCGCTTGCTAGAATACCCGCGGCAATAACGGTGGTGACGACGGTTTGTAATCGCCACAGCAGATACAGAATGCCGCCCAGCAGTAGGATTCGAATACTTCGTGCCTTTACGAATGCCCACATGTGAACAAAGAATGCGTGGATGCCAGCGCGAACGATGTGCTCCCAATCGTCGCGGGTCAGCTGCCGGGTGTCATTTTCCATCGTTGGTATCAAATGCCTCTAGTATCCAGCTGCGGATTTGCACCGCTGAATCGCCCTGGCCATACGGGCTGACCGCGTGGCTCATTCGCTCATAAACGTTGCTATCGGACAGCAGCGCATTGACTGCAGCGGCAATCTTTGCCTTATCTGTCCCAACAAGCACCGCGTTACCAGCATGTACCCCTTCGGGCCGCTCTGTTGTTTCCCGCAGAATGACAACCGGCTTTCCGAGGCCGGGTGCCTCTTCCTGTGCTCCGCCACTGTCTGTCAGGACAAACGTCGAACGGCGCATCAGGTGAATGAACGGGAAATACTCCTGAGGCTCGGTGAGTAAAACACGCGGATGCCCACCGAGGATAGGAATCACCGTCTCCCTGACGACCGGGTTTTTGTGCATTGGGAAAATGACGCGGACATCATCGTGTGTTGTGACCATGTCGAGAATCGCCTCGCAGATATGCTGCATCGGCTCTCCCCAGTTCTCACGGCGGTGTGCTGTAACCAAAACCACACGTCCAGGAGTGTTCACAAACGTCTGAATATCGGCATCCTCGAAGGCATATTCCTGGGCGACGACCAGGTGCAATGCATCCACGACGGTATTCCCGGTTACTCGGATACTATCCTCGGAAATACCTTCGGCCCGGAGGTTCGCTGCACTTAGCTCGGTAGGGGCACAGTGAAAATCCGTCAGGCGGCCTGTCAATCGACGGTTCATTTCTTCTGGAAAAGGATTCCATTTATTGTCCGTGCGAAGTCCTGCTTCAACGTGTAGGAACTTTGCTTTTGCATAGAATGCGGCCAGGCTTGCTACAAATGTTGTTGTCGTGTCACCTTGTGCGATGACCAAGTCCGGCTGCTCAGCTTCAAGCACGGGCACCAACGCTGCGAGGGCACGCGCGGTCAAATCCGTAAGGGTTTGACGATCCGTCATCAGCTGTAAGTCATAGTCTGGTTTCACATCGAAGACGCGAAGCACCTGCTCGAGCATCTCTTTATGCTGACCAGTCGAAATTCGGATAACGCGAATCTGGTCCGGATGCCGCTCGAGCTCCTTGATGACCGGAGCCATTTTGACCGCATCCGGGCGAGTCCCAAACACACAGGCAACCGAAACACGCTTCATAGTGCGACTCCTAAAACCGGACAAGGTGCAAACTGTGTCCGCGCGATGGCGTAGTGGAAGTAGATGCGCTCCCGTCCTTTGACGATGCGCAGCTCCGAGTTAATACGCTGCATCCCAATTTTTTCCATCACGCGCTGACTACCAACATTGTCGGCATCCGCATATGCATCCACTACCAATATTCCCGGATTCTGAAATGCGGCATCGAGGAGCAAACCAGCCGCCTCTGTTGCATATCCACATCCCCAAGAAGACCGTCGAAATACATATCCCAGCTCACAGTTTCCCGGATGGCCAGACTGCAGACCCATTAGGTCGATGGCGCCAATCATGTCACCTGTTGATCGCTCCGTAACGGCATAGCCATACGACGTTCCTTTACGTCGGCGGTCCTGCTGCTGTTGAAGAAACATCCTAACAACCATCGCATCCACGGTCGGATACCACGGAAGGTAAGTTGTGACATCCGGGTCTGATGAGTATGCCAACACTGACGTGATGTCGGCGGGCGTGATTGGACGCAAAATCAGGCGTTCCCCGGTAAGTGTGTCTGGGAGAACCTTTCGCTTCATCGGCCCCAGCGCCATGCCAGGAGGAGGGCAATCGCACAGGTGCATGCGGTCAGGCCATAAATCGTCCAGACTGCCTGACGCACGGAAAGACCTTGCTTGCGCAAGCGATGATGGATATGACTTTGGTCAGCCTCTCGAAGTGGAGCCTTTGTAACGACACGCTTGATGACGACATAGAAGGCATCCAGAATTGGCACCCCAAGCACAAGAATCGGCACAATCACGGAAATGGTCGCCGGCACCTTAAATGCCCCGACGACGGCCAGTGATGCCAGTAGGAAACCGAGAAACTGCGCGCCGACTGTGCCCATGAAGATACTGGCCGGGTTGTAGTTGTGCCTGAGGAAGCCGATACAGCTTCCCGCCACTGCTGCAGCCAGTAACCCGACTACCGGGTCACTTGCTCGCATGCTCACAGCCATCAGCCCCATGGTGGTTGCGCAAATTGCACAGATTCCCGCCGCAAGGCCATCCAGGCCATCCAGAAAGTCAAACGTCTTCGCAGCAAGAAAAATCCAAGCCATGGTCCCGATAATCGAAACTGGCAATGGCAGCTGTATCCAGCCGCCATTCAGTGGATTTGTGATTCCAGCAATACGCGCACCAAACAGCGCAGCAATCAAGCCGCCGGTAAGGAGAGACAGCATCTGCTGCCAAGGTTTGAGGTCCCCTTTGTCATCTACCAACCCAACCGTTGCGACGAGCAGTGCGCCGATGAGAATTCCAAGAATGGGATGCGCATGATTGGTGCTGAGGCCGTGCTCAAATGCAGGTACCCACAAAAGGCGGACCAATGCGAAAGCTGCCAGAAATCCAACGATAATCGCCACACCGCCCCAGAGTGGCGTTGGCTCGGTATGGACATCCCGCTTGCGTGCTTCACGAACTACACCGGCGGCGATTGCCATCCGGCGGACAGGAGGAGTGACCAGTGCTGTGACCGTTCCGGCGACAGCCGCAGCCACGGCCATTTGTTGTAGCAGCACCGCATTCATTGCAGGATGAGTTTATCCCAACCAGTGTCCGAACGGCGAGGAGGTTCAGGTAGTCCACACACCAAAACGCCAGCATCAAGGAGCACATCCGATGCCCAGCCCTCAGGGGCATCCCCGAAGAACACAACACGGACAATCCCGGCTCCCACAATCATCCTTGCGCAGACATGGCATGGACGGCACGTGCAATAAAGCGTTGCTCCTTGTGTACTGACACCGTGCAATGCAGCCTGTGTGATGGCATTTTGCTCCGCATGAAGCGTTCGTATACAGCGACCATCTTCAAGGAGACAGCCAACATCCGTGCAGTGGGGCTGCCCCGGCGGCGAACCGTTGTAGCCGGAGCATAGAATCCGCCTATCGCGCACGATCAGAGCCCCGACATGACGGCGCTGACACGTTGAACGTGTCGCCACCTCGCGGGCGATACTCAGGAAGTACTCATCCCAGCTCGGGCGCTGGCTCTGATCGTCTGTCACCTTACTCCCAAATCGGGAAACCGGCGCAGAAGTCCTTGACCTCAGCCGCGATGCCATGGAGCACTGCGGTATCCGAGCGGCCATTGATCGCCCGGTCAATAAAGCCCGCGATGACATCCATGTCCGCTTCCTTCATCCCACGCGTCGTTACAGCAGGCGTTCCGATACGGATTCCACTGGTGATGAGCGGAGACTTGTCATCAAACGGAACACCATTCTTGTTCAATGTGATTCCCGCTTCATCACAGGCAAACTGCGCATCTTTGCCCGTAACGCCCTTATTACGCAGGTCGATCAGCATTAGGTGGTTATCTGTTCCACCGGAACAAATCGTAAACCCGCGGGCCTGCAGCGATGTCGAAAGCGCACGCGCATTAAGAATGATTTGCTTTGTGTACTCGGTGAACTCTGGCTTGAGGTTTTCGCCAAAGCCGACTGCCTTGGCTGCAACAACGTGCATTAATGCGCCACCCTGAACACCTGGAATAACCATCCGGTTCAACAGCTCGCTCATGCGCAGCGTACGTCCGCTCTTTGCGGCAACCTGGCCAAATGGATTGTCAAAATCCTTGCCCATGATAATCAGACCACCGCGGGGGCCACGCATGGTTTTGTGCGTTGTCGTGGCAACGACATGTGCGTATGGCACCGGGCTTGGGAGCTGACCAGTTGCGATGAGGCCTGCCGGGTGCGCGATGTCAGCGAATAAGAACGCGCCGACTTCATCTGCAATCTCACGGAATTTGGCATAGTCAATTGCACGTGAGTACGCACTCGCACCTACCGTTATCATTTTCGGCTTGACCTGATGCGCTGTTTCACGCACCTTGTCGTAGTCCAGCAACCCTGTCTCGCGGTCCACACCGTACGCTGCAAAGTTGTACAGCTGACCGCTGAAGTTCACCGGAGAGCCATGCGTCAGGTGACCACCGTGGGAGAGGTCCATCCCAAGGACGGTGTCGCCCGGCTTCAGAAATGTAAAGTACACCGCCATGTTGGCACTGGTGCCCGAGTGCGGCTGGACATTCGCGTATTCGGCTCCAAAGACCTGCTTTGCACGGTCACGGGCGATGTCTTCGATGACATCGACCCACTCACACCCGCCATAGTAGCGATTGCCAGGATAGCCTTCGGCATACTTATTTGTCAGCGAGCTTCCCTGAGCCTCACGGACCGCACGGGAGACAATATTCTCGCTTGCGATCAGCTCCAGCTTGTCCGCCTGGCGGGCATCCTCGCCGCGGATTGCTGCAAAAACATCAGGGTCAGTTTCAGAAAGGTGGGCTTCAAACGCAGACAAAGGATGGCCTCTTTTCAACATGCAATATGCACGAATAAGTACCTAAGATTCTACCGCGGTCCATTGGCGGTCGTCCGGAACGGTTGCGGTATGCATCTCGGAATGGATGCTAATATCTTGCAATGGAGAGAGACCATTCAAATGTTGCAATCCGGTGCGTTTTGCCGGATGACTCCGCGGCCCTGCGAAACATCTACAATCACTACGTCGCGACCAGCACTGCCACCTGCGACTTGTTTCCACGTACCGATGATGACCAGCTGCTCTGGATTGACAAGCACTCTGAAAATCCATACCCTGGCTGGGTTCTTGTCGTTGATGGCGCAGTGGTTGCTTATGCAAGCCTGTCGCCATTCAACCCAAAGCCTGCGTATCGCCACACCGCTGAAAACTCGCTCTATGTCCATCCAGAACACACTGGAAACGGCTACGGGGAGCGACTTCTGATACACACGATCGAACAGGCGCCTGCCTATGGCATCACCAACGTCGTTGCGCTCATCACCGAAGGCAATGATGTTTCCATTCGGCTACATGAAAAACACGGCTTTGTCCCGTGCGGGCGTATCGAAAATGTAGCCCGCAAGCTTGGGAAGACCCTTGCACTCATCCTGATGCAAAAGCAGCTTGCATAGGAAAACATCTTCTGTTTTTGTAGGTACATTTACGCTGTTGGGAAGCGCAGGTAAACACGGCTTTGTCCCGTGCGGGCGTATCGAAAATGTAGCCCGCAAGCTTGGGAAGACCCTTGCACTCATCCTGATGCAAAAGCAGCTTTCGCAATAATGAACCATTCTTGTATCTGAGAGGGGTTTTGCGTTGTCCCGTCCGAACATACCGAATATGTCGCTCGAAACGTTGGGAAGACGCTCGCTCTCATCGTGATACACCAGCAACTTTCATCAACTTACACATCCTGAAGGACAGCAATTCCAGCAGGTAGAATGCGCTATGCGCAACCTACTCAAAACCACATTTGCTGTTGCAGCCGTAGTGAGCATTTCCGCGGCCGCGATGGCACAGCAGGCCATCACCTTTGCACGCTACCCAGCTCTAACCCCGGATGGGAACCGTCTTGTGTTTTCGTACCAGGGCGACCTTTGGGCTACCGATGTCGATTCCAAACAGCCATCCCGGCGCCTTACCGTCCACGCAGCATACGATGCACGGCCATTCATCAGCCCGGATGGCAAGCACATTCTCTTTACGAGTAACCGTCTCGGTCGCAACGATGCCTACATCATGCCAATTGATGGCGGAACACCAACCCGGCTGACATCATTTAGCGGAGGCTCCGTCGGTATCGGCTGGGCACCGGATGGCAAGTCCATCCTCGTAACCCAAATCCGTGAACACGTTGGCTCCGGTCCCGGCGTCTACCGCGTTCCCGTCACCACGAAGCCCGGTCGCGCGGTTCCCGTTATCGCTGTCCAGCGCACCGCGGGCGCAACCCTGTCTCCGGACAACAAAACCATCGCCTTCGTCCGCGGCTCAAACGACTGGCCACGCCTCGGCTACCACGGAACTGCATCAGCGGATATCTACATCCACACGATCGGCTCCAAAGATGTCACACAGCTGACCGACTTTGATGGCCAGGACCTGTGGCCACAGTTCATCGATGGAGGACGCGAGCTGATTTATGCATCCGAAAAGGATGGCACCTACAACCTCTGGCGGATGCCCGTGACCCGTGGCGGTAGCGCTAAGCAGCTGACATCCTTCAAAGGGGATGGCGTTCGTTTTCCAAATGTTGCCGCTGGTGGCTCACGGATTGCATTTGAAGTCGGTGACCAAATCGCGGTTCTCGATCTCGCAAAGCCCGGCGCGACCCCGCGGATACAAACGCTAACCGCTCCCGTGGATTCCCGGACGAATCCTCTGGATGTCCGCAGTGTCACGGGTGGGGCATCTGAAGTCAGCCCATCTGATGATGGTGATCAAATCGCGTTCGTTGCACAGGGCGATGTCTTCGTTACCGCGGGAACCGGTGGGAAAGCGCAGCGCGTCTCGGAAGCCCCGGAGCGCGAAGCCGACCTCGCGTGGAGCCCGGATGGCAAAACGCTAGCCTACATCACCCGCAAGGATGGCCAGCCCGACATCTATGTCGTCACCAGCACAGACAAGGAAGAGTCAAAGCTCTCCAAAGCAGCTACCCGCAAAACCGAGCGCATCACGAATACTGCCTCAACAGAGAGCACGCCACGGTTCTCACCGGATGGCAAAAAGCTCGCTTATGTCAGCGGACGGCAGACACTTGTGGTTTCGGATGCAGATGGCTCCAATGCAAAGACCGTTGTTACCGGACTGGAGATCAGTGATATCAGCTGGTCCCCCGACAGCCGCTGGCTTGCCTATACCCATGAGGATGAGGAATACAACGGCGAAGTGATGGTCGTGAAGGCCGAAGCCGGAGCAAAACCAATCAATGTCACTAAGCATCCACGGAACGATGGAAGCGCATCCTGGAGCCCTGATGGCACCAAACTCTTCTTTATCTCCGAGCGCGGACAGTCCCGTGACAATATTGCCCAGTGGGTTTATCTCCGCAAAGAGGATGATGAGCGCACAGCGGATGGCTGGCAAAAGCTAAAGGGAGGAGCGCGATCGGCGGGTGGTCCGGCTGCGGTTGGTGCAACCCCAGCAGTGGCTCCTGCGCCCGCTGCCGCAGCTCCTGCACAGAAGCTGGTAGAAGTGGATGCCGATGGAATCCATGAACGTGTCCGTGTTCTGCTTGCGACGAAGTCATCCGTGCGTGGCGTGATTGCCGGCGGCAGTGACTCACGAACGACGGTTGCTGCGGTGACCGGGGATGAAGGTGCGGATATCCAGCTGATCGATATCGTGGATGGCGCGCCGCCGGCCCCGCCGCGTAAAGTAGCAGCCCCTGGAGTACGCGGAGGCGGCTGGACCACCGGTGGAAAGTCCCTGGTCATTCTCGCCGGAGCAGGCAACATTGGTGTCATCGCTGGTGGAACCGATCAGGTCCGCCCAGTGTCGTTCCGTGCCAAGGCAACATGGGACCGCGCTGCACTACAGCTCGCAATTTATGATGAAGCCTGGCAGGCCCTCAATGATGGCTTTTACGATCCTGAATTCCACGGTGCAGACTGGAAGGCTCTCCATGCCAAGTACCGCCCAATGGCCGCATCCGCAGCCGATCCTATGGACTTCGGCGATGTCATCCGCCTCCTTATGGGACATTTGAACGCAAGTCACATTGGCTATACGCCGGCCATGGGTGGTGGAGCAGGTGGACGTTCCGAAGGTGCTGAAGCCGGTCCGACCGGGTTCCTCGGCATTGTTTGGGATGAAGCGTACACAGGCCCCGGGATGAAGGTCGCACGCGTCATCACGGGCAGCCCGGCTAGTAAAGCTGGTCAAAAGGTAAATGCCGGGGATGTAATCACGGCCATCAACGGAACCGAAATCGACAAAACCAGTGATATCGATACCCTCCTTGAAGACACGGTTGGCGAGAAGGTGACGCTTGCGGTTCGCGGTGCAGATGGTAACTCCACGCCACGGACAGTGATTGCTGGCTCCTACGCTAGTGTTTCCGCGTTGCTCTACGATGAGATGATTGAGAACCGCAAGAATCGTGTCCATGAGCTGTCAGGCGGCAAGCTTGCATACCTGCATATCAAGGGCATGGATGGCGTCAGCCAGGACAAGTTTGAGCAGGGTCTGTACGCGGAAGGTTACGGCAAGCAGGCTCTTCTGATCGATGTCCGCGACAATGGTGGCGGCTCGACGGCAGACTACCTGTTGACGATGCTGCATCAACCGCGACATGCCTACACCATCGGACGCAACGGAAAACCAGGCTACCCAATCGACCGCCTGCCGTTCTACCCATGGCTTAAGCCAGCGGCGTTGTTGACCAACCAGAATGCCTACTCGAATGCCGAGATCTTCTCCCATGCATTCAAACAGCTCGGACGTGGACCGGTTATCGGTACACCAACCTTTGGAGCGGTCATCAGTACCGGTGCTGCAGCTCTGCTCGATGGCTCGATGGTCCGGATGCCACTGCGCGGATGGTACCGCATCACGGATGGTGTGAATGAAGAGCACACCGGTGCTGAGGTGGATGTTCGCGTGGACCTCACAGTTCAGGATGAAATCCGTGGACTGGACCCACAGCTCGAAGCCGGCGTAAAGGCGCTGCTGGAAGGACCGAAAGCAAAGTCGGTACCGCCGGCAAAGCGCCCACGCTACGAGCGCAAGGGCAAGTAAGGACTGGTTGGGATGACGACAAAGGAGCTGCTTCGCGATCCTGGGTTTCGGAATGGCTTCTTTGTCACACCACCAAATGACCCACACGGGATGCCCCCTGGTTTAATGTGCTGGCCAGGGGCATCCACTCCGGACTGGATGCTTCGTCAATGGAATTCAACATCAGATGTGTCATGGTCCTGGATGCAGGAGTACGGCCATCATGGCTTCCGGTGGGATACCGATGGCAAATCAATCCGCTGGACAGCAGGGCAATCGCCGACCCTTGAGCTGCACATGGATGGCATCGCTGAGTACGGGGGCAAGCTCCGCTCCCAGGATGCTCCATGGGCACATCTTCTGATTGAGCAGGAATTCGTTAAACCGACTCCGATTTCAGGATTGACGGCTCTAAGATTTGCCTGTGAGACCAGCGTCAATCCATTCCGTTCCGATGGAAATCTACGTCTTGAGACTTGGCATACGGCACAGTGGCAGGCGTTCATTACCATCCAGAACCGTGAGAAGGGCCACCCTGGCTACGGCGACTTCCTCTGGTTTGGGATTCCATTTGTTGACACCCGCTACGCTATGCCAAAGCGCCATGCTGCCGGGGACACCGCGGGGAGTGGTAAGTTCATTTATGCCCCTGGTGGCCGGGAGTACATTACTGCATTCGATTCTTATCCTTATGGCGAATGGGTGTCGCTGCAGCGGGATATCCTCCCGATGATTGATGATGGCCTCACCGCCGCATGGAAAGCTGGTTTTCTTCAGAAAAGCCGGGATCGCCGTCTCTTCGCCATCAGCAGCATTAACCTTGGTTGGGAACTGACGGGCCCTCTGGTTGTCGGTGCCAGCCTGCGTAACCTGAGCCTAAAGGCGGTCCTCCGTGCCGGATAGAAAACATGGATTTTCAAAAGGTGTTCGGAACCCAAATGACCTCCCGGTAAAGCGATGTCCGACCTGCGGACGAGACTTTACGTGGCGAAAGAAATGGGAGCGCGACTGGAACACGGTTGTTTACTGCTCCGATAAGTGCCGTAGCGGAATTCCAAAACCGCGCTGACGATTATCCGTCACCCCGGGTTTGTGAACATCTTTTCACGCTGCAGCTGCATTAGCCTACGCAGTAAGTGTTCTGCCATCTCTTCATCGACAAGCTTGGTTGGAGGTGCATTCAAGACAAGGTCTGTCAGTGCATCCAACTCTGCGATCGACATTGTCAATACAACCGAGTCATCCTGTTCAACCGAGATACGCGGAGCCACAAAGGAATCCGGTTTGGTTTCCGGAAGACCAGTGACTTGCTTGGTATCAGGCGATAACTCGAACATAACTAACTCTAGGATGCCAATCTACGGCAAATAGTTCTGCCAATTGACACAAGTGTGAAGTTCTTCACTCACACTTGTAGTATCAGCAATCAATCAGGGGTTCCTTAGTGTAATCTGCCTCATTTGCTCAACCCAATCGTGACCTTGCCCCGACAACGTAACACCATGATTTCGCTTGGACGATCTGTCTTCAGACGTTCAAATGTTCCCCCCTGTACTTCCAAACGGGTGGCATAGGGCCCTGTGATCACGACTACTGCGTCGATCATCCACGGACGTAGCTCCCATTTGTCTCCGCGAAGACCACTCACATCTCCAGGAATATGAATGGTTCCCATCCCTGGTTTCAGGCAATGTCGCGTGTAAATTGGCCTATCCATGACCCGGGATGCCGGTAGCAGCAATGTCGCTGGTGTAATTGCTGGATCAGCGCGCATTTGAGACTCGAGGACAAAGCTGTCAGGGAGCAGACCCTGACGCTCCCGCGCGGTCTTTGATATCGCCGCCCCCGACACCGCCGGCCACGACTGCTGATAGCCGCTTGAGACAATGCCATCCGCGAGCTGCTTCCAACGAACATCCCTGTCGTGGAACCATAAGTCGAGCAGTGCATCCGCGTAAACCAAGCCGCACCACTGCACCGGGAGGCCAATCCAGTTTGGCGCGACCCAATTAGATGCACCGAGCACCGCAATCGTCGCGTACATCCCGACCCGTCCTGCGTCCGTCGGACGGTCAAGATACACAAATGGAACGCCCGACCATGCCCAATACCGGGCTTCATCAAAGAATTCACGGTCGCCGGTCAGCTCATACCCAAGAACATTTGCACGCAGCATATGGGCACTCGCCAGAATGTCCGGTGTATGGAGGGGGATCTCCCACGTTTGTGCTCCACGGGGAACCGTGTTGCTATACGCGGCATTCGCTTTCTTCAGCATCGAGATTGCTGCCTTGATCAATGCTGCATCACCCGTTTCGCTTGCCGCTGTTAGCGCAAGCTGAAGCACATTCCCGGTGATGCCATTTGCATGATTTTCACGACTCGTGCGCGCAAAATCGACTTTTCCCTTGCGGTACTTTGCCTGACCATTTTTGTCGATCTGCATCAAGGCATCCTGACCTGTTTGGCGAGCGCGCTCGAGATAGGCATTCACATCACCATAAATCAGAGCTGGAGCCATTGTCCGGACATGCCCAACGCCACCGGATGCGCCTGCATTCAGCGACTTCGCTGCACGACCTGCAGCATCCAGTGCACGACTGGCAAGCCCTGGATCTCGCTTAGGCATCAGCTGGCTGATCCACGAGAGCGCAAGTGTAGCATCCGGTGCCGCCTGGAATCCAAAGTCTCCCGGATACGCATGGCGAAAACCAGCGGGGGACTGCGCGGCAGAATCCAGCAAACCGGCCGCCGCGAGACGTGCATGCTCGAAAATCGTCACACGCTCCGGAATTGCGGGCAGGGGATGTTCGGCTATCCAACGTTCTATCCCAGCAAGGACAGTTTCACTCTTTGTGCCGCCGCGTACCTGAACGCTCGTCGTGATTACCACCCCTGCTGCGAGCTGATAACCCCGCTCTGGCACAAGACTGTCAGGGTCGTGGAAGCCTCCGGGGAACAGAACACCCATCGTTGGCATTCCTGTTCCAAAGTGGCGGTCAGGAACATCGAAGAAGGGGCTGATACGGTCGAAGCGCGTATAAGACACCGATAGCCAAAGCTTGTCAGTCTGTTGAATTGCCATTAATGGAATCGTTGGCTGATGTCGCTGAGGGACCTGTCGGTTGTGCTCATCCGTTTCGATGTCTGCGGTGCTCGAGCTTGTGTCTCTGGCATCCAGGTACTCAATTCCCGGGAAGATGGCTTGGTGGAATGTGGTCGCAGCCATGTGGAGAAGAAACGCAGGAAAGTGCACAAGGACGCGCGGCTTGTCTACTTGAAGCGAAATGGAAATGTCAAAGCCGCCACTCTGCTTTGCCGGCACAACGCGGCGGGAGAGCTGCCACGTTGCTCCGCGCTCATCGAGAAATGTCGCCCGGCTCGTAATAGATGCCTCTGTGGCCTCGACAACAGCCGCAACATCTCTTAGGTCCGACCAAGTTACCGTACCCGATGGCGTGTCCTGCCAGCCAAGTCGCGGGTGCGTTGTCGCAAACGCAACCCGTTTTTCACGTGCATCAATGCGTAGATTCGCAAACCGAGCCCCGACATGTAGGGAAAATGCGCCACTTTTGATGGTTGCCTGATAGGAACCGTCATCTGATATGCGTCCGGATGGTGGCTGGCTCAGCACGGCGCGCGGTGTAATCGCAATCTCCTGGACAACGGTGCGCGTCCCGGCATCGCCCGGAGGATCAATCCGAAGCTGGACACGCTTTCCGCGGATTCCTGGCAGGGGGGCCTGAACATCAATCCACTCATCCGGGCGGACAGGCAACCGCAACACCTGACGCTCCGTTGGACCGCGCCAATTTCCCGGTTCCCACCAGTAAATCTGGAGCATCCCGGGTGTTGTGCTGCGGAGTCGGACCGTGAGCCAGTGTGGATTTTCCGATGGCAGCTCTACAGCTGGGCCAGTCGCAAATGGGTCCGGGCCGCTTGGCAGAAATTCGATGCCATCCCGGGTGTCGCGCACCGCTTCAAGGTCATGAAGCCCACGCCAGTCCAGTGCTGAGCCACGCTTGCGGAAATCAAAGAGTACGATGCGCTGCATAGTCAATTCTACGGGATTCAAGGGATGTCTGTGACGCTTGGCTCCGATGTGCGAGGACAGGGACAAGGCTGTCGCAGTGATTCCAGAACAGGGTATGCTTGCCGCATGACTTGGATAAAAACTATTTCTCCACGTGAGGATCCAGGCGTAAGAGCGGCGGCCATGGCGGCTCGCAATGTCTTCCCTGCATCCTATACGCAATCAGAACCAGGTGGCAGCGTGCCTCCATCGGTGATGGCGGACTCAATTGTCCTCAGTCATTCACTGATTCCAGATGTGATGCACTACATGTTCACAGGCATCGGACTTATGATGTCGGATGACCTCCCGCTGTCGCGCCGGGAACATGAGTTGATTGCTACAACGACAAGTGCAATCAATGCGTGCTTTTACTGAAGTACATCTCACGCAGAGTTTCTGCGTGTCGAAACGCTGGATGCATCCTTCGCTGCAGCCATCCGCCAGGACTGGCGCACCGCTCCTGGGCTTTCGGAGCGTGAAATTGTCATTTTGACGTATGTGGACAAAGTCACCCGCACACCCGCAAAGGTGGTTCCGGAAGACCTCGAACCGCTCCGTCTTGTAGGTCTGGATGATCGCGGCATTTTGCAGGTACTGATGATCTGTGCGGCGTTCAACTATCTGAACCGCATCGCCGATGGCATCGGTGTCGGCAAGGGTACTATCGCCAATCCTTTCATGCCTTAAGCAAACCGAACCAGTAATCAGCCAGCACTTTCCAATTACGGCCCTAAGGTGTACATTTCGCTGTGGTTAGAAAGTCGCTGGCTTCCCTACGTGTCCGGTCTATCGTCTTCCTACTACACCAATGGCTTGGTGTTACGTTAGGGGGATATTTTGTCCTGATGGCCGCGACAGGAATACTGCTCCTCTACGCGGATCCCCTGGACCGGATCATCAGCCGACAGCTCTATGCTGTCACTGAATCCACACCAGCGTCTGTCGACCTGACGCGCCTTGTCAATGCCGTCGAGACACAGCTTCCCAGTTATCCAATCGAAGACATTCGGCTTCCACGAGATACAAGGGACAGCATTCTCATCCTAAGCCCGGGTAGCGAAGACCACGGCACAACGGAAATATATGTCGACCCCCGCAGTTACACGGTGCTGGGAACACGCCTCGAGGCAGATGCGTGGAATGTCTGGGTCTATGGTCTCCATGCTGAGCTCAAGCTCGCATCCTTGGGGAAGAACCTCAATGGCATTCTGGCCATCGCTGTTGCCGCACTGCTTGGAACGGCTCTGCCCTTGTGGTGGCCCAAGAATCGCCATCAGGTTTCGCAGCGTCTGCTGGTAAAACGGGGTACCAGCCGGATGCGATGGCTGTTCGATGTCCACAACGTAACTGGCATTTACGCGTACGGAGTCTTGATTACCGTTGTGGTGACCGGTGTCTACTTTGTCTTTCAGGAATCGCTTGAGCCAACGCTTTTACGAATGATGCAAACGCCGGTCAAAGAGGAGTCGGATGTCGTAGAGGATGTAAAGACACAGCTTTCATGGTCAACCTTGCTTGCTAAAGGCGAGGCTGTTTATCCGAATGGCAAGACAACCTGGGTCAACTTACCTCAGAGCGCGGATAAGCCCTTTCGACTGACGCGCATCCCTGAGCACGGCGACTGGTTAGGGCGCGAGGTGAACATTTCGTTACATCCTGGGACTGGAGAGAGCCTGTCCGTCAAGTCCTACACGGATGACACAGCAGGGCAAGCGGTTCTGAGGACGATGTATCCAATCCACACCGGGGCATGGGCTGGGGATGTTTCGCGGCTCATTTATGCCGTCGTATCACTTGCGCCTGCTGTGTTGCTCGTGACGGGCATTGCCAAGTGGCGCCTCAGGAACAAGCAAAAGTCTGCGCATAAAGCAAAGGACTAAGCGGTTGTCGTCGTCAAAACGACAGACTTCATACTCGTTACCCGCCAGGATGCTGAATGTTTCTGCGGTGATTCGCAATGGAATCCAATAGTTCCACTACACATCGTACGGGAAGCATTGCTGTGACAACGACCGTGCGCCAGCGGCTGTCCGGGTAGACATGGTGGGGATGGATGTGAGAGGCAAGGGCTTCCGGGACATGGATTCCGTTTGGCAAAATGAAATCCAAGACGCCATTGCCATGGATGTGGCAGAGCTCGCGATCTTGAAGGACGGCTTCGCGCCCGCCGAAGCGATGCGATGTTTCCGACACTCCAGGTAGGTCGAGTATCTGATTCCAGAGGCGTTCCTGCACGATGAAGCGCCTCGGAGTGATGAGAAGCGCAAACAGCATTAACAAGCCATCGAAAACACCGGGTGCCCACGGCATCACGCGGGGCACCCAGGAAAAATGGCGCGCCAGAAAACTGAGCAGCTTCAATGGATTTGATCTGGAATTACTTTTTGCGGGGCTTTGGCTTAGTCACGGGTTTTGGGGCCGGTGTTTGCTTAACTGCAGGCTTGCTACCTGATTTTGTCGGTTCAACCTGTGGTTTCGCTGCCGGCGTGGTGTCTGAATCAGCCTTTGTAGAGGATTGTTTCACCTCAGTTGGCTTTGCTGGCATCGCAGGCTTTACACCCCCAGGCGTTGGTTGTGCCTGTTCCGCGACGCGGCGCTGCAGAAACCCGATGGCATCGGCTGTGCTGATGCCCATCAGGTTCAGGACAAAGCCGTTACGCTCGATGATTTCCGGTTGTCCATTTACGTTGGTTGGATCTTCATCGTAAGCTGCCATCACATCGGATGCGAGCTGGTCGGAAATCCACGCTGCCAAACGCTCTTCATCCGGGCGAAGAAGGTGCGGGTCATTGACATCGGCGCCCATGCCCTGCCGTTGGAAGAAATCCGCAGGCTGGATAAACGACAGGGTGTCCTTTATCGCCGGCTTTTTGCGGTTCTTTGGTTTGGTCCATGCCGGCATGTTACTCATGTCGGACTTCAGCGGATCAAAATCCTCGGGCATCTCATAGGCGTAATTCCAGACTTCTCCGGTCCAGCCTTGCCATACAGACCCTTGGTAGGAAACTTGTTGTGACTGAATGACGGGAACTGGCAGCTGTGTGCGTTTGAGAATCAAATCAATCCGGTTGAGGACGGTATCCCGCCTTCCTTGAAGGTCTTTGGTCCATGAGCGACTGAGATTGTAGATATTGAATGAACGACGGTCGGTCAGGCTTTCTCCCATCATCATGCCAAAGTCCATAAAATCGACGATGTCAGCTGGGTCCATTTGTTGCTTTTTGACAAATCTGGTTCTCGCGCCAAGCGTACCGCCACCCGACCATGTGCCGTTTTCTCCGTAGAGCGTATTTTCCGAGCCATAGCCTGGGGCAGCGAGGTCATGGAGGGCAACCCAAGCGACGCCCGGGAGAGTGGCCAGGAGCTCCAGACGCGTGACGACGGCGGATGGATCGACTGCCTCCGGGACGATGTAATCCGCACGTCGGATATTGTCAACAACAAAGCTCATGCCGGGGACCGTTTCGCTCATTTCCCGTGCAAACTTCGAGTTCGCCCAGGCACGGCTGGTCTCTCCTGTAAGCGCGATGTCGCGGGGCGCACCCGGGATGGCCGCCTCACCGTGCAAGGGACTGACAACGGGAACGAGCTTCATACCTGCTTTGACGACGGCATCTGCAAATGTACGCAGCTTGGTGATATCGCCGTAGACAGGTGCATCCGTAAAGAGATGCGTCATCCCACGGGACTTTGCCGTCTCAATCAATACCGCCATTTGCTGTAGGTTTGCGGGGTCTCGCAGATCGCCGGGCAGCTGGACGTAAATACCACGCGTCGTGTCGCGTTCCGGCCACTTGAGCGGCTCGACAGGGATGTCTTTATTGGCATCGGGGCGGAGGTCACTTGCCGAAATACTTGCCACTTCAAAGAATGCGCCTGTCGCCGGCACAAACATCTCACCGACAACATTCATTTCTCCTTGTGCAGCATCCGGGGCAAACTTCGTCCCCTGAACTTCCTTTGGCATCTCCGCCCATTGCTCACGGGCTTGCTTTTGGTAGGCTTCAGGAAGCGATGTCAGCGGCATTTTGAAGTCATCTTTGCCAGATTCGGCTGCCTGCCAGAGTGCCTCCGGGAGGTTGCCGCCCCAGCCTCTGCGGATTGTCGGGAGTGGGTTTTTAGCAGACAGCTTTGCGCGCGCGATACGGCCTTCGGTCGCTGCCGCTTTCTGCTTTCCAGCCATTGGGGCCATTAGACGCATCATGTCGCCCATTTGCCCGGTCATCCGGTAGCTAGCCGGGACGAGGTCATCGGTGACGATGTAAATCCGCTCATCGCCATCACCAAGCTTACGCACCGTTCCGTGAATTGCCCGAGTGATAGCCAATAGGACATCCCCGGCTTTTGCTGAGTCGCCGCGTGTCAGGACACTGAGACTTGCAAAGCGCTTGTCGCACACAATCTGGACCCGTGCAGCTTTGGCAACACGCTCAACCAGGTCACCAAGATTCTTGATGTTAGTAAGCGAAACTGGCACTTGCAGTGCACCTGCCTGGTAATCAACATCGGTTTTCTTGGGGATGGCCGGGATACGGCTATTTGCCGCTTTTGTCGCCATACCAATGGATTGCTCAATGTAGTTCATCGGGGGTGATTTCACCCAAACAGACTCAGCATCCCATTCAGTCTCCGGTAGACCAGGGTCGATGTTCATGCCTCCCATATCGTCATCGGCGGTATCGATTCCCGCCTTTGCAGCCTTGCTGCTGACGGCATTGACGGTTAGATCACGCTTTATGCGGAGACGGAGGGCATCGACTTGTTCCTGCGGGAGCGCCGGTCCCATCATTTCACGAATTGCTGCCGGGTCTGGCGCTTCGCCGCCTGCAAGCTTGCTCATCACATCCGCGAAATCGGGCTCCTTGCGTGGCGCCGGGCCCGTACCTTTCTTGAAGTTGACCTCTGTCATCATCGGGTACAAACGGTAAAAGAGTTTCTTTTGTGCAGGATCAAGCCCTTCGGGACCGAGTCCGGTATCGGATGTCACCATCAGCCATTGGGAGCCATTCAAAGATGCGAGCAATGACAGAAAGACAGGTTCTTTTTCTCCTGCATCCATCATTTCCTCCATCATGCTGCCCTGCATAAAGTCCGACATATTCATGGGCTTTGCGACATCGATAGGCGCAAGCGTTGACAGCTGACCTGCCTTAACGACCTTCCGCCTTGTGGCGCCTGCAAGCACCTCGACACGGTAACCGCCGGGACCGGGCTGCGGGAGGGCGGGAGGCTTTAGGTTGTCCGGAAGCTTTTGCCCCTGGGGCATATCGTCCATCGAAAAGCCACCCATTAGAGCGCCCATCGGGTTATTGGGACGCGTCGTCATCTTTTCAGGCGCCACAATGAGCAGAGGGCCATACTTTGCAACATCCCAGTTCAGCTTGTCGGCAACGGCGGCGATGCTGTTCGCGGGGATCTTTTTGGCACCGGCCGGCGGGAGGCCCGTTTGGTTGTTGCTCTGAATATTGGTCTGAACAGCGACTTGTCTGGCAATCACAGGGGAGGACCCGGCAATCCCGAGTGCGGCACAGACAAGAGTGATATCCCTAAGGCGCATAGTGGTAACCCTGAAACAAACCGGCGTGATAAGAGTGATTATCCCATGCCCGGCAAAAACGCTTGGGCACCCTCCCTATACGGATGTTTCACGTGTTCCCGTTCCAACAAAGCTACCAATGTCAGGGTTTCTCGACGCGCCGCTTAATGTGCTCGAAGACCCTTTCGTGCACCGCATGACCAATAGACTTTGCCCATAAGTCGAAGTAAGCTGCCGGCATCACATGGAGGGCGTAGTGACTGGTCCCGATGATCGTGGTCGTGCCATCCGCGTTTGGTCGCAGACGCATTTCACCCGAAAGGACATCCGCATGGCCGAGAATCTCAGGATCTCGTGGCTGCGAAACAATCTTGAACTTGAGGTGACGGTTTGTTTCTGCGATAGTTATCTCTTCGCCAAAAACCAGCCCGCCGGTGAAAATACAATCTCGTTTTGCGCCAACTTTCGGGGCATCCGCGACGACCTCTATGGGTGCGGGGAGGCCCAGTTTACAGAGCCAATAGCTAGGTTGCTCCGGGATACGGCCCATGCTGACGATTTCCGGCCAGAGTTGGGAGGGGGATGCTCGGATTGGCTGTGAGACAGTCGTCACGGATGTCACAAATGTCTTTGGAAGAATGGCATCCATGCCAATCGTTGCGAGCATTAGGGGAGCGGCGATTGCAAACGTCCGGTCACGACGCGTGTATTTGACAATCAAACGCCCGATGCCAACGCCGATCAGTGTCATCGCCCAGATAAGCGGAAACGCAATCAAGACGCAAATCGTGCCTTCCCGGAAGAAGACCATCGAGCAAGCTGTCCCAACCAATGGAAGGACAAGACTGGACAGAAACAGCGTTGCGCGGCGGACGTCTCCGCGGCCCATAACGAGTGCCATCACCAAGCCCATCGCAAGCGGCACCGTCAGGAACATTGACATTCCGTAAACAGAATTGTCCGGGCCACCGCCATTGGTGATGGCTTTGGCGATACCCATGAGGATCATTCCCGTGATGAGGCCAGCAAGGTTTGCCAGAGCAATTCGCTTCCCACTAATGTCCTTCGGGCCACCACTTGGGAGGTGTCCGTTTTCACTTTCCGGGAGGCGGTATTGCCTGCGCTGATCGGACATCGTCGTTAGCGGGCCATCGGGAGCGGGAGCTGCTTTTTCGAAACGAGTGTTGCACTGTCATCCCGCACGATTCGGTTGTAGTGCGCATCCCGCTCAACCGGGTCACGCCCCGCTTCCAGAATCATTTCCACCAGTTTTTGCTGGGAGAGGTTCTGGCTATCCGAGTCTTTGTCAATCTCGTGGGTGATGGTGTAGGTGACAATCGTTCCATCGATGTCATCCGCGCCGTACCACTGCGCGCTCTGGGCGACCGGCGGCGTACACATCATCCAGAAGGCCTTGATATGCGGGAAGTTGTCGAGCATCAGGCGGCTGACGGCGATCGTTCGGAGGTCGAGCTCGCCGGTGGTCGGTGGGATGTGCTCAAGCTTTGTCCCGGGGCTTGAGAAGGCCAGTGGGATAAAGGTGAAGAAGCCACCGGTTTCATCCTGGGCCTCGCGAAGCTTCATGAGGTGGATGGTCCGCTCTTCGACGGTCTCGATGTGTCCGTAGAGCATGGTGGCATTCGTCGGCAGGCCAGCACGATGCGCGGTCTTCGCGGTTTCAAGCCACTCGGCCGCCGTTTCCTTACGCTGGAAGAGCAGGTCGTGGACACGGTCGGTGAGGATTTCTGCACCGCCGCCCGGGAGACTGGCAAGGCCATGTGCTTTGAGCTCGAGCAGCATCTCGGTCATTGGTTTGCCAGAGATGCTCTGGATGTGGATGAGCTCGACCATTGTGAATGCTTTGATATGGGCATCCGGGCGGATGGCATGCACGGTGTCCAGCAGGTCGAGGTAGTACTGGTAGGGCAGCTTTTTATCGATGCCGGCGACCATGTGGATTTCGGTCACCGGGAGGTGTTTAGTGCGCTCAAGCTTTGCCCGGACATCATCCATGGTCATCCGGTACGGATCAGGGCCGCCCTTTTGCGCGTAAAACGAGCAGAACTTACAGCCCTTGTTGCAGATGTTCGAGTAGTTGATGTGCTGATTGCGCACATAGAACGTATCGTTGCCGTTCTTGGTCTCACGTACAAGGTTTGCCAATGCACCGACATCGGTGAGGCTTGGATGCTTCCACAAGCGGACGCCATCATCAAAGCTCAGGCGCTTACCTTCCATCACTTTTGTGTAAATGTCCGAGATCGCGGATGTGGACAGCTTGCGGTGCAGCAGGGTTGGGCTCATGGGTTTTCCAGCTAACTTTGTGAAGACTTTCACGGGCAGTTTACCTTTAACCGTGTTCCCTTTACACAGCGTTCACATAGGTTGGCGAAGGTAGACTGCAAGCATGGATGCGATACTCGAAGCACTGCGGGCGATGTCAGTTTGGGAATGGCTTGGGACGGTTTTTGGAATCGCAGGCGTGGTGCTCACGGCGAAGCGCAGCGTGTTTTGCTGGCCAGCCTGGTTGGTATCAATCATCGCGTACTTCGTTTTCTTTCTACAAATCAAGCTGTACGCGGATGCTACATTGCAGATCTTTTTCCTGGTCACCAGTGTGATGGGATGGGTCGCCTGGTATCGCGATCAAGCGGCTGATGCGGCTGCGGACCTTGCAGTGGCTTGGACGCCGATCCGTGAACGCATCGCCTATGCCATTTTGACGATTGTTGCGAGCATCGGAATCGGGTTTGTTTTTGACCGCTTTACCGATGCCCACGTTCCATATTGGGATGCCGGATGCGCCGGTGTCAGCGTCGCCGCTCAGATTTTGATGATGAAGCGGCGCGTTGAATCATGGCATCTCTGGGTGGTCGTGGATGTCGTTTACACCGCACTCTATGCCACCAAGGGGGCATGGCTCACGGTGATTCTATATGCGATTTTCGCAGTGATTGCAGTTGGAGGCTTGCGCGCGTGGCGTAAGTCACTCAGAGAGCCCGCTAAATAACTCCGGACTTTTCCAGCTTACGTTTATGGTAGGTCAGGTGTGCATCCATCATTTTTAGCATCTGGTGTGCACTGACATTTCCAAGCATCCCGGTCTTTGCTATCACCTGATGGTTCGGATCCTCCGCGGTCTCCATCCACTTTATAAATGCCGCACCTGCTGAGTCAAAACCCTGAAGGGCTTCTTGGAGGTCGATAGTCGCAGGAGGTTCCATTTCCGGTGGATTTGGCACAGTGATACCGAGTTTCATTACAAGCACACCCATTGGAATCATCGCGGACTTTGTTGGTGTTCCGTCAAGGCCAAGCTCTGCACCTTCGACGATTCTGTTTACATAAAACTGCTCGGCCATCGCCATGTGTCCGATGACCTGAGCCGCAGACCACGTATTGTCGCCGGATTTCCGGGTTGCAGTCGCCGGGTCGAGCTGTCCGATGCGGGTCCGGAACGCATCACGTTCCCGTTTGAACCGTGTGAGCAGTGCTTGAAATGTCATGTCTCGTTATACGGTGTGACAGCTGTTTTTTACTGCTTTAAAAACCTGATGCGGGGTGAACAGCGCAAGTTATAACCTTTTGTGGTTGGTTTAGCATACTGAAGGATAAAGGGACAGGTGGCCTGACGTAGAATCAACGCATGCCTTTCCCTAAACGACACCTGCCATATGCCATTTTTATGCTTGTCGTGTCTGTCTTGTCTATCCTGTTGCCACAAACCGGTAACCCGTCAATCGCAAAGCTCGCGGGCACGGTCGGCCACCCGGTTCACGATACGTTTCTTACACTTGGCATCATGGACCTCTGGATGAACCGACCGAAGGGGCATCGGCGTGAGGGCCTCTTGGAATGTCTCCGCGTAACGGGGCTGCTGGCGGGTATCGTTTTGTTTTTCAAGGTTGGGACGTCTTTGCTGGCAAAGTGGGCTGTCACCAGCCCGCTGCTGTCCATGATGTTTGGATGGTTGTTGGAGCTCGGGAAGCGCCCCGATGGCAAGCGGATGGATGGATTTCCAAGTGGCCATACGTGTGCCGTAACAATGCTGGCCTGGATTCTTACCGACAAGTATCCCAAGTTCGGGGCATTGTTCTACGGGATGGCAGCGTTGATTGGATACTCACGCTGGGAGTCAAATGCTCACTATGGCTCACAGGTGCTGGCGGGAGCTATTCTTGGACTGGCGGTTGCCGGGCTGACACAGCATTATCGGGACCGTGTTGGGATGGGACCCAAAGCGGCCAGCGCATAGAAAAAGCCTCCGCGGGTTAATCGTCGGAGGCTTTTGGTTTCTACATGATGCGATGGTGCAGCCTAAAGGCCATCACCATCCCCGAGGCGGTCCGCCTGGTCCGTCGTGACCAGCGCATCGATAAGGTTTTGGATGTCGCCATCCATGACGTGCCCAAGGCCGAACTGGGTATATCCGATGCGGTGATCAGTGAGGCGGTCCTGTGGGAAGTTGTAGGTCCGGATTTTGTCTGAGCGGTCACCCGAACCAACCTGCAGCCGGCGGCGCTCAGTGATTCCAGCAAGCTGCTTCTCAAGTTCCATCTCGTAAAGACGTGCACGCAAAACACGCATTGCCTGCTCACGGTTTTGCAGCTGGGAGCGCTGATTCTGACACGCGACAACCATGCCGGTCGGCAGGTGGGTGATACGCACAGCAGTTTCGTTCTTCTGGACGTTCTGTCCACCCGCTCCTGCAGAGAGGTAGGTGTCGAACTTGAGGTCCTTCGCCGGGATTTCGATTTCAACATCTTCGACTTCCGGCATCACGGCGACCGTTGCCGTGGATGTATGAATACGCCCACCGGACTCCGTAACCGGTACGCGTTGAACACGGTGGACGCCACCCTCAAATTTCATCTGCGAATATGCACCCGTTGCCTTGATAGACAACTGTGCCTCACGCATCCCACCAATGCCCGTGTCCTGGCTCGAAATAACTTCCGCCCGCCATCCCTGACGCTCTGCATAGCGGAGATACATCCGGACAAGCTGTGCACAGAAGAGTTCGGCTTCATCACCGCCGGCGCCTGGCCGGAATTCCATGATGATGTCTTTGTCATCCGCTGGGTCTTTAGGGAGAAGGAGAACCTTTAGCTTTTCTTCGAGAATCGGTACGCGCGGCTTTAGGTCTTCCAGCTCATCCTGTGCCATGTCGCGCATGTCTGCATCGGAGAGGAGGTCTTCCGCATCCTGGATGCCTTGCTTGACGCGTTGGTACTCGCGAAATGTCTCAACAAGGGGGGTGAGGCTTGTGTGCTCCTTAGCAACATCCCGGAATTTATTGGGATCCATGGCGACCGCAGGATCCATCATCATGGATGCAAGTTCATCGTAGCGTCGGCTGACTTCCAGCAGTTTCTCGTGCATAACCCGTCATTGTATCCGTTAGCACAACAGACCCGTCAGCTGTTAGCAGTCTCCACGGCATTGCTTTCGGATGCTTTTCGACTTTCTTCGGCATCCATGACCGCTTTTAGGCTGGCGATGGCAACTTCGACCATGCTGTCATCCGGTTCCCGGGTCGTCAGGAGCTGTGTCCACATCCCGGGGCGTGAAACCGCCGCAGCAATCGGGTTGTCGCGAAACTTACCGGCAAGCCGCAGGAGCTCAAATCCGATTCCCGCCACAGGCATGAGCATCGCAAGCTGAATCGGAATCCGATACCAGACCGGCAGACCATAAAACGGAGAAACTGCGAGGACAGAGAGCACGATCACGAGGACGACAAAGCTGGTGCCACAGCGTGGATGGAGGCGTGACTCAGCCTGCACATTCGCGACTGTAAGGTCTTTACCGTGCTCAAGGGCATTAATGGCCTTGTGTTCGGCACCATGGTACATGAAGACACGATTGACGTGATTCATGCGTGCCACAAGGCTGATGTAGCCCGTGAAAATACAAAGCCGAACCACAACATCCACGAGGCCAAGCTGCCAGGATGCCCAGTGTGTCGCATTCCGGACAGGTTCAATGAGCAGCTGTGGGAGAACCTTGAATAGTCCAATCGCCATGAGCAGACCGGTTACCATCGCGCCGCCAATCGCAATATCGGTAGCCTTGGACGAACCTGAGCCAGTTGGTGGTTCCTTGCGGTCGGTTGTGCCTGCTTCGGCGACTTTGGCTGCCCAGAAGAGCGCTTTGGTCCCGAGAGCCATCGAGTCAACGAGGGCGTAAGAACCACGTAGGAAGGGGAGTTTTTGCCATTTAGGGCGCAGCGACTTTGGGACTTCTTCGCAGGTGATGGCTACAGTGCCATCGGCGCGGCGCGCTGCCACCGCAAAATCGCGGGGGCCACGCATCATCACACCTTCGATGACTGCCTGGCCCCCGTACATGGTTGCGGAACCTGACGCGCCCGCTGACGGGTCCTTGGATGGACCAGAAGACGACATGATTACTTCTTGCGCTGGAAGGAACCGAAGCGCTGTTGGAACTTGTCGACACGGCCTTCGGTGTCCACAATCTTCTGCTTTCCTGTGAAGAATGGGTGGCACTGTGAGCAGATTTCGACGGAAACCTTGCCGGTACCCTTTGTGCTGCGGGTCTGGAAAGTGACGCCACACGCACAGTTCACATCAACGACTTCGTAACCAGGATGAATGCCTTCGCGCATTGTTCTATACCTTTCAATGCCTGCGATTCCGACCGCAGAGCGATGCCTATACTATCGTGATGCCCCGACAGATTGCAATGTTAGGACGACCAAAGTGTTGACATCGGGTGTACCGGGTTCTAAACTACTAAGGTTTTGTCGGGGAGCCATGACGCAGCGTGGCGTCGCTAAATCGTCCCGATACGAAAAGTTTGCGAGGTAAGTTATGATAGTCGCCACGAAGCAGCTGTTCGCGCACGCGTACGGCAAGTATGCCATCGGAGCATACAACATCAACAACTTGGAACAGATTATCGGCATGTTCCGCGGATGCATCGACTCCCAGGCTCCATTTATCATCCAGCTCAGCAAGGGTGCACGCGGATATTCCGACAAGGCATTTTTGGAGGCGATGATTCGGACAGCGGATTCTCTCTATCCTGAAGCCATCTTTGCTGTTCACCTCGACCATGGTGATGAAAAGACCTGCTACGACTGTATTGACTCGGGCTTCTACAGCTCTGTCATGATCGATGCATCCCACGAAGACTTCGAAGAGAACATTGCGATCACCAAGCGTGTTGTCGAGCGTGCACATGCTGTTGGCATCTCCGTCGAAGCTGAGCTCGGAATGCTTGGCGGCGTCGAGGAAGATATCAACGTGGATGAATCCCACGCTTGTCTGACCGATCCAGAGCAGGCCAAGGAATTCGTGGCCCGCACAGGCTGCGACTCCCTTGCATGCGCTATCGGAACCAGCCACGGAGCCTACAAGTTCGCTGGTGGACAGGGTATCCACTTCAACGTTGTTGAAGCCATCCAGAACAACCTTCCTGGCTTCCCACTCGTCATGCACGGTTCTTCATCGGTTCCTCAGGATGAAGTCGAGCGTATCAATGCAGCCGGTGGCGTCCTCAAGGGTGCCAAGGGTGTGGATGCTGCTCAATACCTCCCAGCCGCAAAGCTTGGTGTCTGCAAGGTAAACATCGACACCGATGGCCGCCTCGTATGGACCCGTGTACACCGTGAGTTCTTCCGCGACAAGCCAGGCGACTTTGATCTCCGTGGTCCAGGCAAGATCTTCATGGCTGAGTACGCTAAGTTCATTGCCAGCCGCAATGAACTTCTGGGTTCGGCAGGACAGCTCGAAGCTGTCCGCGCATCCCTGAAGGCATAAGCCAAGGCCGATGTGTTGTTATGGCCCCGGGGTTACCCCGGGGCCATTGTTTTTCAGGGGAGTGTTCAGATGTCCATGACGCCAAAGGAACTGGTCGGGATGACGGCGGCCAAACGTATCCACGATGGCATGTTGGTCGGGCTCGGTACCGGGAGCACGGCAAAGTGGTTTACGCATCACACTGCCGCACGCGTCCGCTCAGAGCGACTGTCCATTGATTGTGTCTGTACATCGGCTGTAACAGAGCAGCAGGCACGGGATGCGGGGCTCAATGTGGTTCCTCTTGGCGCCGGGATGACGCTGGACATTTGTGTGGATGGTGCGGATGAGTTTAACAGCGACCTGATTCTGATCAAGGGTGGGGGCGGAGCGCATGTCCGTGAAAAGATTGTCGCACGAGCTGCCCGTCAGGTAGTCATCGTTACGGATTCCAGTAAGCGCGTCGATACGCTTGGAGCCTTTCCGCTGCCCGTAGCGGTCCTACCATTTGCCGCGGAGAGCACGGCTGAGCTTCTGCATCAATGCTTTGAAGTGCCGGTGACGCGACGGACATCCCCGGATGGCACTCCTTTCCTCTCTGATGACAATCTGGCAATCCTCGATCTTCATTTCGGTTTGATCAAGAGACCGGCATTACTGGATCAGCGTATTCGACAGCTGCCTGGCGTTGTTGATACCGGGCTGTTCGTTGGGATTGCACATGAGGTTTTGGTCGCACACCCGGATGGCCGCGTCGAGTCCGTGAGGGCACCGCAATGACAGATACAGAAATCGCACGCCGTTTCCGCCAGATCGGCGACATTCTTGAGATCAAGGGTGAGAATCCGTTCAAGATTAAGGCCTACCGGACAGCCTGCGACACGATTGAAGCGCTGGAAGACAATCTTGCTGACATCGATGCACGCGGCGAGCTCCAGAACATCCCCGGGTTTGGTCCCGCAATCGTTGGCAAAACGCGTGAATTTCTGTCGACGGGCACGTGCGAGCTTTGGGAAAAGATCAAATCCGATGTCCCAGCGGGGGTGATTCAGCTGGCTGGCATCCGCGGCGTTGGCCCAAAAGTCGCCGCGCAAGTTTTCAAAGAGCTGAACATAACAACCGTTGATGCCCTTGAAGCGGCTGCGCAAAACGGTCAGCTTCAGGCACTGAGTGGCTTTGGCGCTGCAAAAGAGAAGAAGCTGCTGGAGTCCATCGCGGCGTGGCGGCGTATCGGCAGCCGCGTCCCGCTGTGGAAGGCGCTTCCATTTGCGGCAAGGGTCAGTCGGGTGCTCCTGGCATCCGGATGTGTGTCCGATGTGCAGCTCACGGGGGAGGCCCGTCGCGGTATGGACACGCTCTCGGGTGTCCGTTTCCTGGTTGAAGGCGCTGACCCGGTTGCCGTCGCCAAGGCAATCGTTGGGCAAGGCTGGTTTGATGCCGAACCATCGACATTATCAAGTGGGGACATCACCGGCATCATCGATGAAATGCCTGTCCACTTCTCAGTTGTCGAGAAGATTACTGGTAGCCTGCTCCTGACAGAAACTGGACCTGACGCGTTTGTTGCATGGATCACTGCGCAGCTGCCAGATGGGGTCTTGGGTGATTTTGCATCGGAGGATGCCATTTTCGAAGCCGTAGGCCTGCGTTTTATTGACCCGGAAATCCGCGATCATGCTGAAGATGCCGCGCGTGTCGGACGCGGTGAGCTCCGCCTCGTTACGCTTCAAGACTTTACTGCGCAGCTGCACGAGCACACGACATGGTCGGATGGACGTAACAGCATTTCAGAGATGGCAGATGAAGCCATACGCCGTGGGTGGTCAACGCTTGGCATCACAGATCATAGCGCCAGTCTTACTGTTGCCCGTGGCCTTACGACAGAGCGACATCTCGCACAGTTCGAAGAGCTCGCGCCGCTGCAAATCAGCTATGCCGAGCAGGACTTTGCGTTGCTCGCGGGGCTGGAAGCGGACATTTTGCAGGATGGCAGCCTGGACTGCACTCCCGAAATCCTGAGTCAGCTGCACTATGTTGTTGCATCCATCCATATCCGCTACAAGGAAACCGAGGCGCAAATGACGGAGCGGATGTGTACGGCAATCGCGCATCCAAAGACGCGAATTCTAGGCCACCCGACGGGACGTCTCCTCGGTCGACGTGAAGGCTATGCGGTCGACATGAACGCTGTCATCGATGCCGCCGTCAAACATAACGTTGCGATTGAGATCAATGCGGGACCGGAGCGGATGGACCTTTGCGATGCGTGGGTGCGTATCGGCGCGGCACGAGGTGCAAAGTTTAGTATCAATGCGGATGCACACTCCATCAATCACTTTGACTGGCTTCCTTACGGGCTGGCGATGGCCCGTCGTGCTGGCCTTACCAAAGAGCAGGTTGTGAACTGCTGGGAGCCGGGCAAGCTCGTCGCGTGGCTGCTGAGGATTTAGTGGAAACCTGCCTGCGCCAGCGGATTTTTCCGAATCCAATCATCAGCGGCGATATACGTATCCGGTTTGCGGACCCCAACACAGATAGCAAAGTATTGTTCGAAGCGGCAAATGGACCCGACTCTGAAATTCAAATCTGGCGCTGGATGCACTGGGGGCCATTTGCAACATTGGATACCTTTGAGGAATTTATGCTCCGGGTAGCAGCGGATCCGACAGGGATTGCACTGACGGTTGATTTGTTAGATGCGAATCAGGCTTGGAATGCCGCCGGCCAGCTGCGCATCATGGAAATTTCAGAAAACGACCGTAGGGCAGAGCTCGGGAGCATTTGGTACATCCCATCGGTTCAGGGAAAAGGTGTTTCACGCCACGTCACGGGCATCCTGCTGAGACATCTGTTTGAGACCTGCGACTTCCGCCGGATCGAGTGGAAATGCCATCACATGAATGTCCGCAGCGCGGCTGCTGCGAAGAGCTACGGCTTTACCTACGAGGGGACATTCCGGCAACATATGCTGGTCAAGGGACAGAATCGGGACACGGTTTGGTTTTCGATGCTCGATTCCGAGTGGCCCAGTGTTCGTAAAGACCGCTACAAAGGCATTCTTGACTAGCCGGAATCATCGGTCTTTCAGGATAGCATCGGCGTAGAGCTCACCGAGAGCCACGGTTCCTGCGGCTCCAAAGTGCACCTTGCCATGTGGGATGGCAGCGGTCGGCACCACGGTTGTCTTCTTGTCGTCATCACTCAGTTTTGCCAGCTGCGCATTCATTTCATTAATGTGGACCCAAGGACTCTTTGGGTGCTGCAGGGAGCAAATCAAAGGCATCTCAGGGCTCTGGCAGGCAACTCGTACCGCTGATGTCAGCTGTAACAGCTTTGTCCCGTAGTCCCGGATATACGGAGTGAAGTAGGTGTCATTTTCGCCGGCGTGCCAGCACAGTCCCGCCGGGATGACGGTATAGCCCCGCTTTTTCAGGTCATTCATAGCTGCCGTAATGAATGCCATAAGCTGTTGATGGACATTCCGCTCAGCCTCGGGGCTACCAGGTAGCCAATCTGAGATCTGCGCGCCACTGTGGGTGATCTTGAGAATTGCGATGCCATCGGTCATGGGGATGTTTTCCCGGAGCCGCTTACCAAGAGAAAGCTCCGGGCCAAAGGTACCAAGTGTGCTGACCGGGGCGAGAGGCTCCCAGGAATTCGATGTCTGAACGCCACCTCCGATGGAATAGCGGAAGAGAATTCTGTCATCGGGTTTTGCCAGCGAACCCACCGCTGGGATACTGGAAATGTCTTGGACAAAGGCATCATCCCCTTCGGCGTTTCGCTGCCCCGCAAGCACGACCAGGTGGACCTTGCTCCCCTTTGGTGGGAATTTTGGGGATGGACGCCGTGTGAGAACACGTACTTTTCCCGTTTTGCCAAGGTAGGCAGCCGCAAAGGCATCCCCCATTTGCAGCTGTCCCTGCGTCCCGAAGTGGTAGTGGGGCTGGCCGGAGCCCATTACATCGAATGCCAAATGGCTTGTCGGGACAAACGTGATGCCCTTGTCGGAATCCAAGACCTGCTGTTGCTGCTTACGCAGGATGGACATATTGGAGCGATTATCCATCCCCCAAATGCCCTTGGTGCTGACCTCGCCCATGTACCACATTAGGTCGGGGACTTCGAGATCTGTGCGGAATTGCTTGATGATGCGGGTGAGGTTGGCAGCGTAATTGCCGTTGATGCGGCGGTCCAGCATGTCATTCTCGCCCTGGTGCCAGAGAACGCCTTCGATGGTGTACGGAATTCCCTGCTCTGTCAGATTTTTGAGGGCGCCGCGGATGAGCGCAAGCGTACGTGGGTAGAGTTTTTGGCCACTTTCGGGAGCATCGGGGTTCCAGTCATAGGCAGCCGTTGTGCCTCCGATTGCAGATTTGATGATGGCGATCGGCTGTTTCAGTGCTTTTGTGACTGCACGTCCAAACGTTACTTCCGGTCCGAAGGCATCGTTTGGTGTGAGCGGTGTCCAGCCTTGGAATCCCACCTTCGGGACCTCTGGCAGGCTTGTAAAGCGCACATCGGGTTGTGTCGCGCCCACACCCTTGTAGCTGGGATAGGAGTCAATTTTCGC
>CAZSGJ010000018.1:0-40128 GCA_964606305.1 uncultured Armatimonadia bacterium
ACACCCGGTTCACGATAACCCGGCTGGTCAATGGATTGGATGGCTGGGTTACCCAGTCAGCAAACTGAGTCCGTAGCCCGGTTGTCGTTGCCCCATCCGGGTTGATTTCAACAGGCGCATCAAGCGCCACCAAAACGCTTGGGAATCCAGGCTCCACCTTGTCCGTCGGTGCTGCGGCGGATCCGCGAGCAAGAACAAATGTGTCACGTGGCTTCGCCCCCGGCTCAGTTACACAGAGTGCCGTCTCCAAACCGGGAGGCGGATTATCACGTTTCTCCTGCCGTTCTTTAATCAGACGGAGGTAGTCATCATATTCCTGTTGGGTAATGACGTTCGGCACACGAAGCTTCAACAGACCAGGACGTTTGAACTCATCCCGGAACTCCTGATGTTCGACAGGGATAAAGGTCTTCTGCGCCTTTTGCTCAATATTGCGGATTGTACGGTCGAGCTGTTGCAACTTCTCACGGTGGGCACGGACATCAGCCTGGTACTTGGCGACAACATCCTTTGGGGCGATTGGTCTAAGTGAGCGTTCCATGACACTTTCATGCGACCTAAGACCGTAGCGGTTAATGTTGTTGAAGAACGCCACCATCCGGTAATAGTCCCGCTGTGGCAGGGGATCAACCTTACTGTCATGGCATCGCGCACAGTTTACGTTCAGTCCCAGAATCGATTGCCCAGTGGTCGTGACAATGTCATCAAGTTCATCGAAACGAGCCTGCTCAGGATCAACCGGTTCATCATCCCATTGCCCGAGACGATAGTAACCCGTGGCAATCAGTCCATCAGTGCCAGCTTCAGGTAGCTCATCGCCAGCAAGTTGCTCCTTGATAAATCGGTCATATGGTTTGTCGTCGTTGAACGACTTGATCACATAGTCGCGGTAACGCCATACATCGGGTTTGTCGCCATCCCGCTCGAACGAGTTCGTCTCGGCATACCGCACGAGGTCGAGCCAGTGTCGTCCCCATCGCTCGCCATAATGTGGACTGGCAAGCAAGCGGTCGACCACCTTGGCATACGCATTAGGAGACTTGTCAGCGATGAATGCTTCGACTTCCGCCTTTGCTGGAGGCAAACCAATGAGGTCATACGTTACACGTCGCAATAGCTGTGCACGGCTCAATGGTGCATTTGGCTTGAGACCGTTTTTTTCCAGCTTGGCGAGAACAAAGCGGTCAATCGGCGATTTTGCCCACGTTGTATCTTTCACCGCTGGAAGCGGCACTGCGCGAACCGGCTTGAACGACCACCAGTTACGCGCATAGTCATCTACTTGAGGCGGACCAGACTTGACAACTACACCTGTATCAGCCCAAGGGCTTCCCGCTGCAATCCACTTTGCGACGGTATCTGTATCCGCAGAGCGTACTTTGGAAGATGGAGGCATAGAACGACCATCGTGGCGCATCGCACGAATCAGCAGGCTGGCTTCAGGTTTAGCCTTGTTCACGGCTGCTCCACTAATCCCACCCCGCAGGAGGGCAGCACGGGACGAAAGGTCGAGCTTTCCGGATGAATTTGCGCCCGTGTGGCAAGCGACACAGTTCTCCTGAAGGATTTTCACCGCAGCCGTGGCAAGTGAACCGGAGTGACCAGCTACGCGTTTTACCGCCGTTGGTGGCGCGGGCCGGGCAGATATCGAACCAGCTGCAACTGTCACGACAGATGCCAACATCAGCGTTGTCCGTCCAACGTGAACCTTCATGCAATCCTCCACGCTGCCATCGCCAGACAGCTACGATTTACTCTGTCACATTCTGGCATATTCACACAGGCACTTGCCTTGTATGATATTCCGATAGGTTGTATCTTGCCCCACAGGATATACAAGTTCCCGTTCGAAGCACACCAGGTAACCAATCAATCGCTGTCCTCATCGTGCGTGCACTCAAACAAGAGAGGCGGAGCCGTCAAGAGCAATCGTACATTTCGCTATTCACTTCAAGCCACTTATTTGACATATCTACCGACAATGAACAAATTGTTCATCTCATCCAGACCGTGCATCCGTTATCCATTGTGGCTCCTCGCTCACCGCTGGAACCGAAACATCAAAAACAAATGTGAAGCCCGTTACTGTCGGATTGACTGCTCTCCAAGTCAACGTTGCTCCTGTCGATGTCGCATGATGCGTCCAATGATCCAGCACACTCAAGTAGGACCCCCACTCCGCTGCGACTGTAATGCGATCTGCCCAGTAGCCGCCACCAGAGTTTTGAGTCCACGGGTTATTCGAAAGCATGGTCTCCCAGTGCGCCGTTTGGTCTAATAACTGCTCCGGTTGTCCGCCATGTTTTTGCAGAATTGCTGCAATAAGCTGATATCGCGCGGTTTCGAGGTGTGTTTCGCCCTCTGCAATCACTGTCACCGTGCCACCTTGGTCAACACTCAAATGGGCAGGCTGCAATCGTGCCGTCACAATCTGTCTGATTGCCGTGAAGGGACTTCCAACACCAGTGAAGCGTGCAAGAGCTCGCCCATTCGGGGACAGCCAAAGGGGAAGGCGAACGGTTAACATCGTCGGACCTGCGGACTCAAACAATTCACGTGCACTGACCCAAGCAATGTTCCCGGAGGCTTCGACAATTTCTATGGATGTAGCTGCGTCTCTGAGGTTTCCATACCGGCCGGCCAGAATGCCCATGGCGTTCGTTACAATCGAGCCGCCGATGGTAGCTGTTGCCCCGCTTCCGAGCCACTGTCCCAATGTCCACCCTTTTTCAGCCACAAAGGCCTCCGCAGCGTCCAGAGTGACACCCGCACCGACAACGAGCTCCTGTGCGGCGCCATCGATGAACAGCGTATCGAGACATTTGGTTTCGATTTGAACATCCGCTGTCGAAGGCTTATTTGTCGATGTTCCGCCGCCGACCAGTGCATAGTGGCAGCGGGCTTCGCGAAAGCGTTTTACAGTCCACAAAAAAGCCTCTTTATCACCGGGCGTCACGACTGTTACATCATGGTCGACCAATCCGTGCTGGTGCCATGGAGACCATCCCCGGGATTTTCGAACATCGATGCGGATATCTCCAGCAGCAATCCGTTCATGCAAAAGGGTAGCAGTATTCACTATCAACAATCCTACCGAATACCGAATCGTATCCAAAGTGCAAACATGTGTTTGCTGCGGATAAACTGATGCTGTGTTCTTTACATCCCCCGACGAAAACCGTACGCAGATTGCTGATGATCTCCTAACGGGACTAAATGCTGCCCAGCAGGAAGCCGTTTTGCATGAAAATGGACCGCTCCTCGTTTTCGCGGGAGCTGGTTCAGGAAAGACACGTACCGTCACACACAGAATCGCCTATCTCATTCAGGTTCAGGGTGTACGCCCGTGGCAGATTCTTGCGGTGACGTTTACCAACAAAGCGGCCGGCGAGCTACGCGAACGTCTTGAACATCTCCTTGGAGACGGAATCTCGCGTGACATGTGGGTTGGTACTTTTCACGCGATGTGCGCGCGTATGCTACGCGAAAAAGGCGCATCAATTGGCCTATCGCGGGACTTCCTGGTCTACGACTCTGATGATCAGGTAGCTGTGGTCAAGGAGTGCCTGAAGGAGCTCAGCCTTGATGAAAAAAAGGTTCAGCCCCGTGTGATTCTCGGAATGATCTCGCGTGCAAAAGAGCAAATGGTCTCTCCTGAAGGGTTTTCAAAACACTTTCATGGGCAGTTGGAATCCATCGCGGGAACCGTTTATCGTAAGTACGAGGAGCGTCTGAGCCGCAATCGGGCTCTCGACTTTGATGACCTCATATTGAAGGCCGTCCGAATGTTGCAAGAGCGTGAGGATGTTCGCAACCACTATCAGTCGCGGTTTTTACATGTTCTTGTCGATGAATATCAGGATGTCAACCGATCTCAGTACCTACTGACCAGATTACTGGCATCCAATGATGGCACTCCCAATGACGTAACCGCTAACCTTTGTGTGGTCGGGGATGATGACCAAGGCATATACCGTTGGCGTGGTGCAGATGTTCGCATCATCTATCCGGAGTTTGCACAGGATCACCCCGGGTGCAGGCTCGTTCGTCTGGAGCAAAATTACCGGTCCACGAAAAATATACTTGAGGCAGCGAATGCCGTCGTGCGCCGAAACGCGGAACGTCAGCCTAAACAGCTTTGGACGGACAATTCCGAGGGTTCAACGATTATCTGGTACGAAGCTGGCGATGAAGTTGAAGAAGCCTATTGGGTTGCGCAACAGATACAACGGCAAACTGGGACCGGGCGAAGCCCGAGTGATATTGCAATTCTGTATCGTACGAACGCGCAATCACGCGCGATGGAAGAATTGTTACTTCAGTTCCAAATTCCGTATCAAATGATTGGTGGGATGAAGTTCTATGAGCGTGCAGAAGTAAAGGACCTCCTCGGCTATCTTCGCCTCGTTGTGAACCCATTTGATTCTGTTTCCCTCAAGCGCGTCATCAACACTCCCACCAGGGGAATCGGAAATACTACGATAGCCGCCCTTGAAGCGCATTCGATTGACCAGGCAATCAGTTTATGGGATGCCGCCAAGGACCTCTGTGCAGGATCACTACTTCGCCCTGCAGCTCGAACCGCTCTCCATGGATTCATCACGATGATTGAGCAGTTTCAGAGTAAGCTCGCTACGATGCACGTGAGTGCGCTGGTGGAAATGGTTCTCGAGCAGTCGACCTTACGTAAGTACTATGAAGACCAAAAGTCAATCGAGGCCGAGTCCAAGCTCGAAAACCTCCGTGAGTTTCTCACAGCAGTTCAGCGTTTTGAGGCAAGAAGTGAAGATGTCAGCCTTCGCGCATTTCTAGAAGAAACCGCTCTAATTGCAGATGTAGATACTGTAAACAGTACAGGGCGCTTGGTTACGCTGATGACTTTACACAGTGCCAAGGGACTTGAGTTTCCAGTCGTTTACATGATTGGCATGGAGGATGGAATCTTCCCGCATGCGAGGAGTCTTGGCGACAGCAACCTTGCAGAAGCCCTTGCGGAAGAACGTCGCCTCGCATACGTTGGTATTACGCGTGCGCGCGAGTTTCTTGCGATGACCTGTGCGGCCCGGCGCTCAATCTTTGGCATGACACAGATGAACCCCGTGTCACGATTTGTTAAAGACATCCCGCAACATTTGCTCACTACGCCAAGCGGCCGGCTCCCAAGCTTTGTGCCACGTCAGCGACAGACCCACCAAGGCTTTGTTCCAACATCAAAATCAACGACATCCACATGGTCGGATGCCCGTGCCGCAACGGAGGCGGTTACAAAGGCAATCGATGAGACTCCTCCCTATCGTGCGGGCGAAAAAGTCAGCCATGGGGTCTTTGGTACAGGCGTTGTCGTAGCGTGTACTGGCGGCGCAGATGGCGTCGTTCAAGTGGCGTTCCCCAACCTTGGCGTCAAAAAACTGGCACTTACACATGCAAAGCTTGATCGCGTCTAGCGGAATCGACCTTTTAATAAAGACCGTATAGCTACTTAGTGCATAACCACTAAACCGGAAGAATACCCAGACCAGGCAATTCCACGGATGCATCTCCAAACGACCGGATGTTTATTCCCATCCTGCGTGCAAGCCCAACATAGAGACCACAGAGCGCTGTCTGTGGAGCGAGTTTTATATGCCTGCCCGTTTGTAGTGTACCGCCGGCACGACCACCAAGAACGATAGGCAGGTTGTATGGCGAATGCGCATTACCATCCCGCATTCCACCCGCAAACATCACCATACTGTTATCCAATACGGTTCCATCACCTTCACGGTACGACTTCAGGCGATTCAGAAGGTAGGCATACTGCTCAACGTGCCACACATTTATACGTTGATATTGGGCTAGCTTGTCTTCATTGTTTTCATGATGGCTAAGCTCATGGTGGCTTCCGCTCACACCCGGAAGGAAACTGAAGTTTCGTCCAGATACTTCATTCGCAAACATAAATGTAGCCACCCGGGTTGAATCCGACCAAAAGGCGAGAGCCATAATGTCAAGCATCAGGCGAACCTGTTCCGTATGGTCAATGCCGCGTTTCTCGCTACGAACGGCGTACCAGTCGGTAATCCTACGGCCCAGTGTGTCAACTTCCGACTTCAAGACTCCGCCGTCAAGAATGCTGTTCCTACGACGGGCTAGGTCATACGCAATTCGCTTCTCCACGGATCGCACTGCATCGAGGTACTCATCCACTTTTTGGCGATCATCGGTACCGAGGCGTTTTCGCAAACCATTGGCATCTGTGATGACAGTGTCGAGAATACTTTTATCAGCGGGACCAAAAACCGGACCTTTGCCGGATGTCGACCGGAAAACTCTGTCAAATGCCAGCTGAGGGTTCAACTCACGTGTCACTGGTGTTGTGGGTGTGGACCAAGACACATGACTTCCATAAAGAGTTGTTAAGCCTACATTTGTGTCGACATACGCAGTCGGTGGCTCGATCGCAAGCTCTAGGCTTGGCAGTGGTGTGGCACTCCCGTTATGTTGTGCCATGAGCTGATCCAAGGAGACACCACCCGAACGTACATCGCGGCCGGTCGTCTTTGTGATAGCAGTTCCACACAAAATGGGAGCGACTTTGTAATAATGCCCATCCCCTTCGATACTGTTGCGATTCATCAGATTTTCGAAGGTCAGGATGTCACCATTCAGGCTCTCGAGTGGCTTGAGAGTCCCTGAAAACGGAGCGCCATCGGGTGCCCACTTTTTCGGATGAACACCGTTGGCAAAGTAGAGAAATCCAAAGCGGGTGGGAGGCTTAATTTGATCTCGCGAGGATGCCTGTGCCTGCAGCGATTCGAGCCATGGCAAAGCGAGTGCAACGCCAGCTCCTCTAAGTACAGTTTTTCGTGTCATCCTACAAACCTCCCACCCGTCTTACTTACTTCAGTTCCCGTACATATACATTCTTGAAGTAGATTGGATTCCCGTGATGTTGCAGCTCAATCTGCCCGGTCGGGAAGATTGCCTGCTTCCGGTCCCAATAATTCTCAAGGGTCACATTGTGAACGACCAGGACACCATTCAGGTAGATTGTCACTTTCTCACCTTGCATCAGGATGACAAAGCGATTCCATTCACCAATTGGGTTGTCTGCGATACTGGTAGGTTGGCTGGGATTCTTTTGATTATTGTAGAGTCCACCGGAGCCTATTTTCCAATACTTAGGATCCCAAATCTGGACCTGAGGAGAGCCGCGAAGGTAGATACCAGAATCTCCATTGTCGCCAATTTTCCAGTCAACGTGCAGCTCGAAATCCTTGTAATCCTTAGCAGTTGCCAGGCTGTCATTCTTGCCATCGTATGTGATAACGCCATCGACAACAGACCAGTGCTTGAGCGCTTCAGCCGTGGCTTTGTCTTCCGCAGCTTTCAGCTCAGCCGGGGTCATCTTCGCACGGCTTATCGGGTTTCCAACAAGCCCTTTCCATCCGGACAGGTCTTTGCCATTGAAGAGTGCCGTAAAGCCCTGTGGAGCTTTGTTGTCTACGGGTGCCTTCGCCAAATCGACGGCTTCAAGGTTACGAAAACGTACATGCGTCCCGTGACCAAGGAAGCCAATGTGACCGGAGGTGCGCAGCAGTCCTGGATGTTCAGCAAGAATAGCCGGATCGGTAATACCATTGATGTCACCATCCACGATCACCGTGCCGTTAAGGGTAATCTTGACCTTTCGTCCGATGACCTCAATCGTTTCTTTGTTCCACTCTCCTAATGGCTTTAGAAAACCACGCTTTGCCGGGAACACCTTGTAGATTGAGCCATGGTATTGACCGGGAAGAAGGTTTTTATAAACATCTGCAGTGTCATCGAGAACCTGACTCTCCATCCCGACATATGCAGCATCACCGGACAATGGAGCACGCAGTCCGATTCCATTATTGGCGCCAGCGGTCAGTTTGAACTCAAAGCGAAACTTAAAATCTGAGTATTCCTTATCGGTAAACAGGTTGCCTCCGCCATCTGCGGGACAAACAAGCTCACCATTTTCAACGACGTAACCTCGCCCCCCCTTGCCAATAAGGGTCCAGCCGGAAAGCGTCTTGCCATCAAAGATCTTTTCCCAGCGGTCCTTAGCCATGGCCGGAGTAGCGATTGCGGTCAATGTGATTGCCGCGACTGCTCCCATAATCCATTTCTTCATCCGTAACTCCTCACTCTGCTGCGGCGGCACTGACGCCTGCAGTTACCGGCATAGCCCGGCGCTTATATCGGAATGGTAGAGATTGAACCACACCGGTCATCAAATCCTGCATCCGATAGCCGCCTGGTTTGCATTGCCTCAAAATCACTGAGACGCTTGGCAGGTCTTCCGGCTCGAGCCCACGCCCCAAGGCATAGGCCATGAGGCGCTCAACGACATTCCTGGCGATGTCATCTTCCCGGGACAGCAGTACTGACCGCATTCCTTTTATGCCATCAAATGTCTCTCCGGATGCCAGCTCGCCGCGTGCGTCCACTGCTACACCGCCAATTTGCGTACGCCACCGTCCCACAGCATCAAAGTTTTCGAGTGCAAAGCCCATCGGGTCGATTCGTTGGTGGCACCCCTTGCACTCAGGTTTGTTACGATGGGCCTCGAGTCGCTGGCGAAGGGTCAGTCCTTCGCGAGGTCTCTCATCGGCAGGAAGAGTGTTCACCACGGGTGGTGGTGGCGGAGGAGGCGCACCTAGAACTTCCGCCATCACCCACTTTCCGCGGAGGACGGGGCTGGTGCGCTGTGAATAGCTTGTTACTGTCAGGAGTGCTCCCATCCCGAGGAGGCCACCGCGCTGGACACCATCAGTTGCAACACGGCGCATCTCAGGACCTTGAACTCCATTCAATCCATAGTGCTTGGCCAGCTCCTCATTTACAAATGTAAAGTCGCTCTCAACAAGGCGGCGTACGGGCAAGTTTTCTCGCACCACCGTCGAGATATACATTGAGACCTCGTCAAACATCGCCTGACGAAGCGTCTTCGTAAACATCGGGTACTTTCCAGGATCTGGCTGGGCCGTCTGCAGGACTTCCCGGGCACGGAGCCACTGCCCGCCAAAGAGTGCACCAAAGGAATCAGCTCGCGGCGACTGCAACATCCTGCGAAGATGAGCGGTCTGAACATCCTGTCGTAACAGCGAGCCATTCGCAGCAGCGGCCATCAACGCCGAATCGGGCATTGATGACCAAACAAAATAGGACATACGGCTCGCAATCGTGTATGCATCCAGCGGATGTGGACCGGTCTTTGAGGGCAATGCACTGTCAATACGAAACAGGAATCCGGGAGACACCAAGACTGCCTTCGTTGCGACCCGCAGAGCTGTTACATAGTTTGCCCCGGTTCTTCGCTGCCGTTCAAACAAAGAGACTAAGCCTTCGAGTTCATCCGCGTGAACCGGACGCCTGAATGCTTTGTAAGCAAAAGCCTTGAGAGATTTACGCGCCGCCTCATGCTCAGAAATCGTTTTTGTTGGCTTAGCCAGAATCCAGGTTTCCTGCTTTGCGGCATTCAATATCTCATCGGCCGCAACAAGATAGCGTTCCAGCAAAACTGGTGGCAGATAAAGCGTATCTGCATTGTTATCAAAGCCACCACCACCACCACTGTCGGCTGGAAAGTTATCAGCAGGACTTATGGTGACACCAAACAGATCCTGAACGGTATTGTTGTACTCCGTTCGGTTGAGACGCCGCGGCGCTATTCGTCCCGGGTCGGTCGGTTTTGCTGCAAAGTCAAGATAATCCAGAGCCTTACCAAGCGTATCCAAGGCGGCATTCCTGCGTTGCGCATTTGGCATCGGCGAGCCGGTTGGAGGCATTGAACGCTCGCGAACGACCCGATGTATGCGTCGATAAAGATCACGGTCTTTCTTGAGATTTTCGGTGTTTAGTCCACTCGGGATACGGATACCCGCACTCGGTGCATTACCAGCGTGGCAAGGCTGGCAATACCGCGTCAGCAACGGCGTAACATCGCGGGACAAATCTGCCTCTGTCACCACTTCCTGTGGGTAAGGTAACGTAGCCCTGGCAGAAAGTGCGAGAACGGTTGTCGCGACAGCCGTCATAGCAGTCAACAGAGGCGGCATTAAACCCGAGCGCATCCCGCGTTTCACCGTCTGTCTGCCTCTGCTTCAATGCGTCCAGAAGCATGAACTGCCTGCACCCATTCACTGGCATGTTCCCAAAGAACATCCGATCCAATCGCAATGCTCTCGTTTCGGCGAATGACCTGTTCCACGGTCACACTATGTTCGTGCCACGTTCCACCACCGTTTGCGGCATTTGGCAGCATTCCCGCGAGGCGATCCAATGCACTGGCAAACTTTGCTTCGGGCGTCTCTCGTGCCTCAAACTCATGCCATAGAGCAAGCAGTTCAGCCTGTTGGTCATCCGGTAACTGACCGAATATCCTCTCCGCAGCCTGCTCCTCACGCTCAGCCTTCCCTATCATCGCGGCCGCATCGTAAACAAAGGTGTCGCCAGCATCGATTTCGACGATGTCGTGGATAAGCACCATTTGAAGAACCCGAGCCAGATCGACCGGTTCATTTGCGTGTTCGACCAACACCATCGCCATGAGTGCCATATGCCAGCTGTGTTCGGCGGAGTTTTCGCGACGTGACGTTTCTCCCGCTTTCTGGATAAGACGTGTCATTCGGTCGACACGCTTCAGGGCATCTGCGATGCGAAGAAAATCCAGTTGCTGCTCAAGACGGCTTACACTCATGTCTAGCTCTCCCGGTCGCGATTCCGATAGACACGTAATCGTCGCCTGGGCTCGACGCCTACCGACTCCGACAGTAATCCAGCGGCTTCGATCACCTGGTGCTGTAGTCTACGAACATAGGCGTTACGCGGAGGAAGTTCGACCATCTCTCCAGTTTCTGCAACACTGGAAACCGCTTCCTCGGCTTCAGCGATGGCATCATCTTCCTCACTCGGTGCGACAGAATGTGGAATTCCAAAGAGGTCTCGTACAAGGTTTTCGATTTGGATGTACGTATTGCTTTTCACCACGACAACGCTAGCGCCCCGTGACCGTGCATCGTGCATTTTTGCGGGATCGCGCCGAAACGTTGCCTTGAGCGCAACGACAACATCGGCATCGGTAAAGTCACGTACGATCATCGCCGGTACGCGCGCCTGCATGATTGCCCTATCAAGTCGTGACTTTGAGACGCCATAAGGGAAGAGCTTTAGGACCTTCTGTTTGGCTTGCCCGCTTTCGCCCTCGGTGTGGCGTTCATCAGTCAGGTCATCCGAGCGGCCGAAATCGCTGGAATACCGATTTTCAATTGGATCGTAGGTAACTCCGTAAGTGCCACCGGTCACCTCTCCCGGTCTGTCTGGTGGCAAAACACGTGCCTGCACAACCTCAACCGTTCCATCGTCAGCACGCTGTCGCACTTCCGGTCTTGGCTGCTGTCCACGAAGGAGTTTGTCAACAACCTTTGCAACATCGTGGTGGATGGCCAATTTGTTGACATCCAGAATTTCGATCACCACATCAAATGTCGGGGGAGCTTTTCGTTCGAGAACGCTCTTTTGCGTACCGCGCCGCTTGGCTTCTTCATCGCCGAGTGTGACCGTTTGAATACCACCCACTAAATCGCTGAGAGTCGGATTGAGCATCAGATTTTCAAGCGTGTTTCCATGTGCGGTCCCAACCAGCTGTACGCCACGTTCCGCAATGGTTCTCGCCGCAAAGGCTTCCTGTTCGGTTCCAATTTCATCGATTACCACGACCTGAGGCATGTGGTTTTCGACGGCCTCAATCATGACAGCGTGTTGAAGTTCAGGGCGCTTTACCTGCATCCGACGGGCACGCCCAATCGCAGGATGAGGAACATTGCCATCACCAGCGATTTCATTGGATGTATCCACAATAACAACGCGACGTCCGAGTTCATCGGCGATGATGCGGGCCGTCTCTCTAAGCTTTGTGGTCTTGCCAACACCGGGTCGTCCAAGCAGAAGAATGGATTGTCCACTTTCGACGATATCTCGGATGATGTCTACCGTTCCGTGGACACTGCGACCAACACGGCAGGTTAGTCCAACGATTTCATCTTTTCGGTTACGTATTGCCGAAATACGGTGCAGCGTCCGCTCTATGCCTGCACGGTTGTCCGCTCCAAAGTCACTGATGTGCTCCACGACGGTTGCGATATCCCCGGCGGTTACTTCGGTATCGGGAAATGGTTCCCAGACTTGATCAGGAAAGCGAATTTCAACCTTTCTGCCAAGATCGAGCACGATTTCGATTACACGATTGCCATCGGGATGACCACTGATGGCTGTAGCGACTTCTGCTGGCAGTACATTGAAGAGAAGGTCCAGATTGTCCGGCATCGCGGTAGGCCCGGATGTTGGTACAGAATCCTGATGTTGATGCGTGTTATAGTTCATGCAGTTTGGGGTTCCGTGTCCTTGATGAGCGTAGGAACGTACTGCATTCTACCCCCGTGGTGTTGGATGCCCTATACAATCCGATGAGTTTTCAGACGTGAAAACCGTAGGCTTTTGCATAGACTTGGACCGGATGCAGGATTTCAGGAGTCCGAGTGCCAGCCGGTAGCGTCCCCTGTTTCGAACGCTTGTCGATGCCTTGATCGATCCAAGCAAGGCACCCAGGATTAGCGGTAATGATTAGGTCAGCCCGGGTTGCCAGGAGATTGTCCAATTTTGCATCGAGCACAGTAGCTGCAATTTCAGGCTCAAGATAGTTGTACACGCCTGCACTTCCACAACATTGATCCGGGTCAGCGCACTCGATGAGGTTGAGTTCAGGGATGCTTTTCAGTAGCCGGCGTGGGGCATCGGCAATACGCTGTCCATGCCGAAGGTGGCAGGCATCATGGTAGGTCGCCCGAACAGCAATGGGATGTGTCATCGGAACCGGGCCAACGGCATCCAGAAATTCCGATATGTCCCGAACTTTGCCCACAAATGCTTCAGCGCGTTCTGCCCAGCGCTCTTCGTTAGCGAGCAGCTTGTGAAAATCCTTGATGAAAGAGCCGCAGCCAGCTGAGTTCAAGATTACGGCTGTGACATCCAGAGAGTCAATCTGATCAATGAGACCCTTCGCTTTCGTTTTGGCATCAGCAAGGGCTCCCTGATGTCCATGAAGCGCACCGCAACACCCTTGGTTATCCGGGCAATGTACATCGTAACCATTCTGCGAGAGAACAAACACAGTTGCGGCGTGCACCGGGCTGTAGAGCACACTCATAACACACCCGGTCAGGAGAACAACCGCACCGCGCTTCGTACCGGTCGCTGGCGTGAATATCGGCATCGATGCTGATGCAGCAGCAATGTTTTCCGGGATTGGCAGGCGTGTATCTGATGGTAAGCCAACAAAGGCGGCAGCGGGTCCAGGAATTCGTCCTCCTGTGATGCGACCAGCGGAGAGTGCAAATCGGAGCTTGGATGGGCTTGTAAGCAAAGTCAGGAGGCTTTTTCGAAGAAGGGAGTCACCCAGTCGTCGCTGCGTGTGTGCTTCCTGTTCATCCCGAAAATGCTCAAGCAGTTCGCCATACGGTACGCCACTTGGACACGCAGTTTCACAGCTGCGACAACCGAGGCAACGGTCGAGGTGATACCCCACTCCACCCGGGTTGTTTGCATCCGGACCGGACAGTGAAAGTTTTTCTTCGTGCACACCACGCATCAGTGCCAATCGGCCACGTGGCGAATCTGACTCATCACCGGTCAAGCGGTACGTAGGACATGCATCTAGGCAAAAGCCACAATGCACACACGACAGCAGACCTTTTTCAACGGAAGCATCATCCACGGCTTATTGTAACGTGTGATGGATAGAAGTATTGCGTGTTGAAAATTACTTTCGTACCGCGGTCACACTTTCTTTCATTCAGGCGTATTTGTGTTCATGAACAAGTTGAAAATGGTTGCCATCGGCTCAGGATTACTGGCGTTGGGCTTTGTCGGTGGATCATTGGCAAATGCCCAAATCGACAAGCTCTTCAAAGGTGCCGCAGTTATCGCGATAGTGGACAAGAATGGTCGGGATATCGACAAATTCGTTAATCAGGTAACAGGAAACAAAAACGATGATCCTGCCTACATCACAAAGACTGTTCCCATCCTGACCGTTGGCAAAGGTGCTTTTGCAGGCGCAGCGCAGGTGCAAGGTCCGGTACAGCTTGTGGACAAGGTAAAAGCCGTCGCTCAGCTTGAAGGCCAAACCCGGCTTGGAGTCCAGATCAGAGTGCGTGGGCTTGTGCCGATTGACAACCGAAGTGTGGATGACCCGGCGAAGCTGTCCCGCGTGCTCGGAGTTGGTATCACTGGCACGGTAGAGATAAAGCTGTAATTTTGCTTGACTCCGAACCTGTGACGGGATAATATTACTCCCGTTGCACCCGTAGCTCAGTGGATTAGAGCGTCTGGTTGCGGTCCAGAAGGTCAGGGGTTCGAATCCCTTCGGGTGTATAGACGCCTCTCGTTTACGAGAGGCGTCTTGCTTTTTTTGTGCACAAAAGTGTTTTCCAGTGCACCATGTCGGATCCCCTTAGACAAGCGATCAAGGAATCCTAACTCCCATGTTCTGTAGGCTGACGTCTGCGAATCCATTCTTAAATCAGCGCATCAACCCAATGCACTTTCACTTTTGGTCATAGTGCTCAGCGTGTAGACGTACTATTCGTGTATTCGTCTTCCCTGCACCAATCACCACGGAAGCGAAGAGGATTTGCTTGGTCCCCTTTTGAAACATGCGCAGCCGGTGGCTTTTAGTCCAAAGGAAACAATAAGCAAAAACACCTCCCGGGGACAGTGCCTCGGAAGGTGTTGCAGTTTATTGACGAGAGCTGCGATGCCTAAGCAGCACTCTGATTCTCGGCCTTGATTTGGTTTGGACACTTGTAACCGCGGCCAACACCAACGTATTGGAATCCAATCCGCTTTACCTTTTCTGGATCATAGAGGTTACGACCATCAAACAGCCAGTCTCCATTCATTGTTGCCTTCAGCTTGTCGAGGTTGATCTGCTTAAACTCATTCCACTCAGTAACGACGACAACGGCATCGGCTCCTTCAACGGCTTCGACTGCCGACCGGGCGTAATGCAGATCTGGAAGGTACCGTTTGCAGTTTTCAGCGGCAATCGGATCAAAAGCTGACACGGTAGCACCCTGCGCCTGCAGTCCAAGAATGACATCAATAGACTTGGCATCGCGCATGTCATCCGTATTGGCCTTGAATGCAAGCCCCAATACTGCGATTTTTCTGCCTTCAACGCCGCCCATGCATGTGACAATCGACTCAACAAAACGCTTTGGTTGCAGCTCGTTTGTCGCAACGGTGGCTTCGAGCAATGGAAACGGTACACCCGCCGTATTGGCAGTGTGAAGCAGACTTGTGGTGTCCTTTGGAAAGCAGCTTCCACCGTAGCCAATGCCTGCATTTAGGAATGCTCCGCCAATGCGCTTGTCCTGGCCAACACCCTTCATTACCTGCACGACATCTGCCCCGGCTGCATCGCATAGGTTTGCGATTGAGTTCGCAAACGAAATCTTCATCGCAAGGAAGGCGTTGGACGCGTACTTGATAATTTCTGCGGATGCGACATCTGTGATGATCATCGGACGCTCGAGTGGAGCATAGAGCTCGATAATCTTCATCGCAACATTTTGATTAGGCGCGCCTACGACGATGCGGTCTGGGTTGAATGCATCTTGAATGGCACTACCTTCGCGAAGAAACTCCGGATTGGAAACCACATCAAAGTCCACATTCCGGCGACGGTTTTGTTCGATTACTTCGCGGACAAAGCTACCAGTACCTACCGGGACGGTTGATTTGTTCACAATGACCTTGTAGCGATCCATAGATGCTGCAATGGCGCGCGCTGCACCCTCAACCTGCGACATATCGGTGGAGCCATCTTCTTTTGGTGGTGTTCCCACACAGATATAGATGACATCAGAACGCCGCACGGCCGTATCGATGTCGGTTGTAAATGCCAGGCGCCCCTCGTCTACATTCCGCAATACAAGTTCTTCAAGCCCTGGTTCGTAGATGGGCATGTCTCCGGCACGCAGACGGGTAACCTTGGCATCATCCTTGTCAACGCAGACAACATCGTTTCCGAGATCGGCGAACACAACTCCAGTGACCAATCCCACGTATCCGGTACCAATGACACAAATATTCATAACTGCTCCTGTGGACGATTGTTGGACATCGCGATGACGTTCTTAAGGGCTAAAGTAATAATTCTATTTCTGCCAAACTTGCCGAAACGACCCCACTCTTACGTACGACAGCCCCACCAGCCGCGTTACCAAGCAATACCGATGTAGCGACGTCACCACCGGCAGCGAGTCCAACAGTCGCTACTGCCAATGTAGAATCCCCTGCTCCCGCCACATCGTAAACCTCAACCGGGTGCGCAGGTACATCGGTGGTGCTTCCATCCGCATGAAAAACGGTCAATCCTTTAGGTCCACGGGTTACGAGGAGATTGACAACACCAAGCATCCCACGAAGCTCAGCTCCAGCAGCATGAAAGTCCTGTTCATCCAGCGATGCAAACCTGTGTGAACGACTCGCAGCATCGGCTTCCGAGCGGTTCAGCTGCACCAAGTCACCGCCGGCGAACCACCCGACGGATCTGGGCTTAGGATTGGCAGTGACAATCAAGCCTTTCTGCTTCGCACGTTCAAGGAGGCGACGCGCGATTGACTCTGTGAACACACCTTTTTCATAGTCTGAAAACAAGACTGCATCGACATGGTCATATACCGCTTCGACAGACGAACAGAAGACATCCACCTGTTCAGGCGCGAGCGGTGTACGCACTTCCCGGTCAACCCGCACAATCTGCTGACTACCGGCAATGACTCGAGTCTTGCGGGTTGTTGGTCTGTCGCCCGTTTTATAGACAGCAGAGACATCTGCCCCAGACCGATCGAGGTGCGAAAGGAGGTCATCACCGGCACTGTCACGACCAACAATACCAGCCACAAAAACGTTCACACCTAAAGCAAGCAGCTGCTGTGCGACATTTGCAGCACCTCCGGGGGCGGTCGTCTCATTCTGAACATCAACCACGAGAACCGGAGCCTCAGGTGAAACACGATTTGTCGTCCCCCAGATATGCTCATCCACCATAAGGTCACCGACAACCAGGATGCGGCAGGTTGGAGCGGATGCGAGGAGTGAATGCGGGTTACTGGAGAGTGCCATACCGGTAATTATACAAGTCGCGACGGTACAGTGATAACTGCTGATACCGGTGATTGTTTATTCCCGATTTTACATAGTAAAGTAGACACAGGATGGAGGAGATGAACACCGTATGACACAGGGCGATGTTAACTATGCACTCATACTCGGATTTGCTGTCGCACTGGTTCTCTGGTCAACCATCATCCTTGCCAGATACCTCTTCCCGGCACGTACCGCACTGGTCCGTTCCATAATCATGGCCACTCCGCTGAAGACAGGAATTATTGGCGCTATCATCACCATCGTTTCGGTTGGCGGTGGATTGGCGCTCAGTAACGCCCAGCCGGCAGTTGTCAAGATAATCGGAATTGCGATTGCCGCATGGGCAGGTGTACATGGCATCCTGGGATCCGCAGCAATCATGGATGAGCTGGCGGACAGACTGTCAGCCGATGTTTCCGGCAACCGAATGGCAACATCAGCCAAGGCCGCTGCGATGCTTATCGCGGCCGGGTTGCTCCCTCTCATCGGGTGGGCACTGTTCTTTCCGGCTTTGTTTGCACTCTCTGTGGGTGGCTCCATTGGCGTCCGCAAAGCCCGCAAAGCACAGAGCCGTGTAACGATTGACCATGAAGCTCAGGTCGGCTGATGGTAGATCGGCGGGTACTTCTTGCCGGAGCGGCAGGTTTGGCTGCAGGTTGCAAACCGCTGCGGACATCCCTAAACCCGCGTCAGGCCTATTTTCCAGACCGGATAACGAAAGCAACAGAGGCTGATCGCAAACGAGCAGCGCATCTGGTGTCACGAGCCGCCTTCGGCCCAACCCCAGCGCTTATCGAAGATGTTTTGTCATTAGGGCTGGATGGCTGGGTTGACAAACAACTCTCCGCTCCACTCGATGTCATCGGTCCGCAGGCGTATCTCAATCCATCTGAATCGACGGGACTGCATTTTCGCCTCAACAGTCTTGCGTGCCTTCGACCCGGAGCCATATACGAACTACGCGATGTTTCACAGCCACGGGTACTGAGTGAGCTGTCGGCGGCCACGATTTTGCGATGCACATACTCCCAGTGGCAGCTCCGCGAGCGCATGTGTCAGTTTTGGACAAACCACTTCAATATCTATGGGAGAAAAGTCGCGACTGCCCGCGGTCGCAAACAAGCTGATGCAGAGCTGCTCTATTTCCTCGCAGAAGATCAACGATCCGTTATCCGACCACATGCATTGAGTACGTTTGATGCACTTATTGGTGCCAGTATCAAGTCACCGGCGATGCTTGGATATCTTGACAACCAGCTGAACAAAAGCGGCAATGTCAACGAAAACTATGCGCGCGAACTTCTCGAGTTACACACACTTGGTGTGAATGGCGGCTATACACAATCAGATGTGAAAAACGTGGCGAAAGTCCTGAGCGGATGGACGATAGAGGATGGTTTTCTGAAGCGGGTCGGAACTGTGATTTTTGACAAGCAAAATCATACGGTTGGTCCAAAGGATGTTCTGGGAGTGACCATTAATGACCCTGATGGTGCAACCGAACGCGATAAGCTCGTGAAAATCGTGTGTACGCATGCCGCCACTGCCAGCTATGTGTCCTCAAAGTTGGTCGATCACTTTTGTGGCCATGACAGTGAAACAGATGAATTAAAGGCGTCAACGGCAACCGTTTTCCAGCAATCAGGTGGTGCTATTGACAAAGTTGTCCGGCATATCCTTCTAAGCGATGCCTTCTTTGCATCAAGGCCAAAATTCCGACAGCCGTTTGACTATCTGATTGCATGCCTTAGGGCAACAAATGCAGATACATCCGGGTTGGGTAATATTCAATTCCAGCTTGAGCGTATGGGGCAGCCCCTTCATCAATGGCCCATGCCCGATGGCTATCCCGATACGACGTCTGCCTGGGTTGGAAACATGATCCCCCGCTGGCAATTTGCACTTGACCTTGGCAGTAACAGTATAAAGAACACGTCGGTAGATCCTAGGGCCTCCAAGTACTTGTGCGGTAAGCGATATGCACAGGTATCCGATTCTGAGCGCCTAACGGCTGTCCTTGCCGGTCCGGAGTTTCAATGGGCCTGACGCCACGCCCGCTGTGCGAAACCAGCAAACGTCACCCTGGTCCCATGCCGCATTTGTCGGCACTCCCGGCGGCTATTTTGTCTTCGTGGCTGGGACCATCCGGAATCACCAAGCTGGCAACAACCCAATCTGATAATCGTCTGGTCGTTGTCTTCCTGCGGGGTGCAATGGATGGCGTGAGTCTTGTTGTTCCATATGGAGATGATGACTACCATAATCACCGCCGAACCATTGGATTGGGTACGCCGAAATCCGGCCTGACGGACCTTGATGGATTTTTTGGTCTCCATCCCGAGGCAGCTACATTGAAGCCATGGTTTGCAAAGGGACAGCTTGCAGCGATACATGCAATCGGGAGCATGGACCAAACGCGCTCGCACTTTGAGGCCATGGCCACAATGGAACGTGGAGCAAAAGGTGAAGCTCAGGAGCTCAGCAGTGGCTGGCTGGCGCGTGCACTCCAGGCATCGCAACAACCAACGATAAGTCCACTTCGGTCGATTGCCTTTGGTTCTCTTCTGCCGGACACATTGCGGGGTGCTCCAAGTCCATCGGTGATTCGCACTGTAAACGATGTGAAACTGGGTGGTTCAAGGGCACTTCGAGAGCTGTTGAAAGAACAATATGCGCAAGGATCGACTGCAGCACACGCAAGTGGACTTGCAGCATTGAAAGTGCTTGATGCGATGGATGGAATTAATCCTGATTCGTATGTGCCAACTGGTGGTGCGGACTATCCAAAGTCTCCAACAGGCGAATCGCTCCGTCAGGCAGCCCTGCTGTTTAAGGCCAACGTTGGTGCGACAAGTGTTTTTCTCGACAGTACGGGCTGGGATTCGCATGTGACACAGGGAACCACAACCGGGTATCTGGCCGGCCTCTTCAAGGACCTGGCGCAAGCCATAAATGCGTTTTTGCTTGATCTTGGTCCGCAGCTTGACAAGACAACCATCGTCGTTATGACCGAATTCGGCAGACGCATTCCCGAAAACTCGGCCCTCGGTACTGATCACGGGCGCGCAGGAGCCTGGCTGGTTCTAGGAAGTGGCGTTTCCGGCGGCAAAGTACATGCGACGTGGCCAGGATTGAAGCAGGAACAGCTTGAAGGACCGGGCGACCTACGTGTCACGACTGACTACAGAAACGTCTTGCTTGAGCTCAGCCAGCATGTTTTCGGTCCGGGCGTTACCGGTGACGTACTGTTTCCTGGGCTTGACTACAAACCTAGTGGGGTGTTTCCGAGAGCATAAGGCTAAACGCATACACAGATGAATAGAAAAAGCCCCTCAGGAAGGTGATTCCGAGGAGCTTTCTCATGTTTTACAGCCGCGGTCCGGGTGGACGAACAGCAGGGCCATCCGGGTTGACTCCCTGCGCACGCGTTTCCCGTGAGAAAAGATTCCCATCAATCAGCTGGTAAAGCGTGGACCCATTCTTACCAGAGAAAGCAATCTGCCCGGTTGCTCTTGGCTTGGCGGACGCGAGAATCGCATTCACACGACCAGCTTGGTCAAGGATTTGTATGCCAATCGTCCCGGCTCCGTATAGCCAGCCATTGCGGTCTACAGCGGTCCCTACAATTCCCGCACCAGTTTGACCATAAGGAATGTAAAGATCAAAGTAGGTCTGCATGTTTGACAGCGAGCCATCCGGTGCAACTGACCAGCTGGCGGCATAGCGGCCGACCTTGGGATCAGGAAAGACAACCAGAAGGCTTTGGTCTGGAACAAGCTGAATGTTTGAGGCACCTGCGCCCGTTGCAGATCCGACATCACGACGTTTGCCATCTTTAGTGACAAACACGATCTTTCCACTATCAGTCAGAACGAAACAGGAGCCATCGGTCCGTACCGCAAGGGAAACACCGTTCAGCCCCTTCGCAATCGTTTTGGATGTGCCATCAGACTTTAGTCCGACGAGGGCTTTTCCATTGGTAAGCACATAGGCTCCACCATTCATGGCGGACATTGCACGCACTAGTCCCGTTTTGGCCCACTTCGTCTCGACTTTGCCATCGGTCCCCAGCAAGTGCACAGCATCTGCAGCGGCAACCAACAGCGCGCCCGATGTAGTTCCCGCAATAGACGTTACAGGAGGAAGACCGGTCACGGACGTCCAAGGCTTGGACTCATCAAGAGCAATGTTTACCAGTGGTTGGCGCGTATTGCCCGGCTCAGGACTGCCCGTTAATCCTCCGCGCCACAACCAGCGCATCGCATCCGGGAAGATGGCTGATGCAAACCTTCCATCATGACCGCCCGGGCCGGTTACATACTTATGGTCATAGCCTGCGAATGCCAACGCTGCTGCAACATCGGTATTGCCGATCGGCCATGATCCAGAGTAGATGTCCTGATCATTCACGGCTTCTTCAAGATAGAGGCGAATCGGCTTGCGCTCGAGCTTGCGTATCAACGATGGATAGTTATGGCCACCGCGGAGATCGGTAAAGGACGAAATGAAGCCAAGGACTTTCCCAAAGTAGTCCGGACGCTCCCAGGCTGCAGTGAATGCAGCAATTCCGCCGGAGCTTCCACCGCTGATTGCATGGCCCCGAGGATCCGAAGTGATATTCAGTTTGTAGCGCTTGGTGGCATCCGGTATGAGCTCTTCTATTAGGAAGCGAGCGTTTCGGTCATCCATGCCATCATATTCAACACTGCGGTTGTAGCGTGGCAGCTGCGTTTTTTCATCAGCAGGAGGAACAACTCCCGGATTTGCCATAATGCAAACCGTAACCGGCATCTCCCCCTTTGCAATCAGGTTATCCACGATGTTTGGGAGACGGTAGCCACCATCCCGGCCAACATATCCCCCGCCATCATGGAAGAACATTAATGCCGCTGGTTTGCTGGCGTCATATTGGGCTGGGATGTAAACCCATACATCGCGGACGGTGCCGGGGAACATCCCTGCCTTGCTGGTGTAGACGTAGTGGTGCATCACGCCTTGGGGAACTCCAGGTTGCGCAAATGAATCGCGTTGTTGTTCGAATTCCTTCTGTGCTGTCGCAGTGCCTTGCAGTCCTAGGCAGGCTAATGCAGCGACGACGAGCGTGGTTGACTTTCTGATATTCATGCGGATGCTTCGACCTTTGCTTGAGCGGTGACCTTGATGGTGAGTGCGACAATTCCGGAGATGGCTACACATCCAGCAAGGATAAAGAGACCCTGCTGGGAAAGATCTTTTGCTTCACCAAGCACCTTTGGTCCAAAGAAGCCACCAAGGTTTCCGATTGAGTTGATGAGAGCAAGTCCGGCAGCGAGGGCAGGTGCCCCAAGACGGCCAAGGACACGTGGGGGCATCGCCCAGAATGGTCCGAGAATACTCCACATTCCGCAAACGGATATGGTAAGAGCGATAAGCGCTGCTAGCTCGTACTTTTGGAGGAGTGCAAAACCAACAAGACCCGCGGCACCCAGAAACGCAGGTATGGCAACGTGCCAACGTCTCTCCTGATTTCTGTCAGAACTAGCCGCATTCATAACCATCGCAATGCCTGTTAGCGTAAACACAGGCACACAGACCAAGCCGACTGCTAATCCGGATTTGATTCCGAGATTCGTGAAGGCGTCCATTCCTCCCGTAGTGACAAGCAGCTTCTTCACAAGGTCAGCAACCCAAAATCCAACTCCATACATACCGGTTACAGCAAAGAGGTAGACAGCGGAAAGCTTCCACATATCAGGTTCTTTTAGCATCGGAAGGATAGGCCCGTGCTCAACCGTCTTGCTGCCATCTTCGGAAAGGCGTCGCTGAATCACTGCCTTTTCATCGGAAGTCAGCCACTTGGCATCTTCAGGACCATTTGGCAGGTACCACAGGACGACACCCGACATGATGACAGCCGGCAGGGCTTCAAAGAGAAACATCTGCTGCCATCCTGCGAGTCCAAGCCATGGACCGCGATCAATCAGCAGTCCACTGAGTGGAGAGCCAAGACTGAGCGTGACGGCATTGGCTGTCATAAACAGTGAAACCATTCTTGCCCGCTCTTTACTCGTGAACCAGGTAGTCAGATACAAAAGCACGCCGGGGAAGAATCCCGCCTCGGCAATTCCCAGCAGGAACCGAAGACTTACAAAAAGTGGATAGTTGTTCTTGACGTAGATAAAGAGCATCGCGATGATGCCCCACGTAAACATAATCCTTGCAATCCACTTCTTTGCACCGACTTTTCGCATCACCAGATTGCTGGGAACTTCAAAAATAAAGTAGGCGATGAAGAAGATTCCAGCTCCAAAAGCATACTGTGCGCTGGAGAACCAAGGCATTTCCAGCTTCGCAAAGTTGACATTGACGCGGTCTAGATAAGCGATGATGTAAAGGAAGAACAGGAACGGAATTAGTTTCCGAACCACTTTCTTAAGCAGGACATCGTCCTGTGCGGTTACCTGTGAGGACTTTTCAGACATATGGTGTACTGGTTCGCCTTGTTCGATAAGTTATCCTGCCATGCACGGTTCCCCGGCAGGAAGACACCTGTTCAATGCGGTAATTGGTGTTATGTCTGATATGCCACGCCGCAAACCGATTTCCGACTTAGTAACCCCACGCCTTGCCGACCGTATAAACCTGCTCGTCCCGCAGGACATTGATGTCTCCGGTTGGCTTGGTTCCCGTATCGCATCCAATGGTCAGGGCCGTCTTACCCCGATGGACACGACACCCCTGCTGGCAGGCTTCAAGAATCGTCCCGGTAGCCACCCTTGGATTGGCGAGCATGTTGGAAAGTACTTGGATGCCCTCTCCCTGGAGTGGGCACGCACCGGCAATCCAGCATTGCGAACAAAACTGGATAACGCGGTTTCCGAGCTTGTTTCCTGTATTGAGCCGGATGGCTATCTCGGCACATACACCCCGGATAAGCGCTTCGGACTCTACGAGGGTGCCGACTGGGATGTATGGTCCCACAAGTACTGTCTGATAGGTCTGTTGCAGGCTCACCGGTGGACGGGTAACCCGCTTGCCCTGGATGCATGCCGCAAAGTCGGTGACCTTCTCTACAATAAGTTTGCAACACAACCGCAAAAGTTGTTGGATGCCGGGACGCATGTGGGGATGGCTGCAACCAGTGTCCTTGAACCAGTCGTTCTCCTCTACCGACGGACGGGTGAGCAGCGGTACCTGATGTTGGCGCATATGATTGTTACTGCAATCGAATCAGACCGCGGTCCACGTATTCTAAGTACACTTCGAACACACGGCGGTGTCGAAAAAGTTGCCAACGGCAAAGCCTACGAAATGCTCTCGAATATGGTCGGTCTCTGTGAGTACGCCCGCACCATCGGAGATACTGACATCATCCGAACCATTGAAGAAGCGGCATCGGATGTCATCGCGAATCATACGTACATCACAGGGTCGATGAGTCATGGGGAACACTTTCATCCACATGGACAGCTTCCGAACGGGACGAATGCCAATGTGGGTGAAACGTGCGTCACTACGACGTGGATTCAACTCTGTACCCAGCTGTTGCGCCTTACCGGTAAGCCAACATACGCCGCTCAAATTGAAAAGGCAGCATTCAATCACCTTGCCGCTGCCCAGCATCCGGATGGCAGAACATGGTGTTATTACACATCCCTGGATGGAACAAAACCCTACACACCCGGGATCAACTGCTGTGTCTCAAGTGGCCCTCGTGCAGTCGCGCTGTTACCTGAACTGTTTGCCGTGACTGAGCCAAATGGCAGCTTGATCTTCACCCTGCCAGAGTCATGTGCAGTTACCTACAAGGGTAATGTCTGGGTTCAGGATGTTGAATGGATCAACAATCGTGGCGTTGCCGAAGTCCGCTTCCGCTGGACATTGAAGTCGGGAAAGTCTGGAACCTATTCTATTGGGTGGCGTAAACCGACTTGGTTGGCAGGCAATGTATCGTCTGCCGTGTCACGCCTTCCGTCAGGCTGGAAAGTCGGGCAATCCCGCACATTCACATCCAGAATTCAGATCAAGCGGATTGATGGCAAAGATTCTAACAAGACTCTCGCGGCATTCATGTTTGGCCCGTGGATTCTTGCCGCAGTGGCTGACAAAAAGGCGTCCGATAAGCCATCCACATCCGTCATTACGCCCAAGATGCCCGAGCAAACTGGACAACGTTCCTTTACCCTCAAGACCGCGAAGGGCACGGTTTCCCTACAACCTTTTGCTGACTGCGGAACAAATGGCGAGGATTACACGGTTTGGCTGCGTACGAATACTCCAGTTCAGCGGAGAATAGGTAACGTTCTTCTCGGAGCAACCGAGTCGCGCTCCCGACCAGGAAACATAAATGGCTCTATTGTCGATGGTGAACCAAAATCACTGGTAGTTACATACAGCAACTCCCGCGAGGAAAACGATTGGTATGCGGTCCACACCGCTGATCAGGTTGAAATAGACCGCATAGTCTATACCCATGGGCACTGTTTCTTCGATGGTGGCTGGTTTGTTGGAGCCCCGTTGGTTGAAGTGCAGGAGTCTCCGGGTGGACGCTGGAAATCGTTGGGGCGTTTGCCGGGTTACCCACAGACGACTGCGGACACACAGCCACCACTCACCGATGGACAGGAGTTCACGCTGCGGCTTCCAACTCCAATCCGAATCTCAGGTGTCCGCGTAAGTGGTGCTCCAGCAAATGGAACCAATCCCAAACAAAACTTTTCATCCTGTGCAGAGCTGGCAGCATTTGCTCCCGACCGGCGTCAGAAAAACTAGGAAACCACCGGAATGCGCTACTTAGGACTCTGTTTTGATCATATGCACATGGGCGATTTGTTACGGATGGTGACCGAAACGCCCGGTTGCTCAATTGCTGGGATTTACGACACGGACATCAACAAAATGTCGGCAGCGATGGCAAACCATTCACTCTCATCGGATTGTGTCTACACCGACTTGTCAACTGCACTTGCCAAGTCAAATGCTGACGTTGCCATCGTCTGCTCCACAACTGCCGAACATGCAAATGTAACCGTGGCTGCCTTTGAGGCTGGACTACATGTGATTTGTGAAAAGCCGTTTGCAGCTAATGTTGCCGATGCGGATCGCATGATTGATGCAGCTGCAAAGGCAGGAAAAACCCTTGCAATCAACTGGCCTCTCGCCTGGTATCCGCCGCATATAACGACGAAACGCCTAATCGAAGATGGTGTCATCGGGGATGTTATTGAGGTTCACTTCTATGATGGCAACCGGGGACCACTGCGTCACCTGGCAGACAAGGTTGAGGTTTCTGAGGCAGATGCCGCCGCGATGAAGCGCTCATCCTGGTGGTATGACCCGGCCCTTGGTGGCGGTAGCCTTCTCGACTATCTCGGCTACGGGACGACGCTTGGTACATGGTTTATGAATGGCCGAGAGCCACTTAGCGTCACGGCAATAACCGACAACGTCGATCCAACATTTGTGGATGAACATGCAATCGTTGTATGTCGCTATGCAAGCGGGCTGTCAAAGTTTGAAACGCGGTGGGGAACATTTACAGACCCGTGGACCATCCAGCCGCAACCAAAATGTGGATTTGTCGTTGTTGGGACAGCTGGAACTATCAGTAGCTATGACTACGAGGACCATGTGATGTTACAGACAGTGGAACATCCGGTTCCTACCCCTGTTGCAGTTGATATACTCGCTGCCCCGATGCGCAATATAATCGAGCATTTCGATGCCAATGCCGCATCGCCTGAAACCCTTCATGCGCCGCTGACGCCGCGCATTTGTCGCATTGGACAGAAAATCGTAGACCTGGCTGTCGCATCATCAGCAGCAGGAAGGACATTGAATTACGTATGAGCAAGCAGGACACCCTCCCCACCGATGACCAATATGCATTGGTTGCAGCTGCGGTAGAAGAAATTGATGCACCAGATCTCCCGTATGCACCGGCGGTGATTGAACGTGGTGTTCGTGTAGCCCTCATCGGATGCGGTGGTATTGCAAGCACTCACCTCGCTGCATACAAGTCGCGCGGATGGAATGTCGTCGCGTTGTGTGACATTGACAAGAGCCGTGCGCAGGCGCGTGCAGACCAGTTCTTCCCCGATGCCCTTGTCACGGACAATCCGGAAGAAATCTTTGCGCTTGCCGGTTTGGATGCGATTGACATCGCGACACATACCCGCCACCGGCCGCCATTGCTTCGACGCGCAATCGAATGCGGACATCATGTCCTTTCGCAAAAACCATTTGTTACGGATATCCATGTTGGCGAAGAGCTGATTGCCCTTGCCGAACAAAAAGGTGTGATGCTTTGCGTAAACCAAAATGGCCGCTTTGCACCCCACTTTTCCTATATTCGTGAGCTTGTGACATCCGGCACCCTCGGAACCATTACAGGAATCCATACGCAGATTCACTGGAACCATACGTGGATTGCAGGCACTCCATTTGCTCAGATGCGTGACATTATTCTCTATGATTTTGCAATCCATTGGTTTGATTTTGTGGCATCGCTTTTGCCAGCAAATGTGGATGTAAATGTGACCGCATTTCGGGGAGCTCCACGGGTTGACCTAAACCTACCGGCGCTTGAGGCAACCGCAGTCATTGAGTGGCAAGGCGGGCGGGCGACGGTTTCCTTTGATGCCGGATGCCTTTATGGCTCAGGAGACTCGACGACGGTGATTGGGACAAGTGGAAGCGTAAGCAGTACCGGACCGGATGGCGGGACGCAGGAGGTAACTCTCAACCTTGCCGCAGGCCGTGCAAAGCCCGACTTGCTTGGAAAGTGGTTCAACGACGGCTTTGTGGGGACAATGGCCGAACTGCTCGATGCATCCTCAAGTGGTCGAAAAGCCCGCAACGATGCCGAAGGAAATCTCCGCTCGCTAATGCTGTGCTTTGCCGCCATCGAGAGTGCAGACACTGGTAAAACCGTCAAGGTCGGCACAGTGATGCGCCTACCTGCCGGAGCCATCCCTGAGAATGCGTAGCCACATCTTTGTTACGGGCAGCTCTGGTATTGCCGCGGCTACCGTGCGAAAGGCAATGACAAAGGGAATTGCAGTTACATTCGTGGGGGTGAATGCAGTCGAAGTGGCTGAGTTGTCGTCCGAAACGGGAGCCAACGGGCTTGTCTGTGATTTACGGGACGAAGCTGCCGTCGCAAGCATTTTTTCCGGGGTTACTGACATCAATGGTGTCATTCATGTCGCCGGTGGTTCGGGTCGGTCTTTTGGGGATGGTCCGCTCACGGATGTCACATTGGATGCTTGGAAGCAGACATTTGACCTCAATCTGACGACTGCATTTCTAGTAACCCGCGAGGCAGTTCGGATGTTCGCGCGAAACAACACAGGCGGCAGCATCACGCTGACAGGAACTGCCCTCGCGTCTCATCCTGAGCCAGACCGATTTGCCACTGCCGCCTATATGGCATCCAAGAGCGCGTTTATCGGGCTCGTAAACCATTCCGCGAGTAAATACGCAGAACTGGGGATCCGAGTCAACGCAGTTCTCCCCGGGCTTACCCGTACCCCGATGAGCATCCGGGCACAGGAAAACCCTGACATTTGTGCGTATGCAAAGCGGCGCCAGCCGTTGACGCGAGGGTTTGTCGAAGCGGATGCCATCGCGGATGCACTGTTGTTTTTCGCATCCGATTCTGCAGCAAGTATCACTGGTCAGCAGCTGGCCGTCGACGGTGGATGGTCTCTTGGAGGATTACAGCATGACCCGCAGTAACTCATATTCGGACAACTATCTGGACTCCTGTGCAGAAATCATCGGACGTGTGCGTGCTCAAACGCCAGCCATCCAACAAGCGGCCAAATGGTGCAGTGAGACGATTCTCGCGGGCCGGATGGTTCATGTCTTTGGAAGCGGACATAGCCGGATGATGGTAGAGGAAATGTGGCCGCGTTATGGTTCCTTTCCAGGTTGGAATCCCATCGTCGAGCTCTCATTGTCATTCCACAACCTAGTAGTCGGTGCCAATGGCCAGCGGCAGGCAATGTTTCTTGAAAATGTTTCCGGACTCGCAGACCAGATACTGCGTAACTTTGACCTCTCGGCAAGCGACACAGCTATTGTCATCAGTAGCTCTGGCTGTAACGTTGTTCCCATTGAAATGGCAGCAGGTTTTAAGGCAGCGGGTATCAAAGTCATCGCGATCGTCAGCAGCAGACATGCTGAACCGAGCACAAGCAAGGCGGCATCCGGTCTAAAACTGATGGACTTTGCTGACATTGTTCTCGATACCGGCGCACCAATGGGTGATGCGATGGTTACTATCGATGGCTTGGAAACGCCGGTTGCCCCCGGTTCAACAGTTGGCGGTGCGATGTTGATCAACTGTATCAAGGCGGAAACAGCGGCCCTCTTAACGGCGGCGGGCGCGCCTCCCAAGGTTCTGACCGCGGGTGTTGTAGCTGGTCAAGAAAAGTCAACCGAATTGTTTCAGTCTGCCTATGATGAGCATGCGCACCGTATCGCAAAGCTCTACGAAAATGTCGGCAAGACTGCCGGGTAAGTTAGAATAAAACATGTCCAGAATCCCCCTTCGTACCACCGTCATCGGCTCCTACCCATTCCCAAGCTGGCTTGAGTTTGCATCTGGACATTTGGACCAGTTCGGCGCAGATGACATCAAAGAAATACAAAACGATGCCGTACGTGTTGCCGTTGCTGATCAGGTCGATGCAGGGCTGGATGTCATTTCAGATGGCGAGCAAACCCGTCTGGACTTCAACCTAAGCTTCTATGGCTTTTTGACGGGCATTGAGCTTGAGGGCGATAGTCCACGTCGTTTCGGTCCGCCAGCACATGACCAGCGCGGACGGCATCAAATCGTCTCGCCGCTTCGCGCGGAGCGTGGTCTCGGCGCTGTGGATGAGTTCTCTCGCCTCAAAAGGATTGCTCCTGCTGGCCCCGTGCTCAAAGCAAGCGTCCCGGGCCCTTACACCATGAGTGGCCGTCTGGTTCCAGGGGATGTATACGAAGACCGCTGGGAAGTAACCGAAGCGCTACTGCCTCTGATTCAGGCCGAGCTCGTTGCGCTCGTTGATGCCGGGTGCACCGAGATTACCGTTGATGAGCCCAGTATGAGCTGCTATGCCCACAAAGAAGATCCCGAGCGCTTTGTAGACATTTTCAATCGCACCGTGGCGCCAATTGTGGGTAAGTGTCACCTTTCAACGCACCTCTGTTTTGGAAACTATAAAGCCAGAGCCGTCGGACCGCGTCAATATGCCCCGATGTTTCCTGCGTTCCTTGGAATGTCCCTCGATGAGATCCATGTAGAGATGGCAAGCCGGGAGTTTGCAGAAATCGAAGTGATTCGTGCGATTGCTGATGCTGGAAAAGTTGCGGCAGTCGGAATCATCGATGTCAAGTCGTATTACATCGAGACTGTCGATGAGGTATCCCGCCGCGTCAGGATGTGCCTTGAGCATGCGCCCGCCGAGCAGCTGGCATTTGCGCCAGATTGTGGACTATCACAGACGGCGCGCTGGGCGGCCAGCCGCAAGCTGACAAATATGTGTGCTGGTGTCCGGGCTGTTCGTCAACAGGCTGCAGTTTAGCCGTGATTGTCCCCCTGTTCTCAGACGATGCTTTTCTCGAGAATTTTTCCAACTTGGAAGCATCATGTGGCGAACATGTGGTGATTGCATGGCTGGGTCAAAGTGGCTACTTGGTGTCTCACAGGGGGTTCCGATTTCTCATCGACCCTTATCTCTCAGACTCGCTGACGCGAAAGTATGCTGGCACAAATAAGCCTCACGAACGCATTTCACAGCTGGTCATATCGCCGGAGCGCCTCTCGGGTATCTCGTTTATCACCAGTTCCCATAACCATACAGACCACCTGGATGGTGAGACATTGGCTGCGCTGATTCTTGCAAATCCTGCGGTCAAAATAGTTGTTCCGCGGGCGAACTACGCGTTTGCATTAGATCGGTTGACGGGAGTCGGGGTAGCCGATGCCGAGCCCCGCTTTATCGGATTGCCGGTTCATGACACGCTAATGTTTCCAGACATTCCCGGATGCTCGATTACAGCTGTACCTGCCGCACATGAAGCGCTTGATACTGATGAAAACGGTGATTATCGCTACTACGGCTACTGCTTTACCATTGGTGGCGTGACCATTTATCACAGTGGCGATTGCATCCCCTATGATGGCCTTATCGATGCCGTGTCGTCGTACAAACCAGCAGTTGCACTGTTACCCATAAATGGTCGAGACCCATCCCGTGGCGTGTCGGGTAACTTTTCGGGCCCTGAAGCCGCCGCGGTTGCGCATTCACTAAACGTAAGGTGCGTGATTCCCAATCACTATGACTTGTTTGCCTTTAACACCGCAGATCCCCAGGAGTTTGTAGATGCATGTGATGCGATTGGACAAACACATCGCGTCTTAAAACTCGGTGAGGCAATCATCCTTTATCGCTGATTCAAGGACCATCAAACAGTCAACAACCACCGCGAGTCCAGTGACCCACGGTGGTTGTTAGGTTTATTATCTTGTAGGTTACGGTCTGTCGGTACGGAATGGCTCTACTGGAAGCCCACCGATACTGAAGAGGTTTGCTATCCCAAGGAACAAGAAACAAAGATTCTTCAGAAGCATTCAAATTCAACGTGTTACGCGGTCTTGCCAAAGTAAAACAACCACCGCGAGTCCAGTTACCAACGGTGGTTGTTAGGTTTATTATCTTGTAGGTTACGGTCTGTCGGTACGGAATGGCTCTACTGGAAGCCCACCGATACTGAAGAGGTTTGCCATCGGGAAGTTGATAAACGCAAAGCGGACATTCTTCGGTTTGGCAACCTTAGGGCTGGAGACCTCAACGCGGTCGCGGTCAATAATTGTTGCATCGGCGTCGTGCCAAACTCCATCTGCACCAGAAATCTGGAAGCCTAACAGCTTGTCACTTGGGACTGGATTCTCGTTGATGGTTCCGCCCTTAATCACAAGGCCAGCACCGGTATTTCGGAACGAAACAATCGCAAAGCCATCGTAGTAGCGGACATTCCTCTTACTTGGCGATGAACCATCATTCTTCTTGCCATACGCTATACGCGCGGCCTGAAGTGCCAAACGCTCTCCTACAGGGCCTTTCTTCTTTGGGTGGATGTCCTTCTCTTCTCCGACATCAGTGATGACAGCAACACCCACACGCTTATCCTTTTCTGCAGCCATGGATTGTGCTTCGCGAATTTCCGCGTAGCTCGTCGCATTGTTGCCATTTGCCGTGAATGGAGCAAGCTGAACTGGGAGGAACACCAGATCCGGTGTCTGGAAAACAGAGCGCCAGTCCGCAATCATTTGCGGAAGCTGAGTACGATACTTCATCGGGTTTCCAGCATTTGACTCGCCCTGATACCAAATAGCACCCGTGACGGTGTACTTGGCAACAGGAACAAGCATCGCGTTGTAGAGAACGGATGCCTTGTTGGCATTGCGATTGTCCCCGGGCTTGAACTCATCCTTACTCATTCCCGCAGCGATATTTGTTGCAGGGCTGGTCCACGCTTCTATACGCGTGCCGCCCCAGCTGGTATGAATCATTCCGATTGGACATCCCAGGGTTTTACGCAGTGTCTTTGCAAAGTGGTAGCCAACCGCCGAGAAGTTTGGTGTGGTTGAAGGTGAAGCTGCCTGCCACGAACCGGTCACATCTTTGAGTTCCGTGTCGGATATGGCTTTGGTAACAGTGAACATCCGAAGACCGTCATCCGTGCTCTCTTTCGCTGTCTTCTCTGGCTCAAAGGTGATTCGGACTGGCCACTCCATATTAGACTGACCGGAGCAAACCCATACCTCACCAACAAGAACATCTGAGATTTGGAGCTTGTTTTTGCCAGTGACATTTAAGACATATGGTCCACCCGTTGGAAGCGATGGAAGAAACACTTCCCAGGACCCATCTGCGCCAGCAGTAGTCGTCGCCTTACGCTTTGCGACATCGACGGTCACAGCCTCTCCGGCATCAGCCCATCCCCAAATACGAACCGGTTTGTTACGCTGCAGAACCATGTGGTCACTGATTGTTCGCGGAAGGGAAACATCCGCCATTGCCGAGCCGCTGATAACTAACGAGGCGACGATGCCTCCGATGGTAACGAGTCTATGCATTGAGTACATTTTGATAAACCTCCACTGTTGCTCTGGAAATCGGGTTCCAGGAAAACTTCGTCTGAACAACTTCCTTGGCGCGGGCCGCAAGTGATGTCGCACGCGCCTCATCCCGCAGGACACGATCAATACCCCATGCCAGTGAATTCACATCGCCGGCGTAGGTCGTCGTACCGGTAACATCATGCTCGACAACCTCGCGCAGGCCACCGGCATCGCTGACAACCACCGGTACACCCGCAGCCATTGCTTCGAGAGCCACAATTCCAAACGGCTCGTAGAGACTTGGGTAAACAGCGACATCAGCAACTGAATAAAGACCATCCCTGTCTTCATCCGAAATACGACCTGTGAAATAAACGCTATCCCAGATACCAAGGGCGCGCGCGCGGTCCTCCAAGTGTGTCCTCGCTCCTCCGCCAGCAATCACAAGTTTGATTGGAAGACTCGGATGAAGCTTGCCGACAGCCTCAACCAATAGATGCGCTCCTTTTTCTCCAACCATCCGCCCAATGAAGAAAACAATCTTCTCATTCGCTCCGGCAAAGCGCGATCGAAAGGATTCACGCTCTTCAGGTGTAAAGTGAGCACCGATTTTGCTTGCATCCACACCATTTGGAATAACGGTTATTCTGTGCCAGTGGGCGCCGAGATGCTGGACTATTTCGTGACGCATTGCTTCCGAGCACACGATGACCGCATCGGAGCGTTGGATCAGGTCACATTCCCAGCTGTGTATCTGATGTTGAGTGTCGGTGTGTATTCCGTGATTACGCCCGTATTCGGTCGCATGAATCGTGGTCACCAAACGAAGCCCGAGATCGTCCTTGAGGCGTAAGCCAACAAACATTGTAAGCCAATCATGCACATGAAGGACGACATCCTCGCCTTTTGCACGGGCTTTTCGTACAACTTCAGCAGCTGGAGCATACATCGCGTCGTTAAGGCGATGGATCCAATCGAAAAAGTCGTGGGTCTCAACGTGAACGAGCACGCGGTGAATGGTCAGATTGGCATTGACTACCTCACAGCTTGCCCCACCGGCATCACCAGCCGTAATGACATCCACAGAGCACCCTTGCATAGCGACTGCGGGTGCCAGTCCTTCGAGGGCTGCAGCGATGCCACCAACGCGCTTAGGCGGAAACTCCCAGGACAACATAACAACACGCACGTGCAGATTCCTCCGATGCGTATTACCGTAAACAGAGGCAGAAATCCTTCAGGAGATGAGGATTAGATGGCTTGACGTGTGTAGAACATCGACTTACGGAAACTCTCGACTACCCTTGAGCTGGAGACATTGATGATTCAGCGGGTGGTTATCATCGAAAACGGGAGTTTGACTAACATCACGGCACCGGCTAAACCAGCAGCGATGAGTACCCCCACAATCATGGCAACCAACCCTAACACGCGGAGCGGCGCCGGATAGGCATAGCGGGATTGCTGAAACGATGATGAAGAGGTTAATACGGCTTGCACAGAGAGTATTCTGGCAAGGTGCCAATAATCATTTAGGGCTGAAGCACAAAAATACCTACACACCGTGACGTTGCACCATCTGTGCCACATCTGTACGATGAAAACAAATGTTTCATTTTTTCCGGGAAGACATCCAAACGATTATAAACAAGGATCCGGCTGCACGCGGCTTCCTTGATGTGATGACGTACCCCGGGCTGTGGGCAATGGTTTGGCATCGTTTAGCGCATGCCTGCTGGCACCGACGGGCACACTTACTTGCGCGCGTGATCGGTACGATGTCGAGAGCCTCTACTGGCATCGAAATTCATCCTGCAGCGACCATTGGCCGACGTTGCTTTATTGACCACGGGATGGGTGTGGTAATAGGTGAAACAGCAATTATCGGGGATGACTGCGTTTTGTATCACAACGTCACACTCGGCGGAACGTCCCTTGAAAAAACCAAACGCCATCCAACTTTGGGGAATCACGTCCTCGTTGGCATGGGGGCCAAGATTCTAGGGAATGTGTCTATCGGTGATGGTGCGCGTATTGGTGCGAATGCCGTCGTCACAAAGGACATCCCCGCCTGCGCAACCGCTGTCGGCATACCGGCACGCGTCGTTCGTATCGGTGCAACCACACAACAACCTCAGGTTGATGTCATGGATGCGAGGACAAACGCAGTTGACCCTAATGACGAAACAATCATGGAGCTCAAGGCTGAAATCGCTGAGCTCAAACTGCTCGTAAAACACCTCCATCATGATCATCATCGAACCGGGATGTCGATAAAGTGAATTTCTGGTTCATTGGCCGCCATCCGGCCATTCCACTGGCTAGCGGCTTTGTACTTTTGTCAGGCGGCATTGGCATTGCCGGGTTCAACACGCATCTACCAAACACACGCATTGTCGCTGGAGTAACAATCGCGGGTATCGATGTCGGTGGGATGACACGTGAAGAGGCTGAAACTGCACTGAGTGAAACGCTCGTACGGCAGGACGCGGCGGAAATCGTCCTCAGACACCCGACTAAGCCAGATACCTGGCGTAGAACATTGGGGATGCTTGGAGCTGCAATCGATGTCGACAGTGCGATTGATAAAGCACTGGCGGTAGGTGATTCCGAGTCTGTGGCTCAACGCATTATCACTGGTGATAAGCCGCGTGGAGTGGCTATTTCTGTTCCTGTAACGGTTCCCGATGCTGCATCCAGGGCATGGCTCCGCCAGATTGCACATCAACTGAACCGATTACCAACGGATGCTCATGCGTTTGCAAAACGAGGCGTTGGCCTCACCATCGACAAGCCGCATAAATCTGGCCTGCGCTTTGAAATGGATGCAACATGGAAAATCGTTTCTGATTCCGGCGATGGGTTGTTTGATGGAGCGGAGGCAACGGTTATCCTGACCTCCGTTGAGCCAAAGATTAAGAACAGCGACCTTTCGCCACTGGGGACCTTGCGATCGGCATATTTCACAAATTACGCATCAAGCAGCGCAAACCGCAAATCGAATCTTGCTCTTGCTGCATCCAAGCTGGATGGCCATCTACTGCAGCCAGGAGAAGTGTTCAGCTATAACAACCGCGTAGGTCCGCGTACTGAATCGCGAGGGTGGAAGACAGCACACCAATTCCAGGATGGTCAAATTGTGGATGGAGTCGGTGGTGGCGTATGTCAGTCGTCAAGCACGTTGTACAACGCGGTTCTCATGGGTGGACTCAAAATCGTTGAGCGACATAATCATTCACTACCGGTTGCCTACCTAAGCCCGGCGCGGGATGCAAGCGTTTCCTATGGACATTTGGACTTTAAGTTCGCAAACAATACGGATGGTCCGCTTTATCTGACGGCCGCTGCGGATGGAAAGAACTTCCATGTACGCATATACGGTCCCCTGTCGTCGTCCGTGCCGAAGGTTAACATCGCTACGACAGAGCCCATTTATCTACCGAGCGGTGCGTATAAGGTTTCGGCAAAGCGGACGATACAACATCCTGATGGTCGAATCGAGACCGAAGACCTTGGTTGGGACACATATGGCAAACCTAAGCCACCTTCGGCAGTAAAGCCGGTGACAATCGTACGACCTGGGTTGCCAGTAAGTCCCGAACTACCATCGCGTCCATAACTAAGTACGCAGATTAATCCCTCAGCTTCGAGAGAAAGATTTTTTCCCGTGCGGACATGCTATGCCGCTCACGCACGAGAGCATATCCACTAGCTCGCAAGCGTGATCGTTTCTCATTGTCCAGCGCCATTTCGGAAATAGCGGCGACGAGTGCAGCCTCATCCAGCTGTGTCAGGACAACGGATGCAGGACCGAAGGCATCAACTTGAGCAGCGTATTTTGGGGCGATAATCAGTGTTGGTGTTCCACTGGCAAGATAGTCGACCGTCTTTGTGTAGATGCTTGTTTCTATAAGCGAGCGGATATCTGGTCTGTCAGTAAAGGAAACCAGTACAGCTGCGATATGGCTTTCGCCGAGTTTGAGTGGAATCTGTTCAACAGGTACAAAGCCACCCCAGTGAACATTCGGCCCCAAAAAGGCAACTGGTTTATGCGGTGTCCAAATCACCAGCTCTACGGTACGCCCATCGATGGTCAAACCACGGTTGATGATCTGAGCGAACCACACCAACGTCTCGCGGAACATTTCGTTGATGCTCCCCGTGTAGACAATCCTAATCTTGTCTGTAGGCGGAGTTACCGTTGATGCCAGCTCGCGACAACGGTCAATGTCCAAAACATGGTGCAGGGGTTCACTCTCAAGGTCGTAGCGATCGCGGAAACGCTTTGCCATGGGTTCAGAAACGGTCCAGATGTGGGCAGCACCCTTGAGAGAAGCCATCCGCTCCCCGGCAAGGAGCTTTACGGCAGGTGCAGGGTTCGCAGAAAACCAGTCATCCGGTTCCCAGATATAGAGTGGTAGCCCAAGGTGCTTGGCAATCCGCCAAGCTGCAACTGTAAATTCCATATTCACAGTGCCGGTGACTATCGCCCTTATACCGTGTTCCTGACATATACGGATACCGCGACGCGTGATATCTGGTATCCGGAGTGCATTGATATTTGCGACCAGCGGAACGCCCCAGCGGCTCGGGCGTATTGCCCCACGTCTGATTCCCGACACGACTTCATGCGGACAAGGAAGATACGTCGAGCGAACTGTATCATCCACGGGGTCATGAAATGTACCGCAACAGAGCACATGCAGATGGTCAGCTGGCATCCCCAAAAAACACTGTCGAAGGATTAGCGGGGCCCCTGCCAAAGTGCTCGGCGGAAAGTCATTAACGATAAGCGTGCGTTTCCAGTCCAATGCCTGCCTACCCGACCGTCCGTGTCACCCAGGCATCATGGATTTCTGTAAAGATGTCATCCAATGACTTAGTGATGTCCCACATTGGATAGTGTTCCCTGATTTTGCTGAGATCCGAAATGTAGCAGATGTGGTCGCCTTCACGATTTTTGTCAACATACTCGTAGCGCATTGGCTTTCCGGACACTGCAGCGATTCGGTCAAATGCTTCCAATATGGAACAGCTGTTACCGCGACCGCCTCCCAGATTGTAGACTTCTCCAACCCGCGGTGCAGTAATGAATGCATCGATAAACCGCGCGACATCCAACGAATGGATGTTGTCCCGAACCTGTTTTCCAAGGTATCCAAAGACATTGTATGTTCGTTCCTCTAGGTTGCACTTGACGAGATAGGACAGGAAGCCATGAAGCTCAACCCCGGAGTGGTTTGGTCCGGTCAGACACCCGCCGCGCAGGCAGCAGGTCGGCATCCCGAAATAGCGACCATACTCCTGTACCATAATGTCTGCTGCAACTTTCGACGCACCGAACAAAGAGTGCTTGCATTGGTCAATGGACAGCGTTTCCCGGATGCCGCCAAGGTCTGCGGCATCGGCGTATTCCCACCGGGTGTCAAGCTCTTTGAGTGGTAGAAAGTTTGGTGCATCCCCGTAGACCTTATTCGTCGACATGTGTACAAAGGGACTCTCGGGAACAAACTGACGTGTCGCCTCAAGCATATTCATTGTGCCGACAGCATTCGTATCAAAGTCGGCAAATGGCATTTTAGCCGCAAGGTCATGGCTGGGCTGCGCAGCAGTGTGTACGATTGCATCCGGGCGCACGGTTTCCAGCAGCTCCAATACGCCGTTACGGTCTCGGATATCCACTTCATGGTGGACAAATCCAGGCAGCTGTTTCTGTAGCCGGCTCTGATTCCAGCGCGTGTCTCCATTTGGACCAAAGAACACCGCACGTCCGTTGTTATCGGCGCCATGGATTTCCCAACCAAGTGCCGCAAAGTGCACGCAAACTTCACTGCCAATCAGACCGGATGACCCAGTGACCAGTAACTTCTTCATTTCTTCAGGTCCTCTTGCCTAGAGACTTCCCAGCGCTTTGCACGGTCAATCCACAAATAAATCGGACCGCGAAACAGGGCTGAGTAAAAGCCAAGCATCCCATCACGGTAACCTTTCCATTGAACGTAGTACAGCACAAACAGTCGTAATCCCTGATAAAAGAGCTTGAACGGATTTTCAGCCGTTCTTTCATCCTTAGTCAGGCGCTCAACATCCCGTTGTGTGTAATAGTTAAACTTCTGTACCACTTCTTCAACGGTATGGTTTGTGTAGTGGTTATACGGATGAACAAAGTCCATGGAATCCGGAGTGACATCCAAGTCCTCATGCTCCAGCTTACATGGATAGCGTGCTGTTCCTTTGCGAAACATATGGTTACGCATGCTTCGGCTTGGATGCCCCACCCCCCAGGACATCGGGAGCCCAAACATGTGATGCCGGCCAAGGAATCGAATCGTATTAATGTTCGCTGGTGGATTTTCCAGAAAGGTTAGTATCTCGTTTTGCAGTTCTTGAGTAAGCACTTCATCCGAATCCAAACGAATCACCCAGTCCGTCGACGCAGCATCAAACCCGGCATTCACATTTGCGTAAATGTAATCGACTTTATCGATGACCCGTACATTGTCATATTCCGCACAGAGGGCCTGTGTACCGTCCGTTGATGCCATATCAACTACGATTACCTCATCTGCGAAGCGAATGGACTCCAGAGTCGGACGAAAGAACGCGGCAACATTCTTGGTCGGAATTATTACGGCGACGGATTGACGAGGCATGTTAGCAAGTTTCCTCACTATCAAACCAACCAATGGTCTCGCCCAGACCGCGGTCAATATCCCACTCGGTTGTAAATCCGAGCCTTTGCAGCTTGGATGTGTCCGTTGTCCAGCGCTGCGCATCCCCGATCCAGCTCGCCCCGGTCGTCTCGATCT